>JAOAHE010000061.1 GCA_026415415.1 Thermodesulfovibrionales bacterium | reverse complement strand
TCCTTTGAATTAACCCTAACGTTTTTTTAAAAATGATACTTAATCCCTGCATTTATGTCCCATTTTGGTCTCGGATCATAAACTACTAAGTTATTTACTATGAACTGCCCCTCTGAGATGTATTCTTTTGGATGATAGATAGCTCCAGCATATAGAGTTATGTTAGACATCTTATACTGTACTTTTGCGTAATACTTACCAAAGGTATCCCTAAAGGTAGTGCCTGCAGCATCTAAAGGTGTTTTTCCATAGACCTGAGTGTATAGGTCAAGACTTATGGATTTTTTATTGTCAAGGTTCTTTACCCATTCCACACCTGCCGTTATATAGTCTTCAGGCACATTTGTTACCCTATCTTGTCCAGCTACTGCAGGATTTTTTATCCTTGCCTTTACCCATGCATAACTGACAAATAGAGTAAGCTCATTGGTTGCAAAAAACCTTAACTCCCCTTCATAACCATCTCTTTTAGATCTGCCAATATTTAGGGTCTCTCCACCTACTACCCTGATCTCTCTTTCCATTTCAGTCTGATAATAATTGAAAGCAAAACTTAATCTGTCAAAGACAAGGGTATTGAAGCCCACATCCCAAGTATCGACCTTTGCAGGCTTAAGATTCATATTCTTATAATCTCTATCATGGGGGGACATCTCAGCTACATAGGGAGATCTAAAGCCAAGTCCTTTGTTAGCAAAGATAGTGATATTTTTAACTGGGGTAATTACAAAACCTATCTTGGGGCTTATGATATAGGTGTCACCTGAGCCAGAATTATTAGGTCTAATTTTATTTTCAATATCAAAATCAAAACGGTCATATCTTAGCCCACCTGTAAGTTTCACATATTCAATAGGCTTCCATTGTATCTGGGTAAAAAGCCCTATACTCAATTCCTCCACATCCCAGTTGTGGGTATTGGCTAAAATGGTCGTTCTATTTTGCGTATTATATCTTCTGACTGAACCATCATCAAACCTGCCGTCTGTCCCAAATATAAGGGAAAGATTCTTGTAGGGTAGGTAGTTATATAGTATGTTCCAGCCGTAGAAAACCCTTTTATTGTGCTCCCATCTTTGTGGGGAAGGCTGAAAGGTAGCTACTCTGTTAAAATCTTCAGAGGCAAGATACAAAGTGCCGTGAAGCCCCTCTTCTGTTTTTGGAGAGTAATTTATAACAAGATTATAGTACTCACTACTGCCATCATCTGTTTGGTTAACGGCAGATTTTTTATTAACCAATCCCTTCTTTACATCATCAATTACTAAATAGCCTGGAGCACCCCAATCCCTCTTTACATAATTAGCCCTTATTGAAAGCTTCCCATCCCAGAAAGGGAAGGTAATCTTATTGAAAAGGTTATACCTTGTAAGATTTGAATTATCCCTGTAGCCATCTTTTGTATATGCTTCATAGACCAAAAAGGGTGTGGGGCTCCATTGGGCATTAGAGACGGTAGCGACACCTTGAAAAACCCCAAAACTCCCTACTTCAGCACCTACTGAAGGGGATTTGTCAACCTTTTTCGTTATTATGTTGATTACTCCTCCAAGGGCAAAATTTCCATAAAGGGCTGAAAAAGGTCCTTTTATTACCTCTACTCTCTCTATCATCTCAGGCAGTAGCCATGCTGCATCGGCAAGTCCGTGCAAATGCATGTGATGGGGCATATTTAAAGGGACTCCGTCAACAAAAACTGCATAACCATTCCAAAAGCCTCTTGTTCCCAGTCTATCACCTACCTCACCCTGCCCCATATAGATAACCTTCATGGCAGGCACCTTTCTATAAAAATCTGTATAGTGTCTAACATTCGTCTTCTCAAGGTCTTCCCCAGTTATTACATGGACAGTGCTTGGCAGAGTCTCAGACTTGATAGAAATTTCTGATTTCTCCTTCTGAACCTGCTCACCAACAACCTCAATCTCTGGGATCAAAGTTATCTTGGCTTCAGAAAGACAAGGAGATAAAACTAAAAAGATAAAAGCAAAAATCAAAAACTTCACAGGCATAACCTCCAAATAAGTGTGTTTAGCCCGCCTTTTTGATAAATAAAAAGGGGCATTTCCTGTATGCCAATGGCACAGGCTTCTGATACAGCGTCTTCATTAAGAGCAGGGCATCCTCGCCAAAGGTCTATGCCCTGCCTTTTTAGTACTACAACATAATGTTATATAACGGAAGTGCGGTAGTGTTGCAATTATTTTCAATTTTTGAATCTTGAATCTTAATTTTTGAATCTTGAATTTTAAATTTTAAATTTATTGCACTGCTTGCTCTCATCACCCCTTATAATTAAAACTGTGATTGCAAAGGATTAAGCCTATTTCGCCTTTATCACAATAACAATATTCTGTCTTTTATTGATTTTCTCATTTGACATTCAATAGCTCAGCAATTAAAATATTAAACAATTCTTTGGAGAAGGGCGAGGCAAATGGGGAGAGGGCTCACTTCCTCGCCCTTCTCACCTTAATCAGGAGGTGATTAAGGACAAGAAACTTCTGGCTGAATTGCCATTCTTCAATAAGCTGCGTTTTTTACTCCAAAAGACTGTTTTTGTAAAATATTTATCTCCTCACACTTAGATTACCTAAGGTTAACACTTAAATCGTGGTGCTTACTCATAATACTCCGCAGTCTTTAAGTAAGATTTTTATCTAATATTTTTCTTTCTCCTTTTTTGCTTTTATTTTTATTTAATTGTGAATCATTTGCATAAAAACAATTTAGTATAGGTATCTCCTCTCCTGTCTGTCTAGTGCATAATCTGCACAGGAGGGCAACAGACAGGAGAGATTAGGGGAGGTGGGGGGGGTGATTCTATCATTTTTCTCAAAGAACAAATAGTTTTATACCTCTTAATCTTAATGAGTAATAAATCAAAACGCACTACTAAGCTAAATTATATAAAAAAAAGCCATGAAAACTGTGCCTTCTTAGCACAAGCCTCCATGGCTTTTAGATTCTACAAATTATGTTTTAAGTTGATTCCGTCACTGCTTTTCTCAAGCAAGCGTTCATCTTAATTAAGATAAATTAATTATCCAAAAAAAGTCAAGAAAAAAATATCCATCTTTAAAGGCAAAATAAAATTAGCCATTTTTTGCTTTCTTCTTCAATATCTTATAGGATTACATATCTATTTTACACTTAATATAACGCAATTGCTGGTATACGAACTCTTCTACTTTTTAATATTATATTGTTTCCATTTGCTGTCAAATCAAACTTTATATATCTGAACTTTAATTATTTTCTTTTAAAAAATATCTACCTCTATTTGATATAGCTTTTTATTATGGTTATTTCATTGTAGTCACCGATAGCCCATTCTCACTTTAGATATATTAATAGTAAATCTTGATAGAAGCATAGAATGCTCTAAGTTATCTGCCTTTAGTAATAAATTTTTTTGTTTAGCCATACTAAATAATTTTTACTCTTTATTCACTTTTGCATTATTTTAATATATATGCTTAATAGCTGAAAGAAGCTCGTTACTCTTTTTTCTTAATTTTTATAAATTTATGTTTATAAATTTATGCTACTTTATCTTACTTGCTTAATCAGCTCCTTATTCGTATGGCTTACTGATCACTTATAAAGAATATATAAGGTTTTCACTATCTTTTCTTTCCATATCCTATAAATTACCTGTGATCTTATCTTTTTATCTTGATTTTCTCTTTTTTGTTCATGTTGTCATTTACCTTTAATTGAAAAAGAGACAAAGTTAGCAATTCCAATTTTAAGATTGTACTTGCGGTATATAGACATCGTTACCTTTCCATTACAAACCTTCTACAGAGATTAACAATATATCTTTCTTGACCCAAAGGTTCTTAAATGCTATAATAGAGTAACGGCAACTAATTACCGTTTAAAAAAAAGATAGAGACATGAATAAATACGAAAATATTGAATTAAAAGCACTTTTTGAGATTAGTAAGGTTTTAACTTCATCCTTCAACCTTGAAAAAAATCTTTTTTTAGCCCTTGAGATTATCTCTAAAGAGCTGGAGATGAGGAGAGGCAGTATTTTTATTTTTGATAAAAAAACGGAAGAAATAAGTATTGTTGCTGCTTATGGTTTAACTGAAGAGGAGATAAGTAGAGGCAAATATAGACTTGGTGAAGGAATAGTGGGCAGGGTGATAGAGACAGGTCAACCGATGTTTATACCAGATATTGAAAAAGAACCACAGTTTTTAAACAAAACAGGTAGCAGACCTAATAAAAAGGGTATCTCTTTTCTTTGTGTCCCTATCAAGATAGAAGAAGAAATTCTTGGTGTAGTCTCTGCCGATAGAATTTATGCAGATGAGCAGGTTGATGTGGACGATGACTTAAGAGTGCTTTCAATAATTGCATCCTTGATTGGACAATTTTTGAAGCTATGGGAGACTTATAAGATTATTGAAGACGAAAATATTATCCTTAGGGCACAACTTAAGGACAGATACAATTTCCCTAATCTTATAGGACAATCTCCTTCCTTTCAAGCAGTGCTTAAGACTGTAATGAAAGTAGCTGGCACCGATGCAACAGTTTTACTTTTTGGTGAATCAGGTACAGGTAAGGAATTAATCGCTAAGACCATACACTTCCAAAGCAAAAGAGCAAAAGGACCTTTTGTGGCAATAAATTGTGCAGCAATTCCTGAGAACCTTCTTGAAGCAGAACTTTTTGGCTCTGAAAAAGGAGCCTTTACAGGTGCTATAAAAAGAATTGGAAAATTTGAACAAGCAAATGGAGGAACTATATTTCTTGACGAAATTGGAGAACTACCTTTTTCACTTCAGCCAAAACTATTAAGAGTTCTGCAAGATAAAGCTTTTGAACCTCTTGGTTCTTCAAAAAACATAAAGGTTGATGTAAGGATAATCTCAGCAACAAATAAGGATCTTTCTGAAGAAATAAGAAAAGGAAGCTTCCGAGAAGATCTCTTTTGGAGGCTTAATGTTATCCCGATTTATATTCCGCCATTAAGAGAAAGAAAGGAAGATATTCCTCCACTTGTTGAGTATTATTTAAAAAGTTTTTGTAACATTTATAAAAAATCTATTTCTATAGACAATGAAGCATTAAAGGTTCTCTTATCTTACGATTGGCCCGGAAACGTTAGAGAGCTCTCTAATACTATTGAAAGACTTGTTGTTATGTCAGAAAGCGATAAAATAAAGGTATACGAACTTCCTGACAGAGTCAGAGGTATCATTAAAGTCAAATCTGTGTTTTCTGAAGATCTTAAACTTCCTACAGAAATAGAAGAACTTGAAAGAATTAGAATCATGGATGCTCTTCCAAGATTTAACTACAATATTAGAAAAACAGCTAAATTATTAGGACTTACAGAAAGACAGCTAAACTACAGAGTAAGAAAATATGGGATAAAAATCAAAAAAGACTTAGGACTAAATGATAGCGATCATTAAAAATGTAAAAAAAGAAGGACCTGGCAGCATTGAGGATTATCTGAAAAAAAACAAAATTACCCATATTATTTTTGAAGCAGAAGACGGAGATCTTCCGCCAACACTTGATGGGTATAATAGCCTTGTAATCTTAGGCGGTCCGATGGGTGTTTACGAGATGGATAGATATCCTCATTTAAAGTTACTTTTAAAACTTATAGAAGACGCTTTAAACAAAGATTTGAAGGTACTTGGTATATGCTTAGGTTCACAGTTGATCGCCCATGTGCTTGGAGCAAGAGTCTATAAAGGCCATTGTTTAGAGATAGGCTGGCATAACATAGAATTGACTACAGAGGCACTTAGAGATCCTTTAATGTTATCCCTTGCCAAACATCCCTCTGTAGGTGATATATGGAAAAGGTTCAAAGTTTTCCATTGGCATGGAGACACCTTTGACTTACCACAAGGAGCAGTTCACTTAGCAAAATCTGCTTTATACGAAAATCAAGCTTTTCGTTATAAAGATAATGTTTATGCTTTGCAGTTTCATATCGAAGTTAAAGAGGACTTACTTCTGGAGTGGTTTGATGATAGCCATCCAATGAAAGAGACTATCCTAAAAGAAGCCAATAAAATAAAACTTGAATATCATAAGCGTTCAAATAATTTTTATGACGCCTTTTGGAAAAATCATTATAGAACTTCAAGAGGTTAGATATAATATAATTAAAGATAACCTGCAGAGCAGTTTTAAACTTTATAACCTATAACAGATGACTGATATTTCTTCTAAAGAGCTAATTATTTTTATGGCCCAAAATAATCTCTACCCTATATATAGCAAAAGAGGCAAGGTTTATCTTAGATGTTCAACCAACAAATTACAAAGTCATATTGATTACTCAAAGATTATTGAGAAATTAAACATAACTTCCAAAAAAAACTGTGATGAATTACGAGAGGAGATAAAAAAAGAAAAGCAAAAAAGAAAAAGCAATCGTCCTATAAAAGAATGGATAGAAGAAGAAAGACCAAGAGAAATGTTAGTAAAGCTTGGAGCAGAAAATCTACCTCTTTCAAAGCTACTTGCTATAATTATAAGAACAGGCAAAGAAGGGATGAGTGCCGAAGAACTTGCAAAAATTCTTTTAAATCATTTCGGCTCTCTTAGGGCTATTGATGGTGCCTCTGTCTCTGATATATCAAAGATCAGCGGTATAGGATTAGTCAAAGCTGTTCAAATAAAATCTGCCCTTGAACTTGGAAAGAGGCTCTATAGAGAATCTGCCAAAACAAAGATGAGGTTAAGCACACCATCAGATGTTATCCACTATGTATCTGAGTTCTATGGTCCTTATTTGAGGGATAAAGATAAAGAATTTTTCTATGTCATACTTCTTGATATAAAAAATAAACCAATTGACAATATAGAAATAAGCAAAGGCAGTATAAGTTCAACGATAGTTGACCCAAAAGAGATTATCAAAGTTGCAGTCTCTAAATCTGCCTCGTCAGTTATACTCGTTCATAACCATCCTTCAGGAGAACCTTTACCTTCACAAAATGATATTTCTCTCACAAATAATATTGTTTATGCTTGCAACTTAGTTGGCATAAAGGTTTTGGATCATATAATAATAGGCAAAAATTTAGAAGACTTTTATAGTTTTTCTAAAGAAGGGTTACTAAAATAACAACACTGGAAAGCCTTAGCCTAAGTATTGTAGATAAACTTATAATTATTAGTATAAGCTCATAATTGTATACTAAATTTAATCAAATAAAACTCTTTTTATAAAAAATAGTTTTATCTAAAAACATAACTTGCTATTGTTAAACTACAAAAATGGTTTTTATTCAATTGATTATTTCCTCTCATTAATTATGGATATGTGAATCTATCCATTTTATTAATAATTAATCTTCTATCTTAACTCTACAATTCAGATGATCAAAAAACTTGGAATATGCATAAAATTTTAAACCTTAGCGCACAGAGATATACAAAAGACAAATTTAAGGCTCTTTCTTAAGAGAATTAATATCTTACAAAATAAAATCGGCAGACACCTTAGGTCTGCCGTTAAGATTAAAATATTTTAAAAACTTATATTGCTTGATCACCTCTTTCGTTTGTTCTGATCCTAACTGCATTTTCCACAGGTATTATAAATATCTTTCCATCACCAATGTTACCAGTGTTTGATTTCTGCCGAATTATCTCAACAACTTTATCCACAAGGTTATCTGGCACTACTACTTCAATTTTTATCTTTGGTATAAATAAAACCTCAAGTTCAGTTCCTCTATATATCTCTTTATGGCCCTTTTGCCTACCAAAGCCTTTCACCTCTAAGATCGTCATCCCTTGAATTCCTGCAAGAACAAGAGCTTCTTTCACTTCCTCCAATTTATAAGGCTTAATTATTGCTTCAATCTTCTTCATTGTTTCACCCTCCACTACAGGTTATAAGCTTTTTCACTGTGTGCAGATGAGTCAAGACCTATAATCTCTTCTTCCTCTGCTACCCTAATATTGACAAACATCTTTATCAATAAAAATATTAA
>JAOAHE010000060.1 GCA_026415415.1 Thermodesulfovibrionales bacterium | reverse complement strand
AAGCCTCTTTAGGGAGATAAAGATATACTTTTTAATCTTTCTAAATGCCTAAAAGAAGCAGAGAATGAGATATTTTTAAATTTTAAAACTTCTATCGGCAAATTTGGGGAAGTTGTCTAAAATAAAGTTGTTTTAATTACATACCTATTTTTATCACCTTTATAGATAGGACAATACCATGATTATCTAAAGGAAATTTAAAAAAATGTTAATTATATCATTACTTCTAAACAGCATAGGCAATAAATTTATTTATGAAAATAGAGACAAGCTTTTCGGCTGGTATTAGTCAAACTTGTCAATAAAACCCTATCTTTGCTATCATATAAAACAACTTTCTGCTGGAGGGGTGGCTGAGTGGTTGATAGCGGCGGTCTTGAAAATCGTTATGGGGGCAACTCCATCGGGGGTTCGAATCCCCCCTCCTCCGCCAGCCTAAAATGTTAAAAATCAACAAATTCATATCTTTGAAGAAAGGGCGATTTGAAATTTGAATGCTAACCGTTTGTTAGAAATAAACTACAGGAGTTAATTTTTGAAAAAAAGGAAAAAAATAGCTCTCACTATTGGCGATCCAGCTGGTATTGGAACAGAAATAGTATTAAAAGCTGTAATAGATGAAAATCTTCTTAATATCTGTAATCCTGTAATCGTCGGAGACAGAAAAGTAATTGAAGAAGCTATAGAAAGCATGTCAATACCTATTGATATAACCTGCTATGATATCTTAGATGTGCGTATTATCAAAAATAAAAGATTTAAAAAATCTATCCCTACTAAAGAAGGTGGGATAGCTGCTTATAATTACATTAAAAAGGCTGTAGAACTAGCATCTTTAAAAATAGTGGATGCAATAGTAACAGCTCCTATATCAAAAGAATCACTAAAGATGGCCAATTTTAGATGGCCTGGTCATACTGAGATGCTTGCTGAACTAACACAAACAAAAGAATACGCTATGATGTTTTATAGTGAAACTCTTAAATTGATCTTAGTTACTACTCATATACCCTTTAAAGAAATCTCTAAAATGATAACAAAAGATAAGGTTTTAAAAACAATAATACTTGCTAAAAAAGGTTGTGATATGATGGGAATAGATAATCCCAAGTTAGCCATTGCAGGACTAAATCCACATGCAGGTGAGACAGGAATTTTTGGTGAAGAAGAAATCAAAGAAATAATCCCTGCTATTGAAGAAGCAAACAAAAAGGGGATTAAAGCTATAGGTCCATTTCCACCTGATACTTTATTCTGGAGAGCCTGTAAAGAAGACTTTGATGTAATTGTATGTATGTATCATGACCAAGGACTCATCCCTTTTAAAATGTTAGCTTTTAACAAAGGGGTTAACTTAACTGTTGGGTTACCTTTCATAAGAACTTCCCCTGACCACGGTACAGCCTTTGATATAGCATGGAAGGGATTAGCAGATCAAACAAGCATGATTGAAGCAATAAAGTTAGCTACTAAACTAAAAATATAAAGCAAAGCTACCTGCGGTAAGTTAGAGTTTATACACCCCAAGACTTAAAAAATATATTGAGTATACAATACTTGTTCAATGACAAAGGGCTTTATAGCTTTTTTTCTTAGCAATAAAATTATTTTAAGTGACAACTTTTAAAGGACTCTTTTAAGTAAATCTTATACTGAATTTTTCTAAAAAATTAATAGATTAATTTAAACTACTTTTATTAAAAAAGATCAGTTTAATAATTTTAAAACAGGCATATTTTATAGTTTAAAAGCTGAAAATTATATATACTACTTACAAAGCAATGATATCCTCTTTATATTTTTGCAAACAAGCTTAAACATAAAAATATAACGCAGGAGGGGTAATATGAAAGCTATAGCCTTTAACGGTAGTGCAAGGAAAGAAGGTAATACAGCATATCTTTTAGAGCTTGTTTTAGAGGAATTAGAGAAAGAAGGAATAAAAACAGAAATGTATCATTTATCAGGTAAACCTATTCAAGGGTGTATTGCCTGTTATAAATGTTTCTCAGTAAAAAATCAGAGATGCTCCGTTGACAATGACATAATCAACGATTGTATTTCCAAAATTTTAGACTCCGAGATCGTTCTCTTAGGTTCACCCACATATTTCTCTA
This sequence comes from Thermodesulfovibrionales bacterium, assembly GCA_026415415.1. Taxonomy (GTDB): domain Bacteria; phylum Nitrospirota; class Thermodesulfovibrionia; order Thermodesulfovibrionales; family Dissulfurispiraceae; genus DYHD01. The sequence goes on along the minus strand of JAOAHE010000060.1, from coordinate 6,611 downwards.
ATGTCTCAGCAAATATGAAAGCACTTATTGAAAGATGCGGGATGGTTGCAAGAGCAAATGGAGACATGTTTAAAAGAAAAATAGGAGCAGCTGTAGTTGCCGTTCGCCGAGCAGGTGCTATTAATGTTTTCAGCTCCCTTAATTATTTTTTTCTCATAGGACAGATGATTATTCCCGGCTCAAGTTATTGGAATATAGGAATTGGAAGAGAACCAAAGGAAGTAAAAAATGACAACGAAGGACTGCAGACTATGAAGACTCTTGGCGCAAATATCGCTTGGTTAGCAAAAAAAATTTATTCATAAAAATCTTTTCCCCATGGAGGTACTTTCTTTTTAATAGAGTCTTTTAATATTTGAAGGAATTGATCACGAGGTATGGTGCGCGCTCCCATATTAATTAGGTGTTGAGTTACCACTTGACAATCAATAATCACATAGCCCTGAGTTTTTAAATAATTTACAGTTTTTACAAAAGCTACCTTAGATGCATTACTAATCTTCGTAAACATTGACTCACCAAAAAAAACCCCGCCTAAGACCACACCGTACAGTCCACCAACTAACTGCCCTTCATACCAGCTCTCTACAGAATGTGAATATCCTAAGTTATGCAACCTAATATAGGCATATATCATCTCCTTTGTTAACCATGTCCCAAAAGAACCTTTTCTCTTAATATAAGCACAATTTTTTATAACATCCTCAAATGCCTTGTCTGTTGTAACATGAAAAATATTTTTATTTAAAATCTGCCTTAAACTTCTTGAAATCCTAAGTTCTTCAGGAAATAAAACAAGGCGAGGATCAGGAGACCACCAAAGGATAGGGGAGGAGTCAACATACCATGGGAAAATTCCTTTTGAATAGGCTTGGATAAGCCTCTCAGGACTTAAATCCCCACCTACAGCAAGTAAGCCATCTTCATCAGCTAATTGGGGAGGAGGGAAAAGTATATCCTTCGTTAATTGAAAAATAGCCATTTAAATCTTCAAGGTTGCTAAAAGGAGTGTTCTTTAGAGGGAAAAATCCCTTCTTCAACCTCCTTTTTATATTGTCTTAAAACTTTTAATGATTCATCTTTTAAGTTTGCATACTTTTTTGCAAATTTTGGCAAAAATCTCTCAAACAATCCTAAAACATCATGTAAAACAAGTATCTGTCCATCACAAAAGGGACCTGCACCTATGCCTATGGTTGGGATAGTTAATTCCTCAGTAATTCTTTGAGCCAGTTCTGATGGGATAGCTTCAAGCAAAAGAGAGAAGGCACCAGCATCTTCTAATCTTTTGGCATCTTCTAACAATTTTTGAGCAGCTCTTTCAGTCCTACCCTGCACTTTATAACCGCCCATTCTATGGATTGCATGAGGGGTTAGGCCGATATGAGCCATGACTGGTATCTCTGCTTTAGTTAAAGCTCTTACTGTACTTTCAAATTCACTGCCCCCTTCTAACTTAACAGCTTGAGCACTTCCTTCCTTGATGAACCTTCCAGCGTTTCTAATAGCATCTTCATTACTTAAGTGATAAGACAAGTAAGGCATATCTCCTATCACAAGAGCTCTTTTTACAGCCCTTGTGACCATCTTACAATGATAGATCATCTCATCCATAGTCACTGGTAAGGTGTTCTCAAGCCCTTGAACGACCATAGCTACCGAATCCCCCACTAAAACACCATCTATCTCGGCTTCATCTACTATTTTTGCAAAAGGGAAATCATAAGCTGTGAGCATTGATATTTTTTCTTTGGCTTGCTTTTTCCTAATAAAGTCTTGAATTGTTATCTTCATTTTTTGTCGGTCTAAAAGCTTTTAAATTTAATTGTAAATACTTACTACCATCCCACTCATTGAGTACAGGGTAAAAAGCCACATCGATAAACTGATTATTTTCAATTAATTCTATATAACTACCAAAGTCAAAACCGATACAGTCAAGTCCTCTGCCATTTTGTTTAAGATACATCTTAAGATGATTATTGCCTACAATTCTTGGGTTAATAGCTTCAAGAGATTTTGCACCAAATAATGGCTCTTCATTTCCACATCCAAAAGGCTCCAACTTAGCTATCTCATTTATTAAGTTCATGTTTATATCTGAAAGTTTTGTTGTAACATCAATATTTATACGAGGCAAAATTGCTTCTTCTGGAGCAGTAGCAAGAAATATTTCAGAAATTCTTGCTCTAAACTTAGCTAAGTTTTCCACTGGCAAGCTCAACCCCGCAGCTTGTTTATGACCACCAAAACGTAATAATAAATCTTTGCATCTTTGTAACCCTTGATGGATATCAAAAGAAGCAGTGCTTCGAGAGGAGCCTTTTGCTACTCCATTGTCAATAGTTAATACAAGGGCGGGACGATTTAAACTTTCAGCTATTTTTGAGGCAACTATACCAACCACACCAATATGCCACCTCTCAGAAGCTACAACTATAACAGGTGTTTCGTAGCACTTGTTTTCATTAATCTCAGCTAAAACTTCGTTATAAACTGTTTCTTCAATTTGTTGTCTTTTATTGTTTAAATCATTTAACCACAAAGACAGCTTCTCTGCTTCTGCTTCGTTCTTAGTTGTCAACAGTTTAACAACATCGCTGGCATCTGATATCCTGCCAGCTGCATTAATTCGTGGAATTAATATATAATTAAGAAAAGTTGGCTTGAAAAAATCAGATTTAATACCTGCAACAGCTTTCAATATTCTTAGTCCGACTCTATTGCCACTTTGAATAAGTTTTAATCCTTCTTTCAGAAATATTCGGTTATCTCCTTGAAGTGGCACAAAATCAGCTACAGTTCCCAAAGCTACAAGATCTAAAAACTCATATATATCATAAACATTACCAAAAAGAGCTTGTAAAATCTTAAAAGATACCCCAGCACCTGATAAAAACTTTTGACTACTAAGAGCGCCAAGTTTAGGATTCACAATAGCAACCGCCTCAGGTAAAAGCACACTATTAGGAGAATTAAGCTCTGAGAAAGGTTCATGATGATCAGTTATTATAACATCTATACCACGCTTATTAGCCTCTTTCGTAGCATCAAAAGATGTGATCCCACAATCTACTGTAATAATCAATTTTGCTCCTATTTTCAAAGCTTGATCAACACTGCAAACATTAAATCCATAACCATCTGAAAGTCTATTAGGAATACAATATTGTGCATCAACTCCAAATTTATTAAGCCCCTCAAGCATTACAGATGTTGCGGTCACACCATCAGCATCATAATCTCCACATATTAAGACCTTTTCTTTTGACCTCTTTGCCCATAGTATCCGTCCTACAGCTTTATCCATATCCGGGATATCCATAGGATCTGATAACTTATCTAGATGGGGGTTTAAAAAAAAATCTATCTGCTCAGGGGTCTTCAATCCTCTGTTGATAAGTACCTGGGCTACTATAGGGGAGACAGAGGCTATTTTTGATATGTAGTTTATATACTCAGCATTAGTTTTATTTACATACCATCTATAATTCAAAATATCTATTGCCATCTTTTAACTATTTCTTCTTTACAATAATCCTTTTCTTTGGTGTAAGAAGTATAACTACAGGACTTGCTATAAATATTGATGAGTATGTGCCTATAACTATTCCTATCAAAATAGCCAATGAAAAGTCGTGGACTACGTCGCCACCAAAAATAAACAGTGAGAGAGCAGCTAAAAAGGTAGTAAAAGAGACAATAATAGTCCGTGAAAGAACCTCATTTATACTCTTATTAATGATAACCTCAACGGAGTCTTTCATTAACTTCTTAAAATTTTCTCTGATCCTATCAAATACTACAACTGTATCAGTCAACGAGTATCCTGCAACTATTAATAATGCACTGATTAATACTAAGTTAATCTCCTTATTTAAAAGATAAAAAATCCCTACCACTCCTACTACATCATGAAAAGTAGCAAGGGTAGCTCCTACACCAAACTTAAACTGAAATCTCCAAGCCACATATATTAAAAGCCCAATAGTTGACATTAAAATAGCAAACAAAGCATCTTTTCTTAACTTTGAGCCAACTTTTGGACCTATCTCAGTGACAGAATCAATTACAGGTTGTTTATCTGAAAGCCCTTTTGATACAGCTTCAATGATCCTCTCTGACACCCCTCCTAACTTTTCTTCTTGTTTTTTTACTCTAATCAAAATTTTATTTTCTGTTGGCATATCTTGAAGATCAAAATCCCTGATCTGGGCCAGATCAAGGACTCTTCTTACTTCACCAAGGTCTGTAGATTGAGCAAACTTTACTTGTATAGCGGTACCACCAACAAAATCAACTCCCATATTTGCATTGCCTAAAATAATCTGGACAATAGCAAAAAGACCCAATAACACAAGTAAGCCTGATATCAAAAAAGTATATTTTCTTTTACCCATAAAATCTATTTTTGTGTTCTTAAGCAATTCCATCATATGCTTAGCCTCTTTATATCCCTCTTAAAATACAAAATATCAAAGATAGTTTTTGTTCCAACCAGTGCTGTAAAAAGATTTATTGTGACACCAAGGCTTAATGTCACAGCAAACCCCTTAATAGGTCCTGTTCCAAACTGGAATAAAACTAAGGAGGTTATCAAAGTAGTTACGTGAGAATCAAATATAGTCCAGAAAGCTTTTTTATAACCACTTTCTATAGCTGCTTTAGGGGTTTTTCCTGCTCTTATCTCCTCTCTCATCCTTTCAAACATCAAGACATTTGAATCTACTGCCATACCAACAGCCAAAATGATTCCAGCTATCCCAGGCATTGTCAAGGTTGCATTCAAAGATGCCATCGCTCCAAGCAAAAAAATGATATTTAATACTACCGCAAAATCTGCGATTAGCCCCGAAATTCTATAGTAAATTATCATAAAAGCTATCACTAATATGGCTCCAATCAAACCAGCTGTTTTACCTGCTTCAATTGAGTCTTTACCAAGGGAAGGACCAACGGTTACATTTTGAAGCATCTTGACAGGTGCTGGGAGGGCACCAGCTCTTAATACAAGAGCTAAATCCTTAGCCTCCTCAAGAGAAAATCTCCCTGTAATCTGAGCATTACCTCCACTAATACGTTCTTGAATAACAGGTGCAGAGTAAACATTTCCATCAAGTATTATAGCGAGTCGTTTTTTAACATTATTAGCTGTAATTTCTTCAAAGATTTTTGCCCCTGTAGGATTAAATGTAAGAGATACATAAGGCTCATTAAACCTTTGATCAATATTCACTTTTGCCTCACTCAGAGTATCTCCAGTTAAAAGGGTATTTTTCTTAAGTAAAAAGGGTATTTTAGTTATGGCTCCTGTTTCTTTATTTACAAATCTTTGAAATAGTATCTCATCATCCTTACCAAGCTTGCTTTTAAATTTTTCAATAAGTAAAGCCTCTTCGTTTGGCAATATAAAGTTAGGCAACTCTGCTGCAACAGGGGATTCATCATTAACTAACTTAAACTCCAAAACTGCAGTTTTGCCTATTAAATCAACAGCTCTTTTGGGATCTTTAACACCTGGTAACTGAATAACTATCTCGTTCTCTGCTTGTCTATGAATAGTAGGTTCTGCAACGCCAAATTGGTCTATTCTATTTCTTATAATTTCAAGCACCTGATCTGAAGCGACTTTTTTGATATTATTAATTTCTTTATCAGTAAATCTATATTCAAGCTGTTCTTTGCTACTTACTAAGGATAAAGTTGGGTACATCTCTTCTATAATTTTTTTAACTTCATTAGTTACAGGCGTAATTAATAGAGAGAGACCCTCTCTTTTAACTTCACTTTTTATACCCTTCGTAGCCAAAAGATTGTTAAGCGCTAAAGCAGTTCTTTCTGTTGCAATCTCTACAGCTTTGTGCTCTTCAACTTCAAATACAAGATGTAACCCTCCTTGTAAATCAAGCCCTAACACTATACCTTTATTAGGCATTGAATCCTTCCACCACTTAGGCATATTTTCAAAAAAAGGGGTATTAGGCAGGAAGAAAATCACTGATAAAAGAAGAAAAAACACTATCAGTATGAGGCGCAATAATATACCTTTTTTCATCATTATCTGAATGTCTCCTGATTAGTCTTCGTCTGAAGCACTTCTTTGAGAGATTATATGGTGTTTACCAATTTTAACCTTTACATTTTCTGCAATCTTAACAGTAAAAGTCTCAGACCCTACAGCATCAATTACACCGTATATACCTCCAGTAGTAATGACTTTATCACCTTTCTTTAAATTATCAATCATCTGCCTATGTTCCTTTGCCTTTTTCTGTTGTGGCCTTATCAAAAGCAAATAAAAAACTACAAATATTAAAACCAAAGGAAGAATGCTCATGATAAATCCTTCTACCCCACCCGTTTGAGCAGTATTCTGCGGTGGTGCACCCATAGCATAAACATCGGTAACCAAGCTATAAAAAGAAAACACTATCCACCTCCAGATTTTTTTCTATCCTAAAAATAAATTAAACATTAAAAGTTTAACTTAATATATTAACAGTCTTTAATAAAAATCTCAAGATTTTGTATACCCCCAAATTTGCCGATAGAATTTTAAAATTTAAAAAATATCTCATTCTCTGCTTCTTTTAGGCATTTAGAAAGATTAA
>JAOAHE010000005.1 GCA_026415415.1 Thermodesulfovibrionales bacterium | reverse complement strand
CTCCTCCTGTCTGAGTGGATGTTTTACCTTGTCCCTTTTCTTCTTATATCTGCTCTTCTTTGCCCAAAGACTATCAGGGTTATGATATATCCTGCCTACTCTATGAAAAAAAAGATTATGTCTTTTGATTATGTTGCCTATAGTCGCCTCAGATACTGTTTGTAACCCTCTGTCTTTACAGTACTCATCTAAAAGTGGCTTTATCTTCTCTTTGTTAACTTTGGGGTACTTTTCTCTTAATCTCTTTATAAAATCAATTATCTCAAAAGGTATCTGTGATTTCCTTACTCTCTTAGGGCGTGTACTTAGAATTACTAATGCCTCAAGTCTGCCTCCCCTTTCTTTAAGTCTCCTACGCCATTTGCTGATTAGCTTCCTTGAGACCCCAAAGGCTTCTTTTGTAGCTTCTTCACCGTGTTTTTCATAAAACTTGATAATCTTAAGTCTTTCTTTAGCAACTTCACTTTTTGAAAATACTCTAAGGCTGGCTACCATACTTTTAAACCCCCTCCAGCCTCGTATTCTACTTAATATTGGGTATGCTTTTGCAAAATGATCCATTAATCCCTAATGTCGCATATGTATCTTATCTTTTTCAGGGTATCATCTTAATTAAATTATTAAGAAGAGTTTAAGCCTTTGTATTGAATAATTAAGCTTAAAAGAACGACAAGAGCAGTTATAATTATAACGTTTATAGGACCGAGAGATTTATAAACATTAACGGTTTTATATCTTATTCCTTAGGATATTCTTGTCATAATGCCTCTTTCTTTATCTTTTTATACTGTATTTATACTTAACCTCATCTACTCTCCTTTAATTTATTTATTTGGAAAAATTGAAATATTACAAAAAATTTGATAATTTGATTTGTAATTCAACTATCATCACTAAGTTTCTTTTAGCTGTTACTTTATTGTTTTTGTGAAAACGGTTTTCATTTGTTTTAATTTATCTGTTAGCAAAGTTATTTATATAATTTTACCTTTCTTGTTTCTTTTTCATCTCAGGTGGGATAAGTCTATCAGGAACTTTAACCTTTAAGACCTCTTGATAAAATCTTACAGCCCCAGGATGCAAAGGGACATGAACATATTTTTCTAAGTTACCATATAAATCATCAAAGTTTCCCTCTCTAAGGGTTGCTAAAGAGCTTACTAAGTCTTTTCTTTTCTCATAAATAGCTTTGACTATTTTGTATACTATATCTTCTGGGACATCTTTATGGATGAAATCTGTTACTACATAAGCGAAACTTAATTGATCTTTTTTAATAGCCTTGAATAGTCCTGCAGGTATAGTCATGCTTTTTGCCTGACCAGGGTATTTCTCGTTTGTTTTGTCTATGGCTTTTTTATCTATGGGGATAATATTGATATCCATAGCTGCTTCTAAGTCTAATATAGCAGAGTCTTTAAAGCCTGCTTTGAACCACCCCTGAACAACGCCTGATTTTATCGCATCTACACTTGCTCCTATCCCCATCATCTTATAATCTGGTTTGATACCATTGGCATCAAAAAACATCTCTATCGCTCTTCCTGAGGTTGTTCCAGGGTTCATGGCAAAAGGTAAGCCATTTAATTTTTGCAGTGTATCAGCACCACTCTTTTTGGTTGTGAGGATGTGGATTGGCGTAATGTAGCCACCCCATAATGTCCTTAAGTCCTTATTTGGTTTTCCTTTATAGTCAATTATCCCCTCGTAATTGGCATAACCAGCTGCTGCGTCTGCTGGTCCTAAATGAATTGTTTTTTTCTGGATTCTCACAAGGTTTTCAGTAAAACCACCTGTCTCAATTACGGTTATCTCTATCTCACCTGGATAAGCTTTATTGACTATGCCTGCCATGGAAACGGTATTTGCATATAAACCAGACCTTACGCTTGTTGCTCCCCATTTTAAGTATATTTTTTTGGCTTCCGCTACTTTTGAAAGTATCAAGGGCAGTAAAATTATAGCCAAAAAAAGAATTAATCTTTTCATGGAAAACCTCCTCTTACTTTATTTATAAAGGAAAACTAAATACTAATTAAGAAGTTTTATAATTTTCAAGTTTTTTTTTATTATAACTTTTTGATAACTGTTCCTTAAAATTTTAGGAAAAGCTTAGATAGTATCATGTTCTACTTGATATAAATTTTTTATATAATCTTTTGTTTTTGCAAATAATTTTTTTTATTTTAATACTTTTAAATCTTATTAAAAAAGTGAAGTTTTAAAAAGTTTAATTTATATAAAGTAGAGATATTTTTTTGACAGAATTGTGTATAATAATCACAATATAAAAAAGCTAAAACTGATTCATGTCTGGGGATAAATGAATTATACCAACAGCTTACCTAAGATAATACAAGGTGGAATGGGGATAGGTGTGTCATCTTGGAGACTCGCTAAGGTTGTCTCACAACATAATCAAATGGGTGTTGTCTCAGGAACAGCTATAGATTCTGTTGTTGCCAGAAGACTTCAATTGGGAGATCCAGACGGTTCAATTAGACGGGCGCTTGAACACTTTCCTTTTCCACAGATGGTAGAAAACATATTAAATAGATATTACATACCAGGGGGCAAAGCACCTAACGAACCCTTCAAGTTAATCCCAATTCATTCAGTTAATATGCACCGACTTTCTGTAGAGTTGGCAATTATAGCTAATTTTGTTGAGGTATATTTATCTAAGGAAGGGCATGACGGTATTGTAGGCATAAACTATCTTGAGAAGATACAACTCCCTACTTTACCCTCTATTTTTGGTGCCATGTTAGCTGGGATTGATTATATTCTTATGGGAGCTGGGATACCATTGTTGATTCCTGGTATTATTGATAAACTTTCTGCCCTAAAACCTGTTGAACTTAGACTTTCTGTAGAAGATAATCCTTCAAATGAAAACTTTTATACCTATTTTAATCCTAAGCAGTACTGTGACTCAAAGATAAAAGAGTTAAAGCGTCCTAAGTTCCTCGCAATAGTTTCCTCAGATATAGTCGCAAAAACATTAGTTAAGAAAGCCTCTGGTATTGTTGATGGCTTTATAGTAGAGGGGTATATCGCAGGTGGACATAACGCACCGCCTCGAAGGACTGAAAAAGCTTCTTCAACGAATATTCAGAAGTTTTCAGAAAGGGATATTCCCAATATTCCTAAAATTGCAGAGTTAAATAGACCTTTTTGGCTTGCTGGGGGTTATGCTTCACCTCAAAAACTTAAAGAAGCCCTGTCTCAGGGAGCAAGTGGTATTCAAGTAGGTACAGCCTTTGCTTTTTGCAAGGAATCAAGTATTGTTCCTTCAATAAAACAAAAAATAATAAATAAATGTCTTGATGGCAGTTTAGATGTTTATACTGATTTTAAAGCGTCACCTACAGGTTATCCATTCAAGATGGTACGTTTAGAAGGTACTATGACCGATCCTAAGATGCAGCAGATTAGGAAAAGGATATGTGATCTTGGTTATTTAAGAAGGCTTTATTTTATCAAAACCTCAGAGGTAGGTTATAGATGTCCCGCAGAACCTGTAGATCATTATCTTAGGAAGGGTGGAACAATAGAAGAGACCCTTGAGAAACAATGCTTATGTAATGGTTTAATGGCAACTATAGGGCTTGGCCAAGTTCGTGATTATGGTATAGAGCCTCCTATTATTACATCCGGAGAGGATTACTCTCCAATTATAAATATAGTAAAGCAAGCAGGAGAAGATTACTCAGCAAAGGATGTAATTGAATATTTAAGTAGTTAGTTTTATTTTAGTTTTGAAAGTGTAATACCCTTTTGAGATTGATACTTACCAACTTTATCTTTATAAGATACTTCACATATCTCATCAGTCTGTAAAAAAATTAGTTGGGCTATGCCTTCATTACTGTAAATCTTAGCTGGCAGAGGGGTTGTGTTAGAAACTTCTATAGTAATATGCCCTTCCCATTCTGGTTCAAGAGGAGTAATATTTACAATAATACCACATCTTGCATAGGTAGATTTACCTAAACAAATAACAATTACATCTCGAGGTATTCTTATATATTCAACAGATCTGCCAAGTACAAAAGAATTAGCTGGTATTATACAAAAATCACCTTTATAATCTATGAAGTTTTTCTCTTCTATCTTTTTTGGATCTATAACGGTAGAGTTAATATTAGTAAATATTTTGAACTCATCAGATATCCTAATGTCATATCCATAAGAACTTACTCCATATGAGATAACACCTTTGCTGATCTGTTTGTCATTAAAAGGCGAAATCATCCCATCTTTTGCCATTTTTTTAATCCATTTATCCGATTTAACCATTTTATCTCCTCATATTAATTTTTCTCTGCGATCATAACTTTATCTCTTCCTGCTGCTTTTGCTCTGTATAGGGCATCATCTGCTGCTTTAATTAAAGATTCCCAATTTTTAGCATGCTCAGGGGAACAGGCTACCCCAAAAGATAGAGATATTGTGCCAAGTAACTGATTTTGATGTTTTATCATAAGATTTTTAACCTCTTGTCTCATTTTTTCTGCTCTTGTATAAGTGGTCTTAAGATCGGCATTAGGCATTATAATAAGAAATTCTTCACCTCCATATCTACTAACAACGTCTTCCTCTCGCACATATGATTTTGCAAATGCAGCTATAGCTTTGAGCATAGTGTCGCCTGCAGAATGGCCATAGGTGTCATTGAACTTTTTAAAATGGTCTATATCAAACATAATTAATCCTAAAGATGATCTTTTCCTTTGAGCCTGCTTTAACTCTCTTATAAGGGTTTCTTCCATATACCGCCTGTTGAAAAGATTTGTTAAAGGATCTCTGATTGCTTGATTTCTTAAGCTCTCCCGTAGTCTTGTGTTATATAAAGATAGAGAAAAATGTTCTATTAGGGTATTTAAAAATAATGTCTTTGATTCAGCTATTTCAATATCTCCTATCAAGTTTTGGTCTTTATCAAACTCTAAGTAGAGAAGTCCTATTATTTCTTTTTGTGCTATAAGGGGTATACAGATATAATTACCTAAGAAAGTTCTGGATAAGTGTTTACATCTTATATTTTTATTAGTTAATTCTGAGATATAGATTCTATTTTGCTTAAGGGCTATGCAATCATTAAGTTTGAGATTATTTTTTGTGGAATTTCTTTCTCCCCATCTTGAGGTTTTTTTTAGAGAATTACTAAATTCATCATAAACATATAAACTGCCGGAGGCATATGGAAAAAGTTTTTGCATGGTTTCAACTATGATATCTAAGCATTCAGTAATATTTATGCAGATCTGCATCTTTTCGGTTGTTTGGTTCAATATAGCCAATTCTCTATTTCTCTGTTCTAATTCATTAGCCCAGATTCTTAGCTTATCATTTATATCAATTAACATTTTTTCCATAGTTTTATAATCGGTAATATCTCTTATAGTTTCTATAGCTCCTAATTTTTTACCGTTTTCATCATATACAAAAGAAGCGATAGCCCATAAATAGGCTTCTTTGCCATTTTTGCCAAGAGAAGGAATGTACATCTCTGCATATATAAAGTTTTCTTTTCTTTCTATATGTTCATATTGTTTTTCAAAATATTCATCGTAATTATCAAGTAAGTCTACGAGCATCGGTCTTTTATAACCGTAAAAGGGGATTGAGTAAATATAGTCCCCTTTGTACATTATTTCATCTTTTTTGAACCCTGTTAGCTTCTCAATGGATTTATTCCAAATTATAACTTTCTTGTTTTCATCTATCATTAATGTTGCTTCAGGTAAGAAGTCTATAAAAGTATTTAAGACATCTATTTTTGTTCCAAATTTGTCTTTAGAATCTATATTTAATAGTTGAAGGTGGAACTGTTCATCATAAGGTGCCAATTTTTTACTTAATTGTTTAAATCCGACTTTTAATTTTTCAATTAACTCCTTGGCACTTGCAAGGTTAAGATTTTTATTGAAAAATTTGCACTTAAGGCATGTCTCTAATTTTTCTGTATAATCACTTTGCATCTGACCGTAACAAAGGGTGTCTAATATAAGCCAACATTTGCCATCTTTTAAGCCATAAACTGGGCAGTTATACTGATTGCAGTTGTTTATTTCCCAACAGTTTAATTCATTTACCATGGTCTTTTATTTACGAGCTCCTCAATAAAAAGTCTATATCTAATAGGTAAAGTTCTTAGTCTATGAAAGGCGACATAGAATAGCCTTTTCATCTCGGCATCCTTTAGGAATATCTTTTTGACTAGATTAAATTTAAGTTCATTTTTAATAGCTAATTTGGATATTATTGAGATACCTAACCCATTCATTACGGCTTGTTTTATTGAATCAGTTGAACCAAAACATCCGGAGATATTGAGGTTGTCAAAGGTAAAACCTTTTTTTTCTATAATTTTAAGAAATTCCATACGAGTACCTGAGCCTTCCTCTCTTAAGATCATCGGATAAGACATTAACTCATCAATAGTCAGTTCTTCCTTTTCAATAAAATTTGGTTTAGCACAGATTACAAGCTCATCTTCCATAAAAGGACGGTAATGAATTTTATCATTATATATTTTTGAGCCAACTAATCCAATAAGAAGTTCGTGATTTAGAATTTTATCAATAACAGCTTTGGAATCAGAGATTAATACTTGATACTTGATTAGTGGATATTTTTCTTTAAAATTTGCCATAAATTTAGGTAGAACATAAGTTCCGGGTATAGTGCTTGCACCAATTAAAATTTCTCCTGAGATATTATTTCTAAGCTCGTACATTAAGTTTTTAATATTTTCAGTTTTTTCAACGATTTCAGAAGCGTGTATGAAAAGTAGTTCGGCTTCTTTTGTTGGGATAATGTGTCTTCCTAATCTATCAAAAAGTCTACATTCTAATTCTTCTTCAAGTGATTTAATGTGATCACTAATTGTTGGTTGAGAAAGGTATAGTTCTTCAGATGCTTTTGAAAAACTTCTATTTTTAAAGACGGAGGTAAAAACTCTTAGATGATGGATATCCATTATTTTTAGTAATTTTAATAATACTTAATTGATTTCAATATCTGTTTGCAACAGTTAAAGCAATGATATATAATTATTTTGAATATATCAGTTAATAATTATAAAATCAACAACAATTTTGAAAGCCCCTTTCATAATATTAAGGAGGAATAGCACTATGAGTTCAAATAAGTACATTCTTGGGATTAACGGACTTGGTAGAATCGGTAAATTAACTTTGTGGAATCAAGTGGGTAGGAAGTTTTTCTCTGAGATAGTAATAAATATAGGCAGAAATGCTGGGACTAAGCTTGAAGACATAGCTTATTACATAGAAAAGGACTCAACTTATGGTTCAATAAATAGATATCTTTATGGCCACAAATCAAAAAGATTAATCAGCGATATTGATGAGAAAAAAAATTCCTTTAAGATAGATGGCATCCCAGTTACTATATTAAAAGAGACTCGTAATCCTGCAAACATAGATTGGGAAGCCTACGGCGTGAATTATGTTTTGGATGCAACAGGTAAATTTCTTGACCCAAGCATCCCATCAGATGCAAAAAATGGCTCACTTAGAGGGCATCTAAAAGGTTCAGTGAAAAAAGTCATTGTATCAGCTCCCTATAAAATAAAAGATAAAAACTTGCCATGGCCTGAAGACTCAATCACTATAGTGATGGGAGTAAATGAAAACGAATATGATCCATCTAAACATAACTTTATATCCGCTGCTTCATGCACTACAACTTGTCTGTCCCATATGCTTAAACCTTTATTGAAAGCCTTAGGCAGTGAAAATGTTTTAGGTGTAACGATGTGTACAATACATGCTATGACAGGTTCACAGCAGATATTAGATAGATTACCAAAAGAGGGTGCTGATGATCTTAGAAAAAATAGAAGCGTGATGAATAATATTATCTTGACTTCTACAGGTGTTTCAAAAACTCTCCATTTAATAATTCCAGAGATGAAGAACATTGGATTTATAGCTGAATCAATCAGGGTACCTATAACAACAGGTTCTTTAATAGTCCTTGTCGTTACTTTTAATAACAATAAGATAGATTATACAAAAGAGATGATTAATGATATTTATCGTAAATATGCCAACGTCGCTAACAATAATTATATTTTATATACAGAAGAACAAAATGTCTCATCAGATATAGTGGGGTTATTAGGTCCAGCTGTGGTAATAGAAGGACATGATACATATACTTTAAATTCTCATACAGGTGTCTCTCAAGCAGTGATCCATGGTTGGTATGATAATGAGATGGGAAGTTTTACAAACGTTTTAAGCGACCTTATATTGAAAATAGCTACTTCTTAAAATACCAGCAATTTAAAGGTTGTGATTTATTTTTAAATTAGAAGGAAGGTATAAAGTTTATAATTTTTATATTTTGAGCCCATAAGTTTATAAAAAACCACTTTTAAAAGTGAGGAAATCTAAGGTTTCTGCGAAACTCTAAATTATTTATTATAGCCATTTTTGATTTATTCTAAATCTAAGGACGAGATAACCACTTTGGGTATAACTACAATACCTTGAGGACTAATATAAAAGCTTTCTCTATCTTTTTTTTCATCATACCCAACGACTGTATTAGGTGGGATATAGACATCTTTGTCAATTATAGCTCTACGGATCTTAGCATGTCTCCCAATCTCAACATTTTCCATTAAGATAGATTCTCTTACATCTGCCCAACTATTAATTCTAACATTTGATGATAAAACAGAGTTTTGTACTCTACCGCCACTTATGATACTACCGTCACATACAATTGAATCCAGTGCTATACCAAGCCTGCCACCTGGTTCTTCTTGAGCAAAGACAAATTTAGTAGGAGGATGTTGAAACTCGCAGGTTCTGATTGGCCATTCATTGTCATATAGGTTTAAGAGAGGATCAACAGAGACTAAATCCATGTTTGCCTCCCAATAAGCATCAATTGTCCCTACATCTCTCCAGTATTTGGCTTCTTTTTTATTTTCATCTTTGAAATTATAGGCAAAGACATTTCCTTTTTTAATTAAGGTAGGAATAATATCTTTGCCAAAATCGTGTGAGGATGTTTCCTTAGCTGCGTCATCTTTGAGTTCTTTGATGAGTGTTTCAAAATCAAAGAGATAAATCCCCATAGAAGCAAGACACTGTTCAGGCATACCAGGTATAGTCTTAGGGTTTTTTGGTTTTTCCTCAAACCCAACTATTCTACTTTCTGAGTCCACCTCCATAATTCCAAAGGAAGGAGCTAACTTTCTGTCAACTTCAATAGCTGCTATGGTAGCAATTGCGTTTTTATTAAGATGGAACTCAAACATCTCGGAATAATCCATTTTATATATATGGTCTCCAGATAAGATAAGCAAATACCGAGGGGATTCTTTTTCTAAAAAGTAGATATTTTGATAAACGGCATCAGCCGTCCCTGCATACCATCTATTGTCAAGTCGTTGTTGGGGTGGTATAGTAAAAACGAACTCATCAAGTTCAGTAGAGAAAAGCTTACTCCATCCCATGTAAATGTGCCTTTCAAGAGACAATGATTTATATTGAGTAAGGATGACTATTTTTCTAATATTTGAGTTGATACAGTTGCTTAATGTAAAGTCTATAATGCGATACTTTCCCCCAAAAGGGACAGCTGGTTTTGCTCTATGGATAGTCAAAGGGTAGAGTCTTTCTCCTTTGCCCCCTGCAAGAACGATTGCTAAGACTTCGTTCATTATGTTTTTCTTCTTTAGAGGTTTCATGTTACATAAAAATATACCAAGAAATATGTTTTGTGTCAATTTTATCTGAACAAATTATTTGAAAAAAAGGATTTCGGCAAATTTTTAGTTTTTTTAAGTTTTAAGTATTTTAAAAAGATGATCAGAGATTTTACAGAAAACACAAAACTAAGAGCTACTTAAGGATTAAAGAATATGCCTATTTTTATTCTGTATTTTATTAGCCATTTAAAGCATCTTTTTTACCTAATTGTCCCGTTTTGGGTTTTTTGTTTTAGCTAATTATAAGATAAGGTCTTGTTTGACAAAGACAATTGAGAGAAAGTATAATTTTTCCAAGTTATTTATTATACTGGAGGTTCATATAATTATGGCTGAAGGAGTTCAAGTTTTTACAAGCGCATCTTGGGAAAAGGATGTATTACAGTCAAGTGGTTTAGTAGTTGTTGATTTTTGGGCTGCATGGTGTGGCCCTTGCCGTATGATAGCACCGACTATAGAGGAGTTAGCAAAAGAGTATGCAGGAAAGATAAAAATTGGAAAGTTAAATACTGATGAAAACTCAGATATTGCAAGCAAGTATCAGATCATGGGTATCCCTACAATAATGTTTTTTAAGAATGGTCAAAAAGTTGATCAAATAGTGGGTGCAGTACCTAAGCAACAGATCAAGGCAAAGATTGATTCTCTTTTGTAAATCGTAAATATCTCAGGATTAAAAGTAATATTATTTTTTCTATGAAGAAAGCTTTTTTATATGCTATATAGAAGTTGAACTTCTGATTTATAAGAAGATCTTTTTAAAGATTCCCCTTAAAAGGTTAAGGAGAGCCATTTATGTTTGAGAGTTTGGCTGAAAAGCTTGATAATATTTTTAAAAAACTCAAAGGTAAAGGTATCCTCAAGGAGGAAGATGTTGATATTGCTCTTAAAGAAATAAGAATGGCTCTTCTTGAGGCTGATGTTAATTTTAAAGTAGTAAAAGACTTCATTAGCAATATAAGAGAGAAAGCTATTGGAAAGGAAGTATTAGAGAGTCTCTCGCCGGGGCAACAGGTTATAAAGATAGTTTTTGATGAGTTATGTCATCTTTTAGGCGATACTAATGAAAGAATTCAGCTATCACCTAACCCTCCAACAATTATAATGATGATCGGACTTCATGGTTCAGGTAAAACAACTACATCTGCAAAGCTTGCAAGGATTTTTAAGAAAGAGGGAAGAAGACCATTACTTGTGGCTGCTGATCTTCAAAGGCCTGCAGCCATTGATCAACTTATAACCTTAGGTAAGCAGCTTGATATACCAGTTCATTTTTCAAAAGAAATAAAAAACCCATCTGCTTTATGCGAGGATGCCATAAAGAGGTCAAAATTAGAAGGTAGAGATATTGTTATAATTGATACAGCCGGTAGACTTCATATAGACACTGAGCTAATGGATCAGCTTCAAGACATTAAGAATAAGGTTAACCCAAAAGAGATTCTTCTTGTTGCTGATGCTATGACGGGTCAAGATGCTGTTACTATGGCGAAAAGCTTTAATGAGCAGTTGACTATAAGTGGCATCATTCTTACCAAAATGGACGGCGATGCAAGAGGTGGTGCTGCTTTGTCTATCAGGAGCGTGACAGGTAAGCCTATAAAGTTTATCGGCACAGGTGAAAAGATAGATATGCTTGAGCCTTTTCATCCTGACAGGATTGCTAAAAGAATCCTTGGAATGGGAGATGTCCTTACTTTAATCGAACAAGCTCAACAAGCTTTTGACCAAAAAGAAGCGGAAAAGCTTAGAAAATCTGTTTTAGAGGATGCTTTTACTTTTGAAGATTTAAGGGAACAATTAAGAAAAATAAGAAAAATGGGTCCTCTTGAAAACTTAATTAGTATGATTCCAGGAATGAACAAGGCATTAAAAGATGTAAAGGTTGATGAGAAGGAGTTTGTAAAGATTGAGGCTATAATCAATTCTATGACTCCTCTTGAAAGAACAAATCATAACATCATTAATGGTAGTAGACGGAAAAGAATAGCTATGGGAAGTGGCACATCTGTCGCAGATGTCAATAGACTTATCAAACAGTATCTTGAGATGAAGAAGATGATGAAGATGCTTAAAAAAGGAGGAGCAAAAAAAGGTTTTAGACTGCCGGATATCCTGCCTTTTTGATTATCCATATCTGATGAATGATTTACCATCTATATAGTGAAGCACTTTTATTTCAATATCAGAGGCTAAAAGAAGGTTGCTATCATTTAATATCTAATGTCTCCTGAGGAGTACCGTCTCCAATTATATTGCCAATTTTCAGTAACAATACTCTATCAAATTGTAGAGCTAAGTTTAAATCATGAACAGCCATCAGCACTGAAATCTCTCTTTCTTTGACTATCTCCTTAAGTAACCTAACTATCTCTATTTAATATTTAATATCAAGATTTACAAGGGGTTCATCAAGAAGTAATATTCCCGCCCCTTGAACAAGAGTCATGGCTATAAATGCTTTTCTGACTTCACCGCTACTTAGTTGGTTAATTTGTAAATCTTTTTTATCTAAGAGTCCGACGATTTCTAAGGATTTCTCCATGTCCAATTGAGGTGAGAGATCGTAGGGATAATATCCCATTTGCACTATCTCTTTCACTTTTAAAGGGATAGATAGGTCAAGCATTTGAGGCAGATAACTTATAAGTTTTGCTCTATTTTTGCCTTTGTATTGATTTGTTTTTTCCTTGGAGTAAGATATTGCCGGACTGGTGTTAACATATCAGCTGCTATTTTTAATGAGGTTGATTTTCCTGAGCCGTTAGGTCCTATTTGATATATAAACTCACCATTGTTTACGCTTAGATTTAGTTGAT
This sequence comes from Thermodesulfovibrionales bacterium, assembly GCA_026415415.1. GTDB lineage: Bacteria > Nitrospirota > Thermodesulfovibrionia > Thermodesulfovibrionales > Dissulfurispiraceae > DYHD01. Next base: position 61,811 of record JAOAHE010000005.1, on the reverse strand, counting down.
TTATGAATGGTGAGGTATTGTATGAGAATGAGACTTTTAGTAACTGAAGAGGCATTATATTATTTTGCATAAACTAACCACCTAATACATCCTTTTTCTTAAGGAGATAGAGAAAATAAGGAGCTACAAGTAATGCTGTGATAATCCCAGCGGGAAGCTCCATTGGTGAGAATAGGACCCTACCTAAGAAGTCAGCCAGGCATAAAAGGGCAGCTCCTATTACAGAAGAAAGGGGGATAAGTAGTCTGTTATAAGAACCTATAGTCATTCTAACTATGTGAGGCATTAGTAAACCAATAAACCAATAAAACCTATAGTCCCCCTTTAGCTAACTGAGGCTGCTACCATCAAGCAGACTTGGGCAAATAAAATTAGCCTTTCTTTTGAGTAATTAAAACCTAAAACTCCAGGCAAGCTCATCTTCAACCATAAGGGCATTTAAGGCTTTTGTTCTGCTCAAGGCAAGGACGAATCCAAGAAGTATAAACAAAAATCCATATGGGATGTTATGTCAATCGGCCATTGATAGTTCACCAAGCATCCATAATATGGCTCTTCTTAGCCCTTCATTAGTTGAGATGCTAAGGATAAACATCACCAATGTAGAAGGAACCTGATCATACTTAACTACTATGCCAGTTAGTATAGCTTCAGAAAATATAAGTAAGGGGACTGGAAAGGTATCCTATATAGCCAACTCCAAATATTATCCCTACTATTGCCATTAAAGAAGCTCTGCTTGAGATGCCCAGAATGTAAGGGTCTGAAGAAGATTTCTTAATATGCTTTGCAGGATAGCTCCTGATGCTCCTGAAGCTACACCTATTAGCAAGGCAGTTAAAAATCTTGGAAATCCGACGCTAAAAAGTATATCTTTATCCAGCTCATTCATATTGAAGAGGTTAATAATCTCAGTACATAAATAAAGAGAATATATAGAAATAGAAAAGCAAATAATGGTTAAAATTAAAATACGCCGTTTCATTTTATGTACTTTGAAAGTTCTCTTAATACCTCAATAACTCTTGGTCCTAAACGATAGAGATTGTCACTTATAAAATAAACCTGCCCTATTTTAACTGTGTTGACCCTTTTTAGCTTATTGAAAAGTTTATCAGAGACAGCTTTCATATACTTATGACCTTGTCCAATGAAAATAATATCAGGATTTTTTCTTAGGACTTCTTCTATGGAGTATTGAGGATATCTTATTGTAGACTCATGAGCGAAATTGTTTAAGCCTAAGAGAGTCAATGAGTCATCAATATTTGTTTGTTTACTAACAACAATTAAAGGTTCAGGCCATATAATAAATAAAACTTTTTTGTTTTCTGATTTTATCGTCTTTTTAAGCATCTTTTCTAAGGAGTTATTAATGTTCTCCACGATGATGTTAGCTTTCTCCTCTACACCAAGTATCCCTCAAAGTCTTTTAATTTCTTGAGGTAAGTCTTTAAGCTGACGAGCTCTGAATAGATAAGTTTTAATCTTTTTGTTTCTAAGCTTTTCTTCAAAAGCCTTTTCATTGCCATCTTCTGTTATAATGACAATATCAGGCTTTAGCATTAAGATTGCTTCAAAGAAAGGATTTGACATCCCTCCTACTTTTTTCTTTTTCCTGGCTTCTGGAAGATAGTCACAAAAAGAGGTGACACCTACTACTTTATCTCCAACTTCAAGAGCATGAGTATCTCGGTTATATTAGGCACTAAGGATATGATTTTTTCGGGGAGGTTAGCCTCTGTATACCTTGAAAGAATTAGAGAGATTAAAATTAATAAAAAGATTTTTTCATTTTAAAGTTTTAAAGCTCCAAATTCATCCCAAAAAGAAAAATTCTCTTAGGTGATGGATAGAAAGATTTCTCAAGAGTAAAACTAATTATAACCCCATATTCAGAGTATTCTTTATTGAAGATGTTATTTTATATCAAAATAGAGCTGAATCTTTTTCCATTGATATTTAATTTTTGAGTTAACAACAAAAAAGCTTTTTTGTTTATCGTAGTCATTTGAGAAATCATTTACAAAAGTCCTTTTTCCTATATATAAATATAAGCAGTTTACTGATAGAGTTAAATCTTTACTTACTAAGGCTGAGGCTTCCAGATCTATTTTGTTTTTTTGGTACATTTGGGATTTCTTTATCTGCAAAGGTATCACTTTTTATAGTTAGATTAATATAAGTACAGCCTCCTTTAAGTGTTTACCATTCAGTAGGTTTAACGAGAAAGGTTGCTTCAATTCCTTGTCTTTTTGTTTTTCAATCAAGGTTTTCATTATTAGAAGTAAAGGGACTGCAGATAATCTCATCTTTTGTATCTATCCTAAATAGATTTATAGTGTTTAACACCTAACTCATAGGAGTTTGATGATTGGGGCTTAAGGTTAGTATTTATTGTATTTGTAGAAAAGCTATATAACTCATCAAAGAGAGGATATCTAAACCTTTATAAGTGCTGAGTTAGGGGTATGATTTATAAAGAAAGGTATAGTTAATTCCTGAAGTAAATAAGTTTTTGTTCGTTGACACTTCTTTTGATGAAGAAGGGGTGAAATTAAATTCTGCTTTGTCATATCTATAGCCTAAGTTTAAGAAAAGTTTTTCTATTGGTCTAAGTTCATTGTAGAGATAGAAACCAAAGTTTTTCTTTTGAAGGTTAAAGATAACCCTTAAAAGGAGCCAAAAAACAAGGAATATTGGTAATATCATTATCAATTTAGTAATAATCAAACCCTATGATTAGGATATTTTTTAAGTTACCAATTTTGTTCTTTAATGAGACTGAAGGGGACATAGATGATGTTTTAATATTCTGTTTCCTGTAAAGCTTCCCTAGTCACCTGATGAAAAGGAAAGAAAAGTCCTTTTTCTAAGGGAAAAATCTATTTTGAAAAGGTTATCCTTTGCAAAATGTAACTCGGATGAAAAATTTATGTAATAATCTGCTGTATTTATAAAGTCATTAGGTCTTTTCGTAGCTGTCCGTGGTAGACCAGCTGCAAGGCCACTTTCTTTGAGCTCATCTGACAACCTGTGTCATCTTTTTGGTATCCTACACTTAAATTAAACCTAAGAGATTCTTTCAGATAGTAATTGAGGGTTAATCCGAGATCTTTTGAGTCTGTTTCGCTATTGTCTCTGTAGTCTATTCATTTTAAGGTATTAATTGTTACAAAAAGGTTTAGTTTGTTTATTGCAATGATAGTATAAATAGTAGTTTTAATAGTATCATAGCTACCTAAGGAAAAACCTAAGCCTATTAAAGAGATATCAGATTCCTTGGTTACTATATTTTTACACCTCCTATAGCGTTGTCCCTAGAAAGCACAGAGGACATGGCGCCTCTTATTATCTCAATCCTTTTTCCTCTCTCAAGGGTGATTTGTGTCAAATTAACTCCGTTTAAGTCAGCTTGGTTAGTTCGTTTTCCATCCACAAGCATTAAGGTGTTAAAAGGACATCCTTCACCGAAACATCTTATATCCTGAAATAGAGTTTCTATTTTCAGTAATATCTGGTACATAAGTCCCTGTTAGATTTCTAAGTAGATCAGTTATATCGCGGGCTATAGATTTTTTTATGTCTTCTTCAGAAATGATTGTTATATGGGCTGGAACATGAGTTAAAATCCCTTCATATCTTGTAGTATTGACAACTATTTCTTCTAAATTATCAGTTTTTGAGTATGCTCGGAGTCAACAGTAAAAATACAAAATGGCAGAACTTTTCTATGATTATAGCCTTAAATAGCTTTCTAAAACAGTTATTAATCTTAAATCTTTATTAATTTATTATTTGTTTTAAGATGAGTTATATTCCTTCATGACTTTGGGTCGGGATAGAACGAAAATTACTTAAAGATATTATTTGATGGAAAAATCTTTTTTAAATAAAAGACGCCAGCCTGCCCATTAAGTATAAATAAATGATATATCAATATAATGAAAAAATAGTCTTAAAGCAGCACTATGCACTATTTTTATCTGTCTCTTGCAAATGTGATAGATATAATAAAAGATTTACATTTTAATTATTAGAAAATCTTGTTATATTCGTAATTTATGTAGCCTTTAGTTTGTTATAACTTTAAATCTTATTTATATTAAGGCTTTGAAAAAGGGCTTTTATTTTTGGAAGTGCCTCAAGGGCAGCTTTCTCACCTTCTAAGATTGCTTCGTGTCTTTTTGAAAAATCAGTAGAACTGATACTTTCTACTTTTGGTTTAATTACAATATCTGCGTCTTTTATTTGTTTTTCTGAGATTTCTGCATACATTATATTTATTGCGTTTAAAATAGTCTCTATTGTGTTTTCAGGTTTTGGATTGCTTATCTGACCAGATATGTCTACAGCTATTACAATATTTGCTCCCATTCTTTTAGCTGCACTAACAGGCACTGGACTTATTACTCCTCCATCTATATAAGTTTTTCCAGAGATAGTTACAGGTCTAAATATACCTGGGACAGCGCAGCTTGCTCTTACAGCCATTCCAACATTTCCACTGCCAAAAATTATCTCTTTACCATTTTCAATATTGGTCGCTACAGCATAAAAGGGTATTTTTAACTTTTCAAAAGGGATGTTCATTATCATAGAGTTAATGTAGTTCTCTAATAATTCTCCTTTTATAAAACCGTTATCTGGGATAGTAAGATCTATTAGGTCTTTCTTTTCTATGCTAAGAGCCATTTTTTGAAGTTGAAAAGCGTTATATCCATATGCATATAGACTTCCTACAAAACTTCCAGCACTGGTACCTACAATCATATTAATAGGTATTTGATTACTTTCTAATACTTTAAGCACCCCTATATGGGCAAATCCCTTAGATGCACCAGCACCTAAAACAAGAGCAATTTTTGGTGTAGGAGGTTGATGCTTAATAGCTTCTTTTGGGGCGCATGAAAGAAGGGGAAAAAGAATTATGAATAAAAGTATTGAGCTAAATTTATTTATTATTCTCATTTTGATAAATTGTTTATTTATGTATAAGTTTAGGTAATGTTGTAAAAAATTTTAGATAAAAGGTATTCATTGTAAACAAACTGATCTAATATAATAGCATTAATATACGCTGGATAAAAAGCATCCTAATATAGCAAGGGACGTTCATTCTTTATTAATTAAACCTCTTTAATTAATGGGAATTTAGCATCTTTCATGATAGATTAAAGTTTTATTTTGTCATTTTGAATTATATATCTTAGTCTTCTTTAACGCCTCTTTATAGGTTTTGTAAGATTATAAAGTTATAAACTTTAAATTTTCTTTTTTGTATTCTGTATTCATAGTTAATTAGAGATTTTGATAATCATAATGAATCATCCTCTTAGATAGAGCTTTCCAGTTGATAGTATGCAAGTTTTGAACATGGGCATTAAGAAAGTTGTTTTTAATAGCTTGGTGTTTTTCTTTATTACCTTGAATTCCATAAAAAGGAAGCATTATATAAAAAACTTTATCAAGAAGTTCTTTGATAGGTGTGAGGAGATCTTGTCGTCTTGTATGATAAGGGTCTTCGCCCTCATAGCACTCTTGTCTAAATACATTGAATTGCCTACAGGCTATAGGTCTTAGAGGATATATAGAGCAAGAGTTGATTATTAAAAAAGGGCAGATAGGTTTTTGGTGGGATTCTAACTGTTTTTTTAAGGTTTCGCGAAGACTGCCGTGTGTTTTTTCAATTACATACCAGTAAATACCTATGAGTTCAAGTGGATAAAGAGGGATATCTTTGTGTGTCCTACAGCAATTAGCACATCCTTTTTTACAAGCTAAGTTAGTGTTGCGATTTTTTTTTTCTTTCTCTATAGCAAGCTCTATCCCTCTGTCCATTACTTCATATGCGCTAAGTAACATTTTGAGCCATGGGTATTTTTTTTGATCTTCTACGAATCTATCGCTTAGTGTAATTATCGTCTTGGGGTCTTTCATTAAATTACTGTTTCGACTTTTGAAGTAACTGACTAATTGTATTTTTCAATATGGTAAGGTCTGATGATTTCACTACATAAGCATCAGCAACCCAGACAGAGAAATCGTCTCTGTAGTCATAAGCAGTCAGCATAATTATAGGAATCTTTGGGTTTTTCTCTTTCATAAGTCTTAGCACATGGATACCATCCATATCAGGCATAAGAATATCAAGGGTTACGATATCAGGATTTTCTTTTACGAATAACTCAAGAGCCTCTGCTCCTGAGTTAGCGGTTACCACCGTATATCCTTCATCTTCCAACTCAGCCTTATAAAGCTTAAGGATATTTTTTTCATCATCAACTGCAAGAACCTTCATTCGTCCTCCTTAAGGGGTAAGTAAATTTTAAATACAGTGCCTTCAGACCAGACGCTTTCTACCTCAATTTTACCACCATGTTCTTCTACTATCCTTTTTGAGATAGACAACCCTAAGCCAGTTCCTGTGGTGCGTGTTGTGAAAAAAGGATCAAAAATACGACTTAAGTCTTCTTTTTTTATACCACAACCATTATCGCTTATCTCAACTACAACAAATTCTTTTGATCTCTCTTCATAAGGGATATAGTCAGGGTTTTGTTTGAGATATGCTCTGATAGATATTTGTCCGTGGTCTGTAGCCTGGTTAGCGTTGTTAATAATATTAATGAATACCTCTTTTAACCTATACTGGTCACCGGGAATTACAAAAGGTTTCTCCATATCTTTTATTAAGATATTACCTCTTTCTTCTATTTCTGGCAAAAGAAGGACTTTTATATTTTCAAGTAGTTCATCAAGATTGACCTTTTTTCTTTCAATATGTCCGCTTTTGACGAATATAAGGATATCACTTAAGACCCTTTCCAGTCTACGGGTTTCATCAACTATTATTTTTGCATACTCAAGAAGGTCACCAGTTAGGTTTTTTTCTAATCTTTTAGCAAAACCGCCAATAGAAAGTAAGGGATTTCTAATCTCGTGAGCCACCTTTGCAGCCATCTCGCCTAAGGCCGCCATTCTTTCTGAGGCTATTAATTTTTCTCTCAATCTTTTAAGCTCTGATACATCTCTTACTACATGAATAGTTCCTAAGAGATTGTTCTTTTGGTCAAAAATAGGAGAGCTGGATACAAGAAAGGTGCCACCAAGATTAGGGTCATCAACCTCCTCAATGAAAGGTTTTTTTGTTTTAATAGTTTTGTGGTGAGGGCATTTTTCCCATGGAGCAGTTTTATTATGAAAGATTTCGTAGCATTTTCTGCCCAATATCTCTTCTGCTGGTTTGCCTATTTTTTCAACTACTGCTTTATTAATCCTTTTTATTGTGTAATCGGGACTGTTAAAATAGAGCATATCCGAGATTGACTCAAAGATGTTTTCCATCTCTTTTTCTGTGTTGACTATTCTCTCAAATAATCTGGCATTTTCTATAGCTGAAGCCATCTGGTCTGTAAAGCTTTTTAAGAAGTCTATATCATGACTTGATATAGCCCGTCCTGTGAAAAGATTATCAACCCATAAAACACCAATTACATTATCTTTTGATATTAAAGGGATTAATGCATAAGAGTGTGACTCAAGGACGTCAACAAAAGGGCTCTGGTTTTCGCTAAATTCGCTTGTATTAGTTATGTTTAAGGGAACTTTATCTCTTACGACCCTTGATAAAATATTATTATTATCAATAGGTATTTCAAGTTTACAGCATAAGTTATCAATGTAAGAGTCACTTTTTAGAGAATCTTTTTCGATCTCATCAATTAAGTCGTGAAGGGATTTCCCTTCCTTCCAAAGTCGGCTCCATATCTCGGTTGCTTCTTGAAAGTTGGCAGGACCTACACCCATAGTTCCTCTAAGGATTTTTTTATTTTCATCAAGTAGGAAAAGAATAGCACGGTTAAATCCAAAGCCGTCTCCTATCGTAACAGAGGTTAGAAGCATTCTTAGAAGCTTGTTGAGTTCTAAGGTGCTTCTCATAGCTGAACTTATGAAGTAGATTTTGAGCAGTTCTTCATTTTTTTGCCTTAATTCTTTTTCAATCTTCTTTCTATGTGAGATATCTCTTGAGATACCACTTGTTGCTATAACATTGCCATCAAGATCTTTTACAGGAGAAAGGGTAAGGTTGACGTCTATAATCCTGCCATCTTTTGTCTTTCTTATAGTTTCTATATCTCTTATGTATTGCCCTTCTTTTAGCAGTTTTAAGTAATTTTGTTCTGTCTCGATCAAGGCTTCAGGTATGAAAGGAAGAGGCTTACCTATTGCCTCTTCTTTTGTAAATCCATATATCTTCTCTGCGCCTTTATTCCAGGATGTGACCACACCGTTTAGATCTGTAGTTACTATAGCATCTGGAGAGTTTTCTATAAGGTTTTCAAGTAAATCTCTGAGTTTTTCTTCACTTTTTCTTGTCTCTATTGCCTCTTTTTCTTTTAAGGCTATCTCTTTATGAAGAGTGAATTTATCTATTACTATGGCAGCTATAGAGGCAAAACACTCAAGTAAAAGCTGATCCTCATTTGAAAAAGGGATTATACTGCCTTCTTGAGATATTTTATTATATAATCCGAAAGTTCCTATTGTACGATCACCTATTTTTAAAGGAGTGCAAATTGCATTTTTTAGTTCATAGTAGTGAGATAAAGCACTAAGAGACTGCACATCCTCTGGAGCGTCAAATACAGTAGTCTTTCCCAATGTAAAAGTTTTACCTGCTATGCCTTCACCGACTTCAACAGTTAGTTTTTCAAATAGCTGATCTATTTCAGGGATACCATGGGCGGATTTGACTTTGAGTTTTCCATCCTCATAAAGTCTTAAAAGGCAGACATTTGCATTGAAGGCTTTAGCAGTTTCTTCAGTAATTTTTTTAAGAAGCAAAGAGAAGTCTTCAAACTGAAGAATAGATTTTATTAACTCAAATATTACAACCAACCTATTATTAGCAAATAGTAGACAGTTACTTATTAATTTTTCTGACATTGTAAATATTATCCTAACTTAACAGATTAGAATATAATTTAAGATATTCATTTGCGGATTTTTCCCAAGAAAAGTCTCTACTCATAGCTTCTTTCATTAAACTATTCCATAGTTTTTTGTGCTTGTATGCATAAATAGCAACTTTTAAAGCTATAGAGAAGTCTTCCTTTGAATATTCTTTGAAAAGGAAACCTGTTACGCCATCCTCTATAAGGTCGGCTAAACCTCCAGTTTCTCGTGCTACAGGGATATTACCATAACGCATAGCGATCATCTGTCCTAAACCACATGGTTCATATCTTGAAGGCATCAATAAGATATCACAGCCTGCATATATAAGATGAGCAAGTTCTTCATTAAAGCCATTATAAAAAAATACTCTTTCAGGGAATTTCTGTTTTAAAAAACTTATTGATTCTTGATACTCAAATTGTCCTCTTCCTAAGATAATGATTCCTACTTTATTAATTAATTTATCGTCCAAGGAGGATAGGATCAACCCAATACCCTTTTGGTATGAGAGCCTACCTACAAAACATAAAAGAGGATTTTGTGGTTCTATGTTTAATCCACATCTTTCTATAATATAAGTTTTATTTTTCTCTTTTTCATTCAAATTCCTTTTATCATATCTATAAGGTATATAAGGGTCTGTTGCTGGGTTCCATTCGTTATAATCAATACCATTTACAATGCCGTAAAGATAATTTGCTCTTTTTCTGAGTATACCATCCATAGAAAAACCATAATCAGGAGTCAATATCTCCTTAGCATATGTTTTACTAACTGTCGTAATTACATCAGAGAAGATAATCCCTGCCTTAAGGTAGCTTACATGTCCGTAAAACTCTATCCCCTCTAAATGAAATAGATCATAAGGGATGCCTATATATCCTAATATCTCAGGGGGGAATAGGCCTTGATAGGCAAGATTATGTATAGTAAATACTGTATGAGTTTTGCTGAAGATCTCTTTCTCTTTAAGATTAATTGTAAGATAAAGAGGAATTAACCCTGTTTGCCAGTCGTTACAATGAATAATATCAAAGCTGATCTGAAGTTTTTGTATTACCTCTAAAAAAGCTTTGCAGAAGAAAGCAAAACGAGCACCATTGTCAGGATATTCACCTGATGTATCTTCATAAAGCTCTCGACGACCAAAATACTCTTGATTACCTATGAAAAAGATATTGTGTTTTTTATGTTTTAAGATTTTACAAGGTTTTATATCAATACCTAATTGTATATTTAATTCAAGATTGGTGTCTTCTAAGTTATCTGAGAACCCTTCATATATCTTTCTATAAAGAGGAGTAAATAGATAGGCGTCATGTCCCATCCTTAAGTATTGTTTGAAAAGAGTCCCTGTTACATCGGCGAGCCCGCCTGTCTTAGAGAAAGGGGTAGCCTCAGAGGTAACAATTGCAATCTTCATATCTTAGCTTCCCTTAAGAATTTAGCAGCTTCTTCTGGGGTAGTAGAGTTTATATAAAAACCTGAGCCCCACTCAAAACCTGCTATTTTAGTTATCTTTGGAATTAGTTCTATATGCCAGTGATAATACTCATTAATTTCTTCTTTAAAAGGCGATGTGTGTAGTAAGAAACTGTAAGGAGGGTTATCTAAAACACTATCTATTTGCCTCAAAACTCTCTGTAACAACTCGGCAAGCTCAGAAAAACTTTTATTTGGAGGATAGAAGTTTGATTCATGCTGTTTTGGCAAAATCCAGGTCTCGAATGGTTCTCTTGGGGCAAAAGGAGCTAAAGCAATATAAGAGTCATTTTCATACACAATCCTTTTGTTGGTCTGGAGTTCTTGATTAATTATATCACAAAAGATACATCTTTCCTTATTATCAAAGTATTTCCTTGCATAGTCCATCTCTTCTTTTACACTCTTAGGTATTATTGGTAAGGCTATTAGCTGACTATGGGTATGTTCTAAGGAAGCCCCTGCAGCCTCCCCTTCAGTCTTGAAAACCAAAACATACTTAAACCGTACATCTTTCTTAAGGTCAATAATCCTGAAATAGTAAGCCCATAAAACATCTTCTACTGCTCTTTGTGACATAGTTGCTAATGATAACTGATGCTCAGGACACTCTATAATGACTTCATGAGCGCCAATGCCGTTCATTTTATCAAACATGCCTTCCCCCATCTTATTTAGGGAGCCGTGTATCTGTAAGGCAGGAAACTTATTAGGTACTACTCGGAGGGTCCACCCAGGTGAATTAGGAGCTGTGCTTGCAGGTCTAAAGGCGATAATCTCAGGTGTAGTAGTATGTTCATTCCCTGGGCAGAAAGGACAGAAACCACCCCCTTTTCTTTTCTGTGAAGGAGAGATATAGTCCGTTGGCCTTTTACCTCTTTCTATAGAAAGGATGACCCATCTTCCGGAGATAGGGTCTTTTCTCAACTCTGGCATGTTTAACCTCCCTGAACGATTCTTTTACTTAGCGAAATAGACTGAGTAAGCAAGAAAAATATATCATTAGTAATGATATATGATAATGAAAAACTTTAACAATTTTCCACATAGGCTGATTTGCCTTTAAAATTTTATAGATGTTTGTAATATTTTCACTTTACTACTGGAACGATAACAGGTTTTATGATACAATCATTTTAAGATTAAAAGGAAAAGGAAGATTTATTGTGATAAGAATTTATCAAAATATAAATTGTGAAATATATTACATAGTGGTTATATAAACTTTTACATAAAAAGAGGGGCTTTTTCTTCAAAGCTTTAATAAATTTAAGCTTTCAAGGAGCGCATCTTTTTATGGCATATAAATTGCTAATTCTTAAAAAGAGGTTAACATGAAGCTTAAAAATCAAAAAGGCATATCACTTGTTGAGGTTATGATCGTTATTGCCATTATAGCGATCTTGGCTGGCATAGCAGTTCCAAGCTTTCAAAGGCACGCCATCAATGCAGATTTAAAGGGCGCTGCAAGAGAACTTGCTGGTGACTTCTTTTATTGCAGAGAGAGAGCTATATCAGACAATCAACAATACACTATAACTATTAATACGGGTGCAAATAGCTATACAGTAAATTGTCCCCCGACAGAAAGTAAAACAAGGGTTATCTCAGACCAAAGGCGAGGCAATATAAGATTTAGCAGTACAACTGTGACACAATATGATTTTCGGACAAGAGGCACAGTTACTAATGGGACTATCGTTTTTATAAATGACTTAGGTTCAACAGCAACAATAAGAATAAATATTACAGGGAGGACAAACGTTGAATTTAATTTGCAATAAAAAAGGATTTACTCTAATTGAGGTCATGATTTCTATTATTTTGTTGGTAATAGGGATTTTGTCTCTTATGAGCTTATTTCCTCAAGGTTATATTCTTGGATCTAAGTCAGATCTTATAGCAAGAGCTGCTACTTTACTAAGAGAAGAACTGGAGATGCAAGAGCTTCAAATAATGAATAGTTGTAACAATATAAATACAAGTACTAATTCAAGGAGCGTTTATTTAAGTGGACAAGGGACAGCTCAAACAGGTGATATAAGTTTTATAGTGCAGACAAATATTACAAATATAGGGGTAAATATATGGAGGGTTAATGTTAGGGTTATAGGACCTAATAACTATCCTAATATAACAGAAAGCTTGGTTGTAACAAGACAATTATACTATAGACATGGGTGCTAAAAGATGAAATGGTTTAGTAAGGTTTATTTTAACTCTCAAGTCAATCAGAGGGGATTTACAATTGTTGAGTTAATGATTGCGGTGGTTACAGCTGCAATAGTATTATCAGCTATTACTTTGTCTTTGAGATCTGGGCTATTTTCCTCTGTTGGAATTCAGTCAAAGATTACTACTCAACAAGATGTTAGAGCCGCTATCGAGACAATGGCTCTTGAAATCGGTATGGCCTCCTATAACCCACGATTTGAGCCTCAAATATGGGCAGATTTACTAAGTACCACAGGATTAAATTGCAGTGTAAGCACTGCAGCTCCAACTAATCCTTTAAAGAAAGGGATTGTAGAAGCAACAGCTAATTCTTTAACAATAGAAGCTGATCTTAACGCTGATGGAATTATAGGAGCTGGAGGGCAACAAAATGAGGTTATCAGATATGTCTATGTTACTGCAGGTGGTGAGCAATATATCTCCAGATGCACTTGCTGTACTTCTGGATCAACGGGAGGTGGTGGACAACCCTTTCTCGGTGCTCCAACAGGTCAACAGCGAACAGTTAAAGTGATTAATAATCAAGTTGGGATACCTGTTTTTAGATATTTCTATGGCAACGGCGTGGAGTTTACCCCTAATGCTGCTTTAACTAATTGTATTAATCAAGGCAACAATTTAAATGCTCACATATGCAATATTAGACGCATAGATATAACCCTTGTAGTTGAGTCAGATACTATTGACCCTATGACAAGACAATATCCAAGATTAATATATTCAACAAGTGTAATACCGAAGAATCATCCTATAAACCCTTAAAAAATTAAGGAGGATATTTTAGAGCAATGAAGACTTTTAAAAAATACAAGATTTACTGCAAATCTCTAAGACGTTTAAAAGGAGAATCTAAAGTAAGAGATAGCTATTTGATTTTTATAAAAGATACTAGTATCTTCTCTCCTCTTAAGTCATCTTACACGGATGAACATGGATTTATTATTGTTGTAGCCCTTATGGTTATCTTACTTCTCACAGCTGTTGGTGCTATAGTTTTCAATATTACAACCCAAGATATTAGAGTAAGTACTAGGGTTGTAGCTGAAAAGAAGGCTTTCTCTGCAGCTCAAGCTGGTATCCATAGATTAATAGAGTTTTCTAATCAAAATGCAGGAGTTATTGGGAATTATATAGTCACAACACCTCAAATTGTGGATTCAACGGCTGACTCTTACACTAAATATACCATCGGAAATGCAAATATCCCAAATATACCAAAATCGTTGCCTATGGCAGGCTTTGAGATTACCCAACAAAAGAATTGGGGACAAAGCGTAACTGCAAAATCAATTACAGGTATTAATGAAAGATACAACAGCAGCGTAACTATAGATGTAGGTATTGGTTTTGGTCCTATCGAGATAAGTACACAGCAGCCTGGTGCTGGAGGTTAAGAAAACTATAAGGAGGTTATTACTAATGATAAGAATAAAATGTAAAAAATTTATTTTTATAATATCTATTTTATTTATATTTTTGTTATCTTTCATGAATTGTAGTTATTCTGCTGATGAAAGTGTGCTTTTTAGCAATGTCCCTCCTGATGTGCTTATTGTTCTTGATTTATCAGGCAGTATGAACTGGAACCCTGCAGGAGGCACCTATGTTTATGGTCATTCATCCTGCCGTCCTAATCCCACCATATGTAACTGCGGAGCAGCTCCAGGAACCCCTAACTATGGATATTGCAATAACTCTACAGGCAGCTGCAATACTAACTGCAGTCGTCTAAATATTGCAAAAAGGGCTTTATTTGCTGTGCTTGATGACACAAATGATGGAATCATTCGTAGTGCAGGAACAAATACAGACGACAATAGTCTCAATGTAAGGGTAGGCTATATGAGCTTCTGTAACGGCAATGATACAGGAGGTGATTATAATTCAGGCAATATAAAATTAAGACAACCAATAGGAGAAAAGTACTCTAAGATCTTTTGTGGAAATAACAATAGCTGTTCTTTATCAATAACCAATAGCGGAACTTGCACAGATTTTATTTATAATACTCAGGCAAATAGTGGTACGCCATTATCCTCTGCTCTTATTGAGGCAAAGAGTTACCTTGATTGGCATAAGTCGCAAGATAATGCTCGTACATGCCGTAAAAAATTTGTTTTGCTCATATCTGATGGAGCTGACACTTATGCATGTGGTGGTAGTGGTAGCGAAGATGTAGCAGATATGTATAAAAGAAGAAGAGAGACTGTAGCAAGGGCAAAGGCACTTGGAGATGCTGGTTATCATGTCTTTGTTGTAGGCTTCGGTGCTGATATGCCTTTAGCTCTAAAGAACACCTTAAACTGGGCAGCTTACTATGGTTCTGGTTTTGATTCAGAGGGTAGAAGAATGGATTTAAATCCTGGAGAAGAAAATATTGGAAACACCAGTGGCTATTCCATATCTGACAGTATTGGTGTACTTTATCCTTCTGGTGTTACCCAATGTCAAACAGATACATCTACAACAATTATACACAATATTGCAGGTAAAAACGGTGGGGTCGGTGACACTGTAGCTATCTATAATGACCCTGCGACAGCCAATTTATCTGGATATGCCTTTATTGCAAGCGATGCTGAAGAGCTCAATAACGCATTAAGACGAGCTTTCAATACTATGCGTGAAGCTAGATACTCCTTTACTAATGTCTCTATTTCCACTGCGCGAATATCAAGTGAAAATCACCTCTATGAGGCATCTTTTAGACCTATTGATGATGAACCTTTCTGGAGGGGACACCTGAAAAAATTTAATATCCTCTCTGATGGTTCTATTGGCTCAATGGAATGGGATGCTGGCGTTATTTTGTCAAATACTGAAGCAAATGAAAGAACAATAAAGACATATATAAATGGCAATCTTGTTGATTTTGATACTTCTATTTCACCAGATAAATTTGGTCTTTCTTCAACTAACACTACAAGAAGAAACGAGATAGTCTACTATATAAGAGGTAATAAGGATATAGGAGGGGTTATATATAATCAAGATGATTGGAAGCTTGGTGATATCTGGCATTCAAGTCCTGTGGTTATAACCAGTCCTTCAGCATATTTTAACGATGTAATTGATAATAATAATGCTTTTGCAGCTTTTAGAGAGCAAAATCAAAGGACCTCAACAAATCAAAAGAGAGTGGTTTTAGCAGGTGCAAATGATGGTCAGTTTCATGTCTTTGGGACCTCAGATGGCAGAGAAATCTTTAGCTTTATACCACCAAATATGCTTCCAAAGCTAAATCTCATTGCTCATAATGATCACCCAACCACACTTACCCATCAGTTTTTTGTTGATGGTCCTATTTCTGCTGCTGATGTGTGGTTAGGCTCAGGAAGTGGTACGAACAAATCTGCATCTGACTGGAAGACTATGGTTGTCTTTGGTCTTGGTAGGGGTGCAAATAACTATAGTGGAAGCACTGTTGTTCGCCCCTATCTTTGGAGTGCTAATTCAGACTGCACTGCTAATGTTACAATGACGAATAATGGATATAGTCATATTTATACCTCACAAACACCAAAATATTGTGGATACTACGCTTTTGATTTTACAAATACACTGAATCCTGTGTATAAATGGCGCCTTGACCCAACTTCTACACAAGCTCAATACCTTGGAGACCCATGGAGCAAGATGGCAATGGGAAGAGTAAAGATAGGGGGTAACGAAAAGTGGGTTGGTTTCATAGGTGGTGGAGGCTTTGAATATTCTTGCTCATCTAATAATATTCCTGATCCTGGAGATAGGACAAAAGGGTTTTTTGTGGTGGATTTAAGTAACGGTAATATATTGTGGAGCTATACAAAAGCCAATAATTCCGCTATGGATTATTCTATACCAGCGCCTCCCGCAGCAATAGATACTGACAATGATGGATTCGTTGATAGAGTGTATGTAGGGAATCTTGGTGGGGATATTTGGAGATTTAATTTCTGCACAAAAAATAGTCCTTCTTCCTGTAATATTTCAAACTGGTCAGGTAGCATTTTTTATGATGCAGCATCAGGTGAAATTAGACCTATATATACGAGTGTATCAGCAGCTAAAGATACAGCAGGGAACCTTTGGATTTATTGGGGTACAGGGGATAAACAATGCCCAGCTGATCCTAACGCTCAAGAACATTTTTATGCTGTTAAAGACAATGAGGGAACCACGACATATCGTTTAGCGGATATAGAAAATTTAACATCAACCTCCCAAACATATAGTGGACAGAAAAATGGGTGGAGAATTCAGTTATCAGGGAATGGAGAAAAGATCCTTGCTGAACCAATAGTCTTTGGAGGTGTTGTGTATTTTACATCTTTTGTGCCAGTTAATAGTCAAAATAATCCTTGTGAGCAAGGAGGGGATGCTTTCCTTTATGGCGTTAATTATGTAACTGGTGCAGGCGTCTTTACAAATAATAACAGGAGAATAGACCTTGGCGAGCAAGGTATACCCTCAGCACCATTAATATCTGTTGGCCCAGAGGGAGCTTCAATGTATATCACTGTCAGTGGAGGAGCAGGCTTAGAATCCAGAACTATAAGACCAAATATCAATTTGCAGTATGGTGCAAATAGAAGTAATATACTCTTTTGGAGAGACCGTAGAGTGCAGTAAACAGTTGTAAGCATGTGGTTATTTTTAATTTAAAAATGATCGCAAGTAATATGATATATATATGTTAAAACCAGATAAATTAAAAGGGCGAGGGACTACAATAGTCCTCGCCCTGGTTTTTTTAATTGTTTCTGTTATCTTCTTTATTCGTGAATATCAGCAAATGGCTGAAGAAGTAGCCAGTTCTGCAGAAAAGACCTCTTCTACCCCTTTTTTTAAATTATTGTTAGAAAGTAGTAAGCCGACTAATAAAGAGAAGCCATCATTTGAAGGAGACAGGAGAGACGTTGACTATAAAGAAAGAGAAGCTCTTATGATTAGAACTATTCAAATCTATCCTCAGTTTCCTACGGTATCTGACAACATAAAAGCAGTTGCAACTTCTAATTATGATGATCAAAAAGTTTCTTTTGAATACAAATGGTATATAAACAATGTGCCTGTTGAAGGCATAAAAGAGGATACTTTACCTAAGGGTATGTTTAGAAAAAATGATCTTATAAGTGTATCTGTTACACCATATATAGATGGTAAAAAAGGATATACTTTTATTAGCACGCCTATAATAGTTCAAAACTCACCTCCTTCTATTGATATTAAAGATGTTCTTCAAAACACAAAGTTAGCGCAGATCAATGAGATTCAACTTATTGGATCTGACCCTGACGGTGATCAATTAACGTATGTTCTTGAACCTCCTATACCAGATGGAATGACTATTAATCCCGAGACGGGGAAAATTCTTTGGAAATCTCCAAAGAAGGAAAAAGGGCTTATTAGATTTAAAGCTTCTGTTTCAGATCCAGATGGAGGCAAGGTAGTAAAAGTTTTTGAGATAGATATTAAATAGTTTTTCAAGAGGGTAATCCTCTTTAATTTGTTTGGCATTTTTTCTCTTAATACGATACTCAGATATAAAAAAAAATAGAATATTAGTTTGACCCTTTTTTGTCTAAATTATTTTAGGTTTAGCAACATAAATTACTGGTAGCTCTATCAGGAAGGCAATTACCTATAGGAATTTCCATTACTTCTGCTGCTAATAAAGCATAAAAAAGCGGGGATTAACCCCGCTTTTTTTTATCTTAAGGAATCATGTACCATTAATTGTGAGGGTAATCGTGACTGAGGTTCCTACAGCATCTCTTACTAATATAGTCACAGAAGCTGAGCATGTTGTAGCAGGTGGAACAGGGGTGCAGACATTCCCCACTGTCACTGTGAAGGTGCCTCCTGTAGGAGTATCAGTTACTGGTGATACTGTTACATTAGGATTGGAGGATAAAACTGTATAGGGCTTAACACCGCCAAATATGGTGAAGGTTGCTGTATCCCCTTCGTTAAGTGTCATAGATGTTGGGAATACGCTTAAAGGTGCCCTTACGGTAACAGTTACAGTTCCTATAACAATACCTGCCACTTTACCTGTGACAGTGCATATGGCAGGAGCAGGAGGTGCGATAAAAGTAGCCTGAGCAACACCGTTTGTTGTTTGGGCAAAAGGTGTTACTATAGCTGGGAATGTATTTGGATTACAAGTAACACTAAAATTCACTGTTGTACCGTCAGGGGCGGTGGCTCCTGTGTTAAGCATCACGACTGCTGTGATTGTGGCTGTTCCACTTACATTAACTACAGGTGGGTTTGCTGTAAGATAGGAAGCTGTGGGGTCTGGCACAACAGGTTTTAAAAATAAAGTAACCATGTTTGCAGCACCATTTTGAGCAAAAGCTGCTATGTTTACAAAGGTCTCTGTATTTCTTATTGATTCAGGTTCAACCTTTACCACTGCCTCTGCCTGACCAAAAATATTAGTCTCATTATCAGTCCTTATGAATCTTGCTTCTGTATGACTGCTGCTCCATAAAACTGACATTCCACCACCTACTGGCACGCCACCAGCATCTCTAACAGTGGCTGTTACCTTTATAGTATCATCATTTGAATTTTCAAACAGGGTGAAATCTGATAACTGGTTAGGTGGTAAAGTTGCAGGTACACTGTCTACATCCATATCCAACGTTACTGTTAAGGTATCTTTTGTTGTAAAATAAACTGTTTTTCTATCTCTTACCTGTCCTGCTCCAGTGTATACCTGAGCGAGAATGGTAACAAATCCTGGGGTAGTGGAAGATACATTAACCCTTGCTATACCAGCGCTATCTGTAACCGCTACTGTTGAGTTTAAAAATCCAATTGACGACAAATTTGTGAAAGTTACTGTAATGTTAGGGATTTCTTTGCCATTACCATCTAAGACTTTTGTGTTTAAGGTTATAAAGCCGTTAGTCTGGGCTATAAAAGTTGAAGGAACGAGTTGTACCACTGAAGGTACTCCTGTATTTTCACCAGGTATAGAAGGTAATGACCCACCGCCGCCGCCACCACAGCTTGAGATAATTAGTATTAAGGTCAATATTGAAAAAGACCTAAGTAAGGTTATATGTTTAAATGTTATAGATATCTTCACCTATATATCCTCCTCTTATTTTATAGAAGGTCACAGTTATTAAATGAACCGATTGTAAAGTCATGCCTTATCTTAAATGAAAAGGATTTATCGAAACTGTCTTTTCCGAAAAAGGTATACTCTGCTGTGTAGTTATTGAGTAACCCAGGCTTAGATGTATACATCCCACTATTTAACATCTCTACATACTTAAATTTTCTTATAAGATCAAAAAATACTACACTTGAAGCATTATATCTGTTGCCTGCACCACTTGGAACTTCGATAGGGATAAATACAAATCTTTTGTCAGACTCAATTGGTGGAGCTCCTAAGGAATCGGTTGATCTGAAATAGTCAATCCTATACTCGGTAATATATAAAGTACCTGGTTTAAAAGGACTTGAAGGGTTAAGGAGTTTTGTGTTTACTACAAGAACAGCACTGTGTTCGGCAAAGGGCTCTAACTCTATGATTGTAGGGTCAGGATCACAGTCACCTTGTGTTACATCTACTGAACTTGTAAAATTACCAGTAAAAGAGATTGTGCTTGTTGTTTCAGAAGTTGAAATCGCCCACTCAGCAGTAAGAAAATAGGGTCTTATTTGTGCTTCAATTATTACACCAATGTCATCTGTGCCGGATGTACCAGGTGCACCTGCTCCTCCTCCACCACAGGAGATTAAAAAAATAGGTAAAAATAAAATAACAAAGGAATAAAAAAATAGTTTATTTATCATCTATCCTCCCCTATAGCAATATAAATCTTCTTATCTTATAACTATTTTGGGTGTCAAGAAAATCAAGAATTCTTTTACATCATCTTCTTTTACTGTCTTTTTAAAGAGCTCTCCTACAATTGGTATACTAGCTACAAATGGAACTCTATCTTCGTTGTCTCTTTCATCTTTTTTATAAATACCACCAATTACCATGGTTTCACCATTTTCAAGCAGCAGGTTAGTTCTACTTTCTAATTTTGATGTTCTTGGGGCTAAGGTTCCGCCTCCTATATTGACGAACTCAATTAAGTCTTCTTTGTTAACAAGAACGTCAAGTAATATGCTATTGTCATCTGTTATCTGAGGGGTCACTTCTATAGTGACAGCTACATCTTTGAATTTGGTGGTGATTTCGGCTACCCCACCAGTGGTTGTCCTTTCACCGTAAGGAATGCTTTCACCTTGAACTATTTTTGCTTTTTGATTATCACCAGTGATTATTCTTGGTTTAGATATAATTCTTCCTTTCCCAACGTTCTCAATTGCAGATAGCCGCAGATCAAGACCTAATGTTTGTTTTCTGTTTAGATATCCAAAAGTTATTGCGCTGGTAGGCTCTGTAATTGAACCCGTTGCTGCTGGCAAGTTTATAAGCCCTGGAGAGTCTGCACCACCAGGTATAGATGGGCTAACTGAACCAACGATGGCACTTTCCCAATTAAAAGGTCTTGCTTTAAATCCCCATTCAACACCAAGACCTCTTGAGTATTTGCTATTGAGCTCTACTATCCTTGCTTCAATTAAAACTTGTTTTGTTGGTTTATCAACGCTTTTTATGATCTTTGCTACTTCTAATATTACTGGCTGTATGTCTTTTACAGTAATAGTTCGTGTTCTGTGGTCAATACTTATGCTACCTAAGTCTTTTGTTAATATCTTGGATTTTTCAATTGAATCTTTTATTTTTTCTACGTTTGCGTAGTTCACTATGAAAACCTCTGTGTGGAGATCTTCTGCTCTCTTTTGAACTTCTTTAAGTTCAGCTAATAATTTAGTCTCTTCTTGTAAATTTTTAATAGGCACTACCCTTATTACGTTTCCTTCTGCTATTTTGATTAAGTTGTGGGATTTAAGAGTAACATCAAGGGCTTGTTCCCAAGGAACGTTTACTAATTTCATTGAAATTTTGCCTTTGACCTCTGGATGAATTATTATATTTTTGCCGCTTACGTCAGCTAAAAGCCTCAAGACAGCTACTACATCGGCATCTTGGAAGTCAAGGGTAATCAATTTGCTATTTTCTATTTTGACAGGTTGTTGAGTTTGCTGAGTAGGGGCCTCTTTGATATGGTCTTGCTTAGGTTTTTCTTGAGTTTTTTGTTTATTAGGTTTATAAGGGATATCTATAATGAGCTCATCAGAAAAAGCAAAAGCAAGAGGATCAATTTTTTCTGAAAAATTTACGTTAAACTTCAAACCATCTTTTTCTTGAGTGTATTTAATATCTTTGATTGGCGGTGGAAGGTTTGTGGGTAAAGTGGCGAAGAAAGTTACATTTGGGATAAATAGCGTTATAGAATCAGAAGTCTCTGTAACTTCCGGCTCTGGCATGTTACCATCACCTTTAAGTATAAGCTCAACAGATTCGGCAGCTTTTTCAAACTTAAGCAAGGTTATTTTTTTTGCATTTTTAGTCTCGTTAGATATTGTGGTGTGATTTTTGGGGTTATTAAGAAGTTTTACCTGTAAAAAAAGTGCTCCTTCTTTGACTTGTGGTACTATGTCAAGAGGATCACTTAAAAGGATTTCAAGTCTTGCCATAGGAATAGGGTTATTTATTTGAGAGGGTCTGATTTCTGATATAATTGAGTTTTTAGGGCTTATCTTTTCTTTAAATTTGCCAAGAGATGTGTTTTCAAAGTCAACGACAGTTGTAAAAGGATCCGAGGCTTTAAAAATGCTGTATGACAAGGGGGCATTAGACTCTATCTTGATAAAATCTTCGTTTACTGTAATATTTGTAATCTCAATTTGTTTTGCAGATACAAAAGAAAAAAATAAGAAAAGAAGTGCTACACAGAGTATTAATTGTTTAAGTAAACATTGGTAATTGAAAAAGTCTTTAATTTTTCGTATCTCTAAGGTCTTGTATGTTCTTTTTTTCATCCTTGCTCCTCCAGACGGAGTTTTAATATTATGTCTTTATGTTTCTTATCTCTTAAATAGTGTCTAACTATAACAGTATCCTTTGTAATCTCATGAATAACCCCACCTTCTAATCCGAGTTTAGTCCCTTTTTTTGCTGTATAAGATTTTCCATCAGGTAATGTTATTAATGCATAAAATTGATCCCCACTCCAGACTATAGCAGTTAGTTTAAATGTGGATATATCATCTTGTTCAAGTGGTGTCAACCCTTTCTTTTTCTCTGCCATCTCGGGTTTAATAATTAGGGACTTAAAGGGGTCTCTTCTGCCCTGAGGGTTATACTCGTATCCTACATCCTTAGGTAAAGCTGGCTGTTGAGTTTGGGCTATTTGTTCAGCTGGCATCTGAGGCTTTGGGAGGACAACATTTGTCTTAGGCGGTTGGCTTTCACAGTTTGTTAAAAGCAAAAGAGTTATAAAAACCAATATTAATGTCTTTTTCATTTTTTACCTACTTTTTTATCTTCTTCAGCTTGTAATTGTTTTTTATCTTCTTCGCTAAGTAAAGAATAAGTGGTTGTTATAAAACGGACATCTAAACCAGTTGGCCCCTTCTGAACCTTAGCATCAACTGATTTGATATTTATATCGTTTAAGTTTACAATTCTATTTAGCTTTGTAAGTGTGCTGAAAAATTTACCAAAATTGTGGAAATCACCTCGCATTTCTACTTCAACAGGTATTTCATATATTTCCTTACTTGGATGTACTACCCGTGCTCTCGGTTTCCAGGTCATCACATGCAAACCGGCCTGGACACCTAATATTGATACCTGTTTAAGCAAGCCTGAGACTTCTCTTTCTTCAGGTAGCTGAAGCTGTAGCTCAGAGAGTTTTCTCTGTAATTTTTCATTTTCTTTTATTAATATTGGAAGCTTAGCAGAATGAATTTTGAGCAAATTTATCTCATCGTTCTCCTTTTTAACTTCTGCTTCTAATTTGGAATTTTCTTCTATTGCGGGACCTATAAAAAGTGTGTAAAACAAAACACATAAGGCTAATGCAGGCAGTATGATTAGTAATTTTCTTTTTAATGGTGATAAAGTCTCAATATCAAATCCTAATTTGAATTCCATAGCTTAGCTTATACCTTCACTTTAAAGTTAAGTTTAAATTTATAGACTTGGATTTTGTTTATCTCATCATATTTTGATTCATTTAAGTATGGTTCAGAGATAAAAGGAGATTTCTTAAAGTTTTCAATATAAGAGACAATATCTAAATTAGTAAAAGCATAACCTTCTAATATCACCTCATTGTCTTTGTATGAGAGGTTAGTAAGCCATACTCCCTCGGGAAGGATAGCGCTAATCTCATCAAGTATCCTAACAGGGACGTTTTGGTGTTTTCTTAAGGTTTCTATTAGATTGGATTTTTTCTCTATGCTGGCATTTAAGCTTTCATATTTCTTGATATCTTGCAGATTTCTTTGTAACTGACCTATCAAGGCTTTGTTATTGTTGCTTTGTTTTTTTAATTCTTCGTTAGCATAGGTAAGATAAGAGGTAATAGCGACAAGCGCTGCTAAAGTAATTAAAACTACTAATATTAAGGTAGTAAGGAATTTTCTACTTGGTGTTTGAGTAACTTCTTTTTTCTCTAGTTTTTTATCTGGTGGAAGTAAGTTAATCTTAATCATTTCATCTATCTCCTGGCCGTCTTATTGCAAGGCCTACAGCTACTGCGGCTAAAGGAGCTATTTCCTTTAGGTAGGATGGATTTAGCTTATCAGGTATATGAATTTTTCTAAAGGGGTCTATAACTTCTACCTCTATATCTATTCTGTGAGCCATATCTGTGGCAAAGTTCTTTATTAATGATGCACCACCGCATATGGCTATCTTCTCTACTGTTTCATTGTAAAAATTACTTTTGAATACTTCCAGGGATCTATATATATCTGCATATAGCTCATCTGAAGCTTTGTTTATAATTGATTCTGCCTCTTCAGGGGATATGCCTTCAATTGCCATTCCTTTTTTAAGCCTTTCGGCATCTTCCCTGGGTATATTAAAGGCGTTTTCAATAACTTCTGTATGATAGGTGCTACCAATAACGCTTTCTCGCCAAAAAATAGGTGTGCCTTTTTGAACTATATTAAGTGTAATAGAGTTTGCTCCTATATCTGCTATGGCTATGTTTTTTTGATCAACTAAGCCATAGTTAAGTTCAAACATATTACTTAAAGCAAACTGCTTTGCATCTACAACAACAACTTCTAATCCTACATTTCCTAAAATCTCAAGGTAGTCATTTAAAAGGTCATTGTTAACAGCAACTAAGATAACATCCATTGTATTGTCAGGTTTTGGGGTCTTATCAAGAATGTAGTAATCAATAGATACAGCGCTTAAATCAAAGGGTATAAACTGTTGTGCTTCAAATTTTATTGATAGGCTTAGTTCTTTATCTGTCATGTAGGGAAGAGTCACTCTTTTTATTATTAATGAAGACTGTCCACTTAACCCTATACAAGCTTGTCCTTTATTAATATTTGCTTTTTTAAGAAGTTCTGCTAAGGAATTTGTGATACTACTTTTGTCCATTATGGCTCCATCAACTATAACGCCATCTTTAACAGGAACCATCTCAAATTTTAATAATTCATAACCTCCCCCTACTCTCTTTAGTTGTACGAGTTTGATATTGCTTGAGCCTATATCAATGCCTAATGTCAGTTGTTCTTTTTTGAACATGTTATATCTTCTATACCATGTATAAATTTATTTGTCAAGTATTTATTTATCATATAAAAAATCTTTATATAGTTTTTTTTTAAATTTTATTTTTATAATAACTCCATAATTGTTACAAATTATCTTTAGAGATGCTTTTGAAAAATATAGTATAAGGGGTTAAGAAAGGGAGTTTTGCTAAATTTTTATAAATTAATTTAGCTGAGTTGTGATGATCTTATTTTTTAAGAAGTTAGTTACATTATGAAAAATAGTAAAGGTTTTTTAATCTCTTTTGAAGGTATTGAAGGTTCTGGCAAGACCACAATTTCAAGATTAATAGCAGAAACTCTTATGATGGATGGGTATGAAGTGATGACAACTTATGAGCCAGGAGGCACCCAAATAGGACATAAAATAAGAGACATATTGCTCTCTGCAGAACATAAGAATATGTCCCATATGTGTGAACTTTTTCTTTATAATGCAGCAAGGGCACAGCACTTAAAAGAGATAATTTTACCTGCTTTACAAAGTGGTAAGTTAGTAATAACTGATCGCTTTATAGACTCTACTGTAGCTTACCAAGGATATGGTAGGGGTATAGATCTTTCTTTAATTAGACATTTAACAGAAATTGTCACAGGGGGGTTAAAACCTCATATTACAATCTTGCTTGATATAGATATTGAGTTAGGGCTTAAAAGGAACAGAAGTATAAAAAAAGTTGATAGATTTGAGTTGGAAGAGATTGAGTTTTATAAAAAAGTAAAAGAAGGCTATAGAAGAATTTATGAAGATGAACCCAAAAGAATAAAGATTGTTGATGCCTCCCAACCCTTAGAGATGATAATTCAGGAGGTTAGAGATATAATAGTAAGGTCAATATGCTAAAGGATATCAAAAGTCAGAGAAACGCTTTAAAGATTCTGTTGGGGACTATTAAAAAAAACCGAATACCTGTTGCTCTTTTAATGATAGGTCAACAAGGCATAGGCAAGAGGCTTACTGCTATTAATTACTCTAAAGCCATTAATTGTTATGAACCATATGATTTTGATTCGTGCGATAAATGTATCTCTTGTAGAAAGATTGACTCAATGATACATCCAGACGTTGTTGTTATTGAACCTCAAGGAGGAGTGATAAAGATAGAGGTAGTTAGAATGCTTCAAGAAAAGTTATCTTTAAAGCCTTTTGAAGGCAAAAGAAAGATAGCTATTATAGATGAGGCACATAGAATGAATGAGCATGCCTCAAATGCTTTTTTAATCACCCTTGAAGAACCACCAAAGGATACAACCATTATCTTAATATCTTCTAATGAAGATTCGCTGCCTGATACTGTTAGATCAAGATGTTGCAGAATTGTTTTTTCCCCTTTATCAAGACAAGTTTGTGATGAGTTAATTAGATCTAAAAAGGACTTAGAAGATGTAGGTCTCTACTTAAATCTATGTATGGGTATGCCTGGATTAGCCTTAAGTAGAGATTTTTCACAGGAAAAAGAGTGGTTTTTCAGGTTACTGAAAAATATGTTTTCAGATAGCTCAAAGGAGATTTGGGAAAATAAAGAGGATTTAAATAGATGGATCAATTTGTTGTTAGTAGCCATTAGAGATAGTATTGTTTTTAAAGAGACTGCTGACAGCAAGGCTCTTTTACTTGGAGAGGAGATTAAATGTCAGTCCTTTGATAGAGCTTTATATAGTTGTGAGAAGTTATACGAGATAATTGGTCAACTTGATTTTAACCTAAACAGAAATATTCTCTGGAACTATTTTACTTCTTTAGTCAGGGCTTCTATCTCCCTTGTTTAGTTAATCTCTATAATTATGTTATCTATCAATCTTGCATCACCAATCTTAACTGCTATCGCAACAAGATTGTTTTTTTTCAACTCTGTTAGTTCCTCAAGAGTTTCAGTATCGTATATGCTGGCATATTGAATTTCAGAAAAAAGAGGCTCTTCTTTGAGCATATTTAGCATTTGTTCTTTTATCTTAGGCAGCGGATGTTTGTTGCTCTTAATTAAATCTGATACAGCAACTAAGGTTTTATATATTAGTGCTGAGGCAACTCTCTCTTTTTCTTTAAGATAAGCGTTTCTTGAGCTCATAGCGAGTCCGTCCTTTTCTCTGATAGTCGGGCATATTATCATTTCAGTATCAATATTTAAGTCTTCTATCATCTTGCGGATTATAAGGCATTGCTGATAATCTTTTTGTCCAAAGTAGATTTTATGAGGTTTAATGATATTTATTAGCTTGTTCACCACGGTTGCTACTCCTTTGAAGTGCCCTGGTCTGAAAGCACCACAGAGTTTCTCTGATAGTTTCTCTACATATAGAAACGTCAAAAAGTTATCTGGATACATGGCTTTAGTCTCAGGTAAAAAAACTATATCAACATTTATAGTCCTTAATTTTTCTATATCTCCTTCTATATCTCTTGGGTATTTATCAAAATCTTCATTAGGTCCAAACTGGGTCGGGTTAACAAAGATGCTAGCTACAACAATATCGTTTTCTTCTCTTGCTCTTTTAAATAAGCTTAAATGTCCATTATGAAGTGCTCCCATAGTGGGAACGAATCCTATGGTCTTCCCTTTCTGTATGTGTCTTTTTGATGTCTCTTGCATAATTTTAGGTATTCGTAAGATTTCCATATTTTAGTCTCCTTTATAAGAATATTAGGTTCAAGAAATCTAAAGGATCTTTATCTTAGACTCTGTATTCTTAGCTTTTTCAATATGCCCGATCTTAAAAGATTGATAAGCAGTATTTTTAAGTATATTGATAGTTTTATCGCAGTCTCTTTCTTTTACAACTATGATATAACCAATGCCAAGATTGAAAGTTCTTCTCATCTCATCTTCAGGGACATTGCCTAATTTTTGAATTAAGTTAAATATATAAGGTCTTTGCCAAGTAGTTTCATAGATTATAGCTGTCAATCCATTTTTTATAACACGTGGTATATTATCTACTAATCCACCTCCTGTTATATGAGCCATCGCTTTAATCTCAACATAATCTTGTAAAGCATTGAAGGCTTTAACATATATTTTGGTTGGTTTTAGCAGCTCTTCTATTAACAAGCAATTAAGCTCATCAATATAGCTGTCAAGATTGTAATTATGTATCTCAAAAAAGATTTTTCTTACTAAAGAGAAACCGTTACTGTGTAATCCATTTGATGAAAGACCAATTATAACATCTCCTTGTTCAATTTTGGAGCCATCTATGATTTTGTCTTTTTCAGCTACCCCTACAGCAAAACCAGCTAATTCATATTCATTTTCTTTATAAAAACCGGGCATCTCAGCGGTCTCACCACCTAAAAGTGCACACCCTGCTTCTTTGCAGCCTACTGCTATGCCTTTAATTATATCTTTTGCTTTGTCCGCTTGGAGTTTACCTACTGCTAAATAGTCAAGGAAGAACAATGGTTCTGCGCCTGAGGTAAGGATATCATTTACACACATGGCAACTAAATCAATCCCTATGGAGTCGTGCTTATCAGCCATGAAGGCTAATTTCAATTTAGTGCCTACGCCGTCAGTTCCACTAATTAAAACAGGTTCCTTATATTTTTTAGTATCTAATTTAAATAAACCGCTGAAGAACCCTATATCAGTCATTACCTCTTTTCTAAATGTGCTTTTTGCAATAGGTGAGATTAATTTCACGAATTTGTCTGCCTCATCAATATTTACCCCTGAATCTTTATAGGTAATCTGTTTCATCATCTAACCTCTTAAAAATATGGATTTTGTTGAAAGGCTTTTTTTAAAAGAATAATATATGATAGATATTGTATAATTTTTATTATTATTATTAGAAGGATTTAGCAATGGAAACAGCTCTTGAATACATACCACAACATACGTGGAGTAAGATCCTTAATTTTATAGCGAGATCTGATGAGGTACCTCCTTATCTTCTTCTTGATAGAGATATTATAAAGGAAAAGATAGAGATAATTGGTAAAAATATCTCTAATTCTAAGGTTTTTTATGCCGTAAAGGCTAACCCCGATGTAAGTGTACTTAGTTATTTAAGTCAGTATGATATAGGTTTTGAGATAGCCTCTGAAGGGGAGTTGAGAATACTCTCTTCTCTTGGGGTTGATGCATCAAAGATAATAACAAGCAATCCAATAAAAACTCTAAATTTCCTCAATGAGGCCACTAATTATGGAATTAAATATTATGCATACGATTCTAAGGCTGAGGTAGATAAATTATCGCGTTATGCCCCAGGCAGTAATGTTTATGTGAGACTTTCTGTTTCAAATGAAGGAAGTGAATGGCCTCTAAGCAAAAAGTTTGGCGTAGAGATTGACGAAGCTTTAGAACTGTTGCTTTATGCTAAAAACAAAGATCTTAACCCAGTGGGAATAACATTTCATGTTGGCTCGCAATGTAACAATGTTTATAACTGGAGCGCTGCATTAGATAAAGCAAGGGAATTGTTTGAGATGGCAAAGGATAGGGGTATTGACTTAAAGCTATTAAACATTGGTGGTGGTTATCCTATAAGATACTTAAAAAAAGTTACAGATATTGAGGTGATCGAAAAGAAGATCAATAACGCCCTTTGGCAACGCTTTCCTGAGGATATAGAGATTTTTATAGAGCCAGGGCGTGCTGTAGTTGGTGATGCCGGCGTTTTTGTATCATCAGTAATAGGTAAGGCTAAGAGAGATGACGAAAATTGGCTATATATAGATGTTGGTGTTTTCAATGGGTTAATGGAGAGTGTAGGTGGTATCAAGTATAAGTTTTTAGTAGGCAGTAGAAATGAACCTAAGAAATGGACTATTGCAGGACCAAGCTGCGATAGTTTTGATGTCATTGATAAAGAGGTAGAACTTGCAGAACCTGAGGTAGGTAATATTGTCCTAATTCTGTCTGCAGGTGCTTATACTGTATCTTATGCTTCGGAGTTTAATGGTTTTGCAATCCCTAAGACTATATTGATCTAAATAATTTAATCCTTGAAAGTTGATGATATTAACAAGTTCTCATAACTTTGTTGGGTAAAAAGGGAGGGAAGGTGGCTTTAAAGAGAAAGGGTTATATTCAAGTTTATACTGGAAATAGCAAGGGCAAAACCACAGCAGCTTTAGGGTTAGCTTTAAGAGCTGCAGGTGCAGGACATAATGTTTTTATTGCACAGTTTATAAAGAAAGGTAAGACAAGTGAACATAAAGCCCTTGAGAGATTTAAAGATTTAATAGAGATAAAGCAGTTTGGTACAGGGTTTGTTAAAAAAGAAGAAGATATACCCGAAGCAACAAGAGCTGCTAAAAGAGGTCTTATATTTGTAAAAGAGCTTCTTAAGAAAAAAAAGTATGATATATTCATACTTGATGAGATAAATATTGCTGTCTATAAAGGGTTAATCACTGTGGAGGAAATTTTGGAATTACTTAATTCTAAACCAGAAAATGTAGAATTAGTGTTAACTGGTAGATATGCTCATGAGAAAGTTATAGATAAAGCTGATCTTGTTACAGAGATGCAAGAAGTCAAGCATTATTTTCATAAAGGTGTTAAGGCACGCAAAGGTATAGAACATTAATGCGGAGAAGACTTCGTTCTGGATTTACAACTGGTGCCTGTGCATCTGCAAGCTCAAAAGCTGCTACCCTTATATTGATGAATAGTTTAAAAACTATTTACTCTACGACTGAATATCAATATTTGTCCTCTACTAAAGAAATTAACCCTGTCGATATACTTTTGCCTATTGGTGAGCGAGCTGTTTTCAGTATACATAGAAGTGATTTCAAGGAAGATGAAAATAGTTTTTATGCAACAGCATCAGTAATAAAATTTGCTGGTGATGATCCCGATGTGACTAATAAAGCTGAGATTCAAACTACTGTAAAGCTTAAAAAAGCTGATCTTATTATAAATTTTGCCCAGTCTTATATTAAAGATGAATCATCTATACCATCTATCGAGTTACGAGGAGGCAAAGGGGTTGGGATAGTTACAAAGCCAGGGCTACCGGTTCCTGTAGGGTCGCCTGCTATAAATCCAGTTCCTCAAAAGATGATTAAAGATGCAATTATAGAAGCTATTTTAAATAATAATACTAATTTTAGACTAAAGAACCTTGAGGTAACTATTTCAGTTACAGATGGTGAAAAACTTGCTCTTAAGACTTTAAATCCAAGATTAGGCATAATCGGGGGTATCTCTATACTTGGAACAACAGGTATTGTTAAGCCTCTTTCTGCTGAGGCATGGACAGCTACTATAGAGACATCTATGAATATGGCCGCGGCTTCAGGCCACAAGGAAATAGTCCTTTCTTCTGGTAGAACTTCAGAGAAGGCTCATATGAGATTGTTTAATTTTCCGCAAGAGTGTTATGTAATGATGGGTGATTTTATTGAGTTTTCATTACGTGAGGCTAAAAAACATAACTTTCAAAAAATTCATCTTTGCACACAATGGGCTAAAATGCTGAAAATCTCTCAGTCAATACCTCAAACGCATGTGAAATTTGGTGCTATAGACTTAGATAGGGCTGTTCAATTTTTAAAGGCTAATGGAGTGTTACTCTCTAATAAAAAGTTTAATTCTGCAAGGGAGATCTTTGAGTTTATCAATCAG
The DNA here is from genome assembly GCA_026415415.1 of Thermodesulfovibrionales bacterium. Lineage (GTDB taxonomy): Bacteria > Nitrospirota > Thermodesulfovibrionia > Thermodesulfovibrionales > Dissulfurispiraceae > DYHD01. The sequence goes on along the minus strand of JAOAHE010000005.1, from coordinate 29,838 downwards.
CACAGAAAAGACCCTAACGAGGTATTTGCAATAGTTTGTATAAAAGCTAAAGATTACTGCCAAACAATAACAAAAGATATACCTGTAATTTGTAACTTAGTCTCTTATGATGGAGCCATAGTTTTCAGTGTATAATTTAAGAAGATTTATTGGTATGTTTTGAGGTGAATAGATGGTCACTTTAGAAGATTACAAGGGAAGAGTCCCCGCTTGGTGCCCTGGCTGCGGCAACTTTAGTATTCTTAGAGCATTTAAAGAGTCATTGGTTGAGTTAGGAATAAAACCATCGGAGTTTTTAATTGTTTCAGGTATTGGGCAGGCTGGTAAATTCCCTCATTATCTCCGATGTAATACTTTTAATGGTTTACATGGTAGAACCTTACCTGTAGCTACTGGCTTTAAGCTTGCAAATCATCAGATGCTCGTGATTGCTGTTGCTGGAGATGGTGACTGTTATGGAGAAGGAGGTAATCATTTAATACATGCTATGAGAAGAAATATAGGTATTAAACTTTTTGTTCATAATAATCAAATATATGGACTCACTAAGGGACAGGCATCGCCAACCACTATAGAAGGCGTTGTAACTAAAACTCAACCTTTTGGTGTAATTTCTGAGCAACTAAACCCCTTAGCAATGGCTATCGCATTAGACTGTAGCTTTGTAGGTAGAGGTTTCTCTGGCGATATACCCCACCTTAAGATGTTGATTAAGGAGGCTTTAATGCATAAAGGTTTTTCCTTAGTTGACATCTTACAACCTTGCGTTTCTTTTAATAAAATTAATACCTATGAGTGGTATAAGAAGAGGGTTTATTATATTGAATCAGACTACAATCCTGAAGATAAATACTTAGCCTTTGAAAAATCTTTACAATGGGGTGAAAAAATCCCCATAGGGGTGATTTACAAGAATCATCGCAAAACATTTGAAGAAATGATACCTGTTATTAAAGATAAGCCACTGGTAAGACAACCTTTTAGTTTTGCAAAATTATCTAAAACCTTAGAGGAATTTTTCTAATCAATTTTTTGAGATAGCTTTTACAATAATAACTTACCAAATATTTAGCTTAGCAATTTTATGAAGAGATCAAAAACTTCTTAGTTGAAAGGATATGTTAATTTTTTAGAATATTTTTCAAGTTGATGTAGCTGTAATACTATATTTTTTAATAGTAATAATTGTTCCACACTAAGTAATTTAATTATTAATTCAAGGTTATAGATAAAGGATAAAGTTATATACAGGAATTTATAAATTATTCAATATTTAATTCCTAAGGTCTTTGCTTTTTTGGTGAAATGAATATATCTTTTCTCAATGATTTAACTTTGATAAAGTGATATTTGATTTTAATTAGTAAGTGAGATCTTGATAATGCCGGAGACGAGACTCGAACTCGTACACAGCAAGCTGCGAGGGATTTTAAGTCCCTTGCGTCTACCAATTCCGCCACTCCGGCATAAAAATTTAATTTTTTATACTATCATATATTATGAGATAGTGTAAATACTAAAGTGTTATTATTTGAAAGTTGTAGATATTATATGCTAAAACAAAAGCAACAAAAGGTAGAAGTTGACTATTTTAACCCTAAAACGTTCATCATATCATAAAGACCAGCTGGTTTGCTAAAGATCCATTTAGCTGCTTTTAGTGCTCCTCTTGCAAAGGTATCTCTGCTGGATGCTTTATGAGTGATCTCGATTCTTTCTCCTAAACCGCCAAACAAAACAGTATGTTCACCTACTATATCACCTGCTCTTACGGTTTGTATACCAATTTCTTTCTTGGTTCTTTCACCGATAATACCTTTACGAGCATAAACTGCAACTTCATCTAAATTTCTGTTGATTGCCTCAGCAATTACTTGAGCCATTTTTAGAGCTGTACCGCTGGGTGCGTCTTTTTTCAGTCTATGATGGTATTCAACAATCTCTATATCAAAATCATCACCTAAAACTACAGCAACATCCTTCAGTATCTTGAATAGAAGATTTACACCTACACTCATATTAGGTGCTAAAACAACTGGTACGTTCTCGGAAAGTTTTTTTATATTCTCTATCTGCTCTTTTGAAAAACCTGTCGTGCCAATTACAATTGCCTTTTTTTTGTCAACAACGACTTTTAGATGTTCTAAAGATGCCTCAGGTGATGTAAAACTAATCACTACATCTGTATCATTAATAATTTCATAAAGATTATCTTTTAAAGGTATATTAACATTACCAATACCTACTATCTCACCTATATCTTTTCCTATTAACTCATGGCCTTTTCGTTCAAAGCCACCTACAAGTTTTAATTCAGGATAATCTTTTGAAAGAGCTGTTATCCTGCCTCCCATCTTACCTGCTACGCCAGCTACAACAATTTTAATCATTTTGTAACCTCCTGTTTATGATGTTAGTATTTAAATGTTAGAATAATTAAATTGATTTCTTTTACTGCATAATGCGCCTGTAGCTCAGTGGATTAGAGCATCGGTCTCCGGAGCCGAGGGTCGGAGGTTCAAATCCTCTCAGGCGCGGTTAGACATTTTCAATCATATGTCCTAATTTCTTTTTCTTAGTTTTAAGGTATATAAGATTGGCATCGTTGGGAGGTGTTTCTATAGGTATCCTTTCTACTATCTCAAGTCCATATCCTTCAAGTCCTACAATCTTTTTAGGGTTATTAGTTATAAGTTTCATCTTTCTAACCCCTAAGTCTACTAATATCTGTGCTCCAATGCCATAATCTCTTAGATCAGGCTTAAAACCAAGCTTAATGTTTGCCTCCACTGTATCAAACCCTTGATCTTGGAGTTCGTATGCTTTAAGTTTATTTAGTAGGCCTATTCCTCTCCCTTCCTGCCGCATGTAAAGGATTACCCCTTTTCCTTCATTTTTGATGATTTCCATAGCCTTATGGAGTTGTTCACCACAGTCACATCTTTTTGAACCAAAAACATCTCCTGTAAGGCATTCTGAATGAACTCTTACAGTTACTTTTTCATCTTTTTTTATCTCGCCTTTGACTAAAGCTATATTAATGTTATCATCAACATAGTTGCCGTAAGCTATAGCGATGAAATCACCTCCATATTTAGACGGCATTCTTACTGTGGCAAGCCTTTTAACTAACCTTTCAGTTTTCATTCTATATTTAATAAGATCTTTAATAGTTATTAATTTCATAGAATGTCTTTTTGCAAACTCAATTAATTCAGGTACTCGTGCCATAGTACCATCATCATTCATAATCTCACAAATTACTCCAGCAGGATAAAGTCCTGCTAATCTTGCTAAATCAACTGAACCTTCTGTTTGGCCTGCCCTTTGTAGAACGCCACCAGGCTTGGCTTTTAAAGGGAAGACATGACCAGGTCTTGCTAAATCTTCTGGTTTAGTTTTTGGATCGATAGCTGTTTTGATAGTCACAGCTCTGTCATGAGCAGATATGCCTGTAGTGACCCCTTTTTTTGCTTCAATAGATACCGTAAAGGCAGTTCCAAAGGCTGAGGTATTCTCATCTGCCATCATAGGAAGTCTAAGCTCAGCAACTCTCTGAGGGGATAAAGAGAGGCAGATTAGACCTCTACCATACTTAGCCATGAAATTTATAGCTTCAGGGGTAACTTTTTCAGCTGCCATACACAAGTCACCTTCGTTTTCTCTGTCTTCATCGTCAACGAGTATTACCATTTTACCTTGACTTATATCTTCTAATGCCTCTTCAATTGTATTGAATTGGTATTGTCCCATTCTTAAGCCTCCAGTTAAACCCTACTGATATATTTATTAGTTTTAAACAGTATAACAAAAGATAAGAAATCTTTCAAAAGAGGTTTAATATCGTTTTAAAAATTTAGTTTTAGGGGTAAGATATTAAAATATGTAAACAACACTATTGACAAAATATTTTAATTAATTTTATTCTTATTTAATAATAATTACTAATTAGAAAAAATTAGATTATTATCTTAAGATATTTCAAGTAATAGGAGGTATGTATGCAAAAAACAATTGAAAATTTAATGAAGGCTTTTATCGGTGAGAGTATGGCAAGAAATCGTTATACTTTCTATGCCAAAATAGCACAAAAAGAAGGATATGAGCAGATATCAGAGATATTTCTTATTTCCGCTGATAATGAAAGAGAACATGCAAAGTGGCTTTTTAGATTGATTAACGAGCTCAAAAAAAGAAGTGGCCAACCTATTGCCGAGGTAGTTGTCGAGGCATCAGCTCCTACAATTTTAGGGACTACTGAGGAGAATCTTCTTTCTGCAATTGAAGGGGAACACTATGAATTTTCTAAGATGTATCCAGAATTTGCTGATATAGCAGAGCAGGAAGGGTTACCTGAGATAGCTAAAAGATTAAGGGCAATAGCTTCAGCTGAGGGACATCATGAGGAAAGATACAGGAAACTTTTGAAAGCTGTGAGAGATCAGATGGTTTTCAAAAAAGATACCACTGTTGAATGGATGTGTAGGAAATGTGGTTATATTCATAACGGAAAAACCCCACCTGAGAAGTGTCCTTCTTGTGATCATGAGATGAATTATTTCCAGATTAAATGTGAAGAATATTAATACTTATGTAAATGGTTCTGCCCCTTTTTTCCTAAGTAAAAGGGGCATTTTATTTATCATATACCTTAATTAAAATTAAACTCTGAAGAGAAAAAAAGGATTATTTGGTCTTCAGTGGGTGTTTTCCATTTATTATTTGGGATTATTTTGTTTTTTATATTCTTTATCATTATTCTTGCCAAATTATAAGGGTTTTTGTGATAAAAAAAAATCTTCAAAGCAGGTGCAACATAATGAAAGGGTTTCTTCAGTTTTATGATAAGTTTTCCTTCTCAAGCATCACTTGACTTTTCATTTTATAAGGAGTAAATTTTTATTAATACTTTAAAACCTGAAATTTACATGAATTAAGCTTATGAAGAATAAAAAACTCAAATCTTTCGTAGAAGGCATTTTATCGCAAGCTAATATATCAATTAATGGAAAAAATCCATGGGATATCCATATAAGAAATGAGAAATTCTATGAAAGGGTTCTTAAAGATGGCAGTATAGGACTTGGCGAGTCTTATATGGATGGTTGGTGGGATTGTGATGACTTAATAGAATTTTTCTATAGGTTACTACCCTTAGAGCCAGAGAAGAAAGTAAAAAAAAATATAAAACTAATAAGTTACTATCTTGGCTATACTGTCTTTAACAGAAGTAGTAAGTCTCGAGCTTTTCAAATTGGTGAAAGACATTACGATATAGGCAACGAAGTTTTTGAAAATATGCTTGATAAGCGATTAGTGTACAGTTGTGCTTATTGGAAAGATGCTAAAAATCTTGATGAAGCTCAAGAAAATAAACTTGATCTTATCTGTAGAAAGTTATATCTAAAAGAAGGAAGTAGAGTGCTTGATATTGGTTGTGGATGGGGAAGTTTTGTCAAATATGCCTCAGAGAAATATGGAGTGCAAGCGGTGGGAATAACTGTTTCTAAAGAGCAAGTAGAGTATAGTAAAAAGATATGTGAGGGATTGCCAGTTGAGATAAGGCTGCAAGATTATAGAGATTTAAAAGACGAAAAGTTTGATTATATTGTCTCTGTAGGCATGTTTGAGCATGTAGGACATAAGAATTATAGGACTTATATGGAGATAGCAAGTAAGTGCCTAAAGGATGATGGACTGTTTCTGTTACATACTATTGGGAATAACACTACAAAGATAGCTTGCGATCCTTGGATAGATAAATATATCTTCCCTAATTCCTTGATTCCTTCTCTTAAACAAATTACAAGTAGTATTGAAGGACTTTTTATAGTTGAGGACTTGCATAACTTTAGATATTATTATTATTTAACTCTTGTTGAGTGGCTCAAAAATTTTAAAAAAAACTGGGATAAAATAAAAAACGCTTATCCTCAAAAATATGATGAAAGATTTTATAGAATGTGGACATATTACCTTTGCAGTAGCGCAGCCTCTTTTAAATGCGGTGATTTACAACTTTGGCAAATAGTCCTCTCAAAAAAGAGCGTCCCACATGGATATTTGTCAGTAAGATAGTTTTAATATATAATGAACCCCTTACAGATTTATAAACTATTACCAAAAACAAATTGTGGGATGTGCCTACAAAAACTATGCATGCCCTTTGCATTCGCTGTAAGTAAAGGAGAATCTGATGTCTCAGAGTGTCCTTTAATAAAAGAGAAGGATTTACAGCATATTAAAAGTAATTTAGTGACATTAGACTGGCACCTTGAGACTATAAATAGACTAAAAAAAGAGGTTGGTGATTTACAATTTCATAAGATTGCCGATAGAATTGGAGCTTATTTAAAAGATAGTTCTTTAGTGATTAAGAGCTTAAATAGAGAGATCACTATCTTTGCCAATGGAGACATCAAGGATGAAAATTCTTTATCTTTATGGATGAGGATTTTATTACTTAGCTATTTAAAAAAAGGTGGCAATTGTGACTTGGTAAATCGTTGGGTTTCTTTTAGTGAGCTGAAGAATGGTTTTATAAAAGCATCTACCTTTAAGACTCAGTGTGAGGATTTTTTGAACCAAGTATGTGATAGTAATAATGAGATCATTGATGAAATTTTTCAAAAATTAGGCTCTACCACAGAAACTGAAGAGTTAGCAAAAAAAGGATGGATAATACATCCATTACCTAAGATACCCCTGTTAGTATTATACTGGCAGAGGGATGACAGTTTTGATTCCCAAACAAAAATTCTCTTTGATTCATCGGCAGACTGCTACTTAGATATAGAGTCATTGATATTTCTTACCGAAGAAATGATCAATGAAGTTGTCCGTGCTATAGAGAGGGAGAAGATTTCTTAGCTAAATTTCTTTTAATTTCTTTTTTTCAAGATTTATTAGATTCATTTTAGCCTCAATTAATTTGCTATAGTATTTTTTAGCCTTCTGAAACTCATTTTTAGTTAGGGCTTTTAAAAAATCACCTTCTAATTCTGCAATCTCAAGCCTGTAATAGTAATCAAGCATTTCCATAAAGTGTGCCATCACTATCATACCTGTTAGGATCGGGTGATTGTTTGTAACATTGTAGTTCTTAAAAATAGTCCCATGTTCAAGCTCAACTTCAAGTCCAACCTTGAATTCTTCAACTGAGATAGGTAGGTTATCAAGGTTTACTATAGAAAGTATTAGTTCTGCCTCTTCTTTTGTAATTGAAGGCTCTGTCAGCTCTGACCAATCTCTAATATTTAACTCTTTGCATATTCTTTTAACCTCTTCTTTACTTACATATTCTGGTATTTTTATCATGGTGTATCCTCCTATATAAACATTATTGAAGCATATCACATTTTTTAAATACTATCAAATTTCATCATAATATTTTTAATTATTAATTGACATATACCTACTTTATCTGCTAATTTAATATCAAAAGAGCCATGAAGGTTCTCAAAGGAAGGCTTTGAAGGCCAGAAGAGAAGACCTTTTCGTGGCTTTTTTTATTTTATAAATATAAACAGGAGGTAGAATTAATGAAGAGGTTTTCTGTGTGTTTTATTTTTATCTTTATCTTAAGTTTTCTTCTATTTCAGTCTAACCTCTATGCAGCTCATCCTTTAATTACTGATGATGCTTATACTGTTGGCAGAGGTAAGGGAGAGATTGAGTTTACCTTTGAGTATTCAAGTTATAAGGAATCAGAGATTAATTTAAAGACTTATGATATTGGTGCAACTCTTACATATGGTATTTTAGAAAATTTAGATCTTATTCTTACATTGCCATATCAGCAATATAGGCTTAAGGCTGAGGGAGAGACCTTCAAAGAAAAGGGCATATCAGATGTTTCTGTTGAATTGAAGTGGCAATTTTATGAGAAAAAAGAAGTATGCTCTTTAGCTTTAAAACCAGTTTTAACATTACCTACTGGTGATGAGGAAAAAGGCCTTGGAAGTGGCAGGGCTACATATGGGCTTTACTTTATAGCTTCAAAGGAGATAGAGCCTTTAATAATACATTTTAATCTCGGTTATGTTAGAAATGAAAATAAGTTTGATGAAAGAAAGGATATATGGCATGTATCTGTTGCCTCTGAGATTGAGATAATTAAAGATTTAGTTTTAGTTGGCAACATTGCTGTAGAGCGTAACCCTGATAGAGGATCAAATACAAACCCTGCTTTTATTTTAGGTGGCTTAATATACTCATTAGCTGAGAACTTGAGTATTGATTTAGGTATTAAAGCAGGTCTTAATAAAGCAGAAGTTGACTATGCTATCTTGGCAGGATTGACTTATAAATTTTAGGAGTAAGCAATGAAAAAAATAACCTTTTATTTTATGTTTTTATTAGCTTTTTTGGGATTAAATTATAGTTTTGGATGGACTCATTTTGGGGTGATAATGCCTTCTGATGACATAGTTTCACAGAAGGACAACAAAAAAATAACCCTCCAGGTAAAATTTATCCATCCTTTTGAATGGCAGTATATGAATATGGAAAAGCCAAAAAGATTTGGGGTTTATATTGAAGATAAGAGTCAAGATCTTTTGGGTGAGTTAAAAGAAAAGAGATACAAAAACTATTCTTACTGGGAGGCTTTTTTTAATATTAAACAGCCTGGTAGTTATATCTTTTATGTTGAGCCTTCACCTTATTGGGAACCAGCAGAAGAGAAGTTTATTATTCATTACACAAAGGTAGTAGTAAATGCTTTGGGAAAAGAAGACGGATGGGATAAGGAGATAGGTCTTAAAACTGAGATAGTTCCATTAACTAGGCCTTTTGGGTTATGGGCTGGTAATGTTTTTCAAGGAATAGTCAAAGTAGACGGTAGACCTGTTCCGTTTGCAGAGGTAGAGGTTGAATTTTATAACCCAAATGGAAGGATTAAAGCTCCAGATGAGCCTTTTATTACTCAGGTTGTTAAATCAGATGCCAACGGAGTTTTTACTTATGCTATTCCAAAAGCTGGATGGTGGGGGTTTGCTGCCATAAGCTTAGCTGATTATAAGTTAAAACGTAATGGCAAAGATTATCCAGTAGAAATAGGAGCTGTCTTGTGGGTTAGAACAAGAGAGATGAAATAATGCATATCTCAGAGGGTGTTCTTTCACCTATAATTTTAATATCAGGTACACTATTGAGTGCAGGTGGTGTTGCTGTCGGACTCAGAAAGATGGACTACAGTAAGATACCTGAGGTAGCTGTTATGTCGTCAGCTTTTTTTGTTGCATCTTTAATTCATATTCCTATAGGTCCTGTTAGCACCCATTTAATTTTAAATGGCTTAGTTGGTATCTTACTTGGATGGATGGCATTCCCTTCAATCTTAGTGGCTTTATTTTTACAAGCAATCCTTTTTCAATTTGGAGGTCTTACAACCCTTGGAATAAACACCTTAATTATGTCTTTACCTGCAGTAATTGTTTACTATCTTTTTGGCTATCTCATACGAAAAAGTGGAAGGATAGCGACTTTTGCTGGTTTTCTTGCAGGATTTTTTGCTGTCGCTATAGCTGGCATCATTATGGGGCTTTCACTTCTTGGGACTGGAGAAGAATTTATGAGTATTGTCAAGGTGGTCATTTTATCTCATATACCAGTGATGATCGTTGAAGGTATAATAACTGCTCTCTGTGTTGTATTTTTAAAAAAGGTTAAGCCTGAGTTAATATCAGCCTAAGGGAGGTTTTTAGTTGACAAACTTGTCAACTAAATGATACAAGTGGGATTTGATAAGATGATTTATGTACTAATCATTATTTTTCTTTTTATTTCTCCTTTCCCTGCTAAAGCTCATAAGGTAAATGTTTATGCTTACAGTTATGGAGAGGTGGTACACACTGAAGGTTATTTTGCTGATGGCTCTAAGTGTAAAGGTTGTGATGTAGTAATCTATGATAGTACAACCAATAAATTTATTGCTGAAGGCAAGACAGACGAAAATGGCATGTTTTCCTTTCAGAAACCAGATGCCTATGCTATAAAGATAATACTTAAAGGAGGTGCAGGACATCAAAGTTCTTACCTATTAACATTGAAAGATCACCCAAAAAAAGATAGTCTTAAGAATAAAATAAAGGATGAATTATCTAAGGACGCTTTATTAGACCTTTCTTTATCACAAAAAGAAAAGAGTCAATGTTTAAAACAAAGCGATATTGAGTTTTTGATCAATCAAGCCTTAGATAAAAAGATACAACCATTAACAGATCAGATCGCTATGCTTCATGAAGATATAAGGAAAGCAAGTATCCTGCAGATAATTGGTGGTATCGGTTATATTTTTGGTGTAATGGGACTTGTTCTTTACTTTAAAAGCAAGAAGTCCTAAGGTGAATATTTAAAGTGCATCTGGAAGAGTTTGCGGAAGGCAATTCCCTGTTTCATAGACTTGATCCCCGAGTAAAATCCTTAACTGTTTTCTTTTCTGCCTTTATTATTGTTTTTATGAATACCTTAGAAGGTTTATCTTTTGCTTTGTTTGTCTCTATTATCTTAGTTTTTTTAGCTAAACTGGATCTTAAAAAGTTATCAAAAAGGTTATTAGCAGTAAACGTATTTATATTTTTCCTATGGCTTTTTTTGCCTTTCAGTGCTGACGGTGTAACTCTTTTTAAAGTTGGCAATATTGAAGCAACCAAAGAAGGGTTTCTTCAAGCTCTATTGATAACTCTCAAGGCTAATACATTAGTTTTGTTAACTATAGTGATGTTAGGAACTTCTGAGGTTTTTTCTTTAGCTCATGCTCTAATCCACTTAAAAATACCTAAGAAACTTGTCCTTTTGTTTTTCTTTTTTTATAGATATATATATGTAATGCACGATGAATATCTTAAGATTAGAAGAGCTATATCTCTTAGATGTTTTCAGCCAAAAACAGATTTTCACACTTATAAAACTTATGCTTATCTTGTAGGTATGCTAATTATAAGGAGTTTTGAGAGGTCTCAAAGAATTTACAAAGCAATGCTTTGCAGAGGGTTTAAAAACGACTTTCCTATTTTATATCATTTTGATTTATCAATTAAGGATGTCACTGTGGGTTTGTTTGTTGTATTTGTTTTTTTATTCTCATTGATTATCTTTGATAATACGTTGGTTTTTTAATGGATCAAGAAAATATTATTGAGATTGTAAATATGAGTTTCTCATATGACAATAGAAAGATTTTATTTAAGGGATTGAATTTTTCTCTTAAAAGGGGAGATAAAGTCGGTATAATAGGTTCAAACGGGACAGGTAAATCAACTCTTTTTCATATTATAATGGGATTAATAAAACCTATAGCAGGAGAACTATACATATTAGGCAAAAAGAGGCAGGAAGAAGCAGACTTTTTTGAGGTTAGAAAAAAAATAGGGCTTTTATTTCAAGACTCTGATGATCAGCTCTTTTGCCCTACTGTTGAAGAGGATATAGCTTTTGGACCTTTAAATTTAGGAAAAAAGCCTCAAGAGATAAAAACTCTTTTAGAAGAGATAGGTAATAAGTTAGGGCTTGATGGTATGATGAATAAAGTAACTTATAAGTTATCTGGTGGGGAAAAAAAACTTGTAGCATTTGCTACAGTTGTATCAATGCAGCCTGAATGCCTTTTGCTTGATGAACCAACAGCAGGTTTAGATGAGCAGAGAACAGAGATGATCTTAAAACATCTTACTGGTTATTATGATTCTTATATAGTTATATCCCATGATTATGATTTTTTAAGGAATTCAGTAAAGAAGATATACACAATTAATGATGGACAAATTAAACTTAAGGAGATATTATGAACGAGTTAGCTAAGTTAAACAAACTTCTCCATCACTGGATGGAGCACAATGACGAACATGCTGATACTTATAAAGAGTGGTCAGAGAAAGCTTCTTCTTTGGGTAAAAAGGAATTAGCAGATATACTTTTACAACTCTATAGTGAGACAAAAAAACTCAACTTTTTGTTCAAAAAGGCAATTGATAAATTAGAGTAGTTTGTTGTTATTTGGGCCTTAATATAATTATCCCAGGTTTGTTATGAAGATAATCTAATAGCTCTTCATCTATCACTCTATTAACTTTCTTTTGGGCTGAGGCATGTCTAAGATAGAGAGTATCTTTTTTTATAATTATGCCGACATGAGATACATCAAGCCATTCATCGTGTGAGTATATTCCTATATAATCTCCTGTTTGAAGTAAAGAGATTACATGATCTGTAAGCTTTGGTAAATAGGTAATATTTCTTGGTTTTGGTTCTATACCTGGGAGGTGATAGATGTTGCCTTGTTTTAAATTTAATATTTTTTTTATAGTTATTGAAGATTCTTTACCAAGTACGTGGGTTATATTTTCAATAGATTTAGAGTTATTATCAATCCAATCAGTAAAAAAGTGATTTCTTTTTTTGTAATCAACAGTAGCATCTTTGTATCTAACTTTTTTTAAGTTTTCTATGAAATCAACAAAGGAGTTTGACTGTCTTAATGCTTCTACATAATCTAAGAAAGTAAAGCAGTCAACATAATCAAAATTAATCGTAAGAATTTCTTGAGAATTAAAGTTACCGATAAGGGTATTTTTCTTATAAGGGATATTTAGAAATTGAGAAGATATAAAATCAATTTTTTTTCCAATGTTACCAATTGTTTTGCTAATCTTAATCATATCTTCCAATTCACTAATAGTCCATTTGCTGGTTTTAATAAACTTATGTGCCATATTATAAATTAAAAAGATTTTTATATATTTTCAACTTTATTTTATTGATTTTACTTGACTTTGAGATGATTTATTAGTAGTCTTTATATAAATATCGTTTATACTATTTAATTTTTTATCTTAGGAGGTTATGATGAAAAAACCATTATCTTTTTTTTTACTGATTCTGGCTTTGATTGTTTTGATGTATTCTTGTAGTGGCGACATTAAATCTAATACCTCTTCTTCTATCTCAACAAAAGTATCAGATAAAAAAGTGGATGTCCAGTCTATATTAAACCAGATGGAAAAATCTAAATTTAAAGAGGGCGAATTATTAGTAAAGTTCAAATCTGGTCTATTAGCTTCCTCTATCTCTAAGGTTCATCAAACATTGGGAACTACAGTGTTGAGAAGTTATAATATCATTCCCACACTTGAACTTGTAAAAATACCTACAGGTATGTCTATAAAGGAGGCGATAATTAGTTATATGGCTGATCCTGCTGTTGAGTATGCAGAACCTAATTATATAAGAAAAGCTGTAGAGACCATTCCTAATGATCAATATTTTAGTCAACAATGGGCTTTATTAAATAAGGGCAATTTTGCAAGCGGTACTGCTGGAGCTGATATCAAGGCTACCTTAGCATGGGATATTCATAAAGGAGATAGTTCCATAATAGTAGCTATATTAGATACGGGCATTGATTATAATCACTCTGATCTTTCAGGTAATATTTGGATAAACCCTGGAGAAATTCCAAATAATGGTATTGATGATGATGGAAACGGAAAGATAGATGACTGGAGAGGTTGGAATTTCATTACAAATAGCAATAATCCTCTTGACGATAACGGACATGGCACGCATGTTATTGGTATTATTGGTGCGAAAGGGAATAATTCTATAGGCATTACAGGGTTAATGTGGAATGTTAAGCTCATGGCTTTAAAAATCCTTGATAAAAATGGGGAAGGTTCTGTAGCTGATGAAATATCAGCTATACAGTATGCAATATCAATGGGTGCAAAGATTATAAATGCCAGTTATTCAGGTGATACCTATGTTAATGCAGAATATGACGCTATTTCTATGGCAAACTCAGCAGGCGTTCTTTTCATAGCAGCTGCAGGCAATGGTGGAGAAGATGAGATTGGAGACAATAATGATTTTCGTCCCCAATATCCTGCAAATTATCCTTTACCTAATATAATATCAGTAGCAGCTACTGATCAAAATGATATAAGAGCATCTTTTAGTAATTTTGGGATTAACTCTGTACACGTTGCAGCTCCTGGCGTGTATATTATAAGCACAGTGCCTACCTCCTTATTCTCAACTGGTTATGCTTTTGCAAATGGAACATCCAGCGCAACTCCACATGTCTCTGCTTTGGCAGGTCTTTTATATAGTTATTATCCTTACTTTACTTATTCCCAGATTAGAGCTACTATCTTAAGGTATGTTGATATATTGCCTTCTTTAAGTGGTTTTATAAATACTGGTGGAAGAATTAATGCTTACAGAGCTATTTCTTCTTTACTTACCCCTACCTCTTTAAATGCTCAAGCAATATCTCCTACTCAAGTAGCTTTACAGTGGATAGATAATGCTACTGGTGAAGATGGGTATTATATAGAAAGGAAAGAGTCAAGTGGCACCTTCTCTCAAATAGCTTCTATATCTGTAAATTCAACTAACTTTACTGATTCTTCTTTAAAGGATGGAACAAGCTATTCATATAGGGTCAGGGCATTTAATTCTATACCAGCTCAATCCCGATATTCAAATGAAGTTACTACGATAACACCTCTTCAGACACCAACAAATTTAGTAGCCAATGCTATATCACCTACACAGATAAATCTCTCCTGGGTGGATAATTCTAAGACAGAAAGTGGTTACAAAATTGAAAGAAAGATACTTGGTTCTGGTGATTTTGTTCAGATAGCAACTGTTGGGGCTAATGTAACTTCCTATTCTGACACTGGACTTACTCCTTTTACTACTTATTTCTATAGAGTAAGAGCTTTTAATTCAGTTGCTGGGGATTCGCCATACTCTGTTGAAGTATCAGCTACAACCCCAAAAGAGGCAAGCGGTGGGGGTGGAGGAGGTTGTTCTATAAGAGTGAGGAGAGATAGCAATTTCTTTGATGGTGATATCTTAATAGTATTGATACCTTTGATTTACTTGCTGTATAGAAGATTTTATAAATTTAATAAAAAATAAATAAAAGGAGAGAAAAGGTTCTGTTTATACCCTTTGGCATGTAATTTGCCAAAGGGTACTAATATTGAAACCTCACATTTTCTTTACCTACAATCTCTTCTAATTTTTGAATTAAGTTGTCAGTTGGTTTGTGTTTAATAGTTATAACTGTGTAATAGTCTTCAAAGTAAAGCTCTAAATAAAGGGAAGAACCATTAGTGGCCTTAGTATTGTGGCTGAGGTTTAGAAGTTTATTGATCTCTCTAAGTTTTAAAATGGGGTCTTTATCTTTATGGCAACATAAAGAGATCACTACTTTATCATATGAGGGTTTATTATTTAATTCATCATAGATAGATTTTATATCCTTAGCTATAATTTTTGATACCTTTTCACCTTTGAGTAATTGACCAAATACTATTATTAAGTTGTCATTTTTTAATATTTCTGAGGTTTTTTTGTAAAGGTCGGAAAATACAATAACCTCTAATATGCCACTTTCATCCTCTAAATTTATATAAATAGTAGTATTTTTCTCTCTTGTTTTACTCTTGGTATCTCTTATAACACCTGCAACTTTTACCTCAGCTCTGTCATCATAGTTATCAATATCTGTTAGCATTATTATACCCATTCGAGATAACGAAGTCCTATACTTAGTAAGAGGATGTCCTGAGATATAAAAGCCAAGTGCTTCCTTTTCAAATTTTAAAGCATTCTGTTCATCCCAAGGTTTAGTCTCATCTTTTATAGAGGTGCTTTGATCAAAAAGCATCATGTATATGCTATCTCTTTGAAGTTTTTCTATCTGATTAATAGCTTTTGCTCTCGCTAAATAAGGTGGTTCACTATAGAGTGAGTCAAAAGCTCCTGCTTTTATAAGGCTTTCTATAACCTTTTTGTTTACTTTTTTAGTGTCTACTCTTGTCAAAAAATCTCTAAAGGACGTAAAAGGTTTTTCTTTCCTTTTTGATATTATATTTTCAATAGCTGAAGAGCCAACCCCTTTTACAGCTTCAAGTCCGAACCTAATTGAATTATCAACTAAGGTAAATTCTCTATCACTTTTATTAATGTCTGGTGGTAAAATAGGGATAGACATATTTCTGCATTCATTAATTAGTTTTACGATACGGTCTGTATCTCCAATATCTAAGGTTAAGTTTGCTGTCATAAATTCTAATGGATAATGAGCTTTAAGATAGGCGGTTCTATAAGCTAAAAATGCATAAGCTGCAGAGTGAGATTTGTTAAATCCATATTTTGCAAAGGGCTCCATCTTCTCAAAAAGCTCTTCAGCTTTTTTTCGGGGTATTTTTTTAGCTTCTGCGCCCTGGATAAATATCTCTTTTTGTTTTTCCATTTTTTCAGGGTCTTTTTTGCCCATAGCTTTTCTTAGGATATCTGCTTGACCCATAGAAAAACCAGCTATTTCGTTAGCTATCATCATGACTTGTTCTTGGTATATGATTATTCCATAGGTTTCTTCAAGTATTTCTCTAAGCTGTGGCAATTCGTATTTTATTTCTGTTTCCCCTTTTTTGCGTTTAATAAAGTCATCAATCCATGCCATTGGACCAGGCCTATAAAGGGCTACAAGAGCCATTAAATCTTCAAAGCGATTTGGTTGCATTCTAACTAATACATCTTTCATTCCAGGGCTTTCAAGTTGAAATATACAAGTAGTGTTGCCTGATATTAATAACTCATAAGTTTTTGGGTCATCAAGACTGATCTGGGTAATATCAAAAGTGTTGTCCCGCTTTCTAATATACTGTAAAGTCTTGTCTATTACAGTTAAGGTTTTAAGTCCTAAAAAGTCAAACTTTAAAAGGCCTATCTTTTCAATTGAGTTCATATCAAACTGGGTGGTAATTATGTCTTCAGAAGGGTTTTTATAAAAAGCTGTGTATTCTGTAAGAGGTGATGGTGCTATTACAACACCAGCGGCATGAGTTGACGCATGTCGGGCAAGTCCTTCAAGCTTTTTTGCAATATTAAGCATCTCTTTGATTGTGTTGTTATGTTCATAAAGATCTTTTAATTGAGGTTCTGTATTTATGGCTTCTTCTATACTTGAGACATTAGAAGGTACCAACTTAGCAATTCTGTCGACTTCTGCGTAAGGTAAGTTCATTGCCCTTCCAACATCTCTTATTGCTGCTTTAGCAGCCATAGTGCCAAAGGTTATAATTTGAGCAACGTGGCTTGTACCATATTTTTGTGACACATAATTAATAACTTCTTGTCTTCTGTCTTTACAAAAATCAACATCTATATCAGGCATGCTAATTCTTTCAGGGTTTAAAAATCTCTCAAAAAGGAGATTATATTTGATCGGATCAATCTCTGTAATACCTAATGCATAAGCAACTAAGCTACCTGCTGCAGAACCCCTTCCAGGACCAACCGATATTTTATTCTTCTTTGCATAACTGATAAAGTCCCAAACTATTAAAAAATAGGAAGAAAAACCCATTTCTTTGATAATATTTAACTCTCTTGTTAATCTTTCCAAATATTTATCAGGCGGTTTGTCTTTGAATTTCGCATGGAGTCCTTCCAATGTTATCTTCTCAAGAAACTCATCAGCACTCATTTGCTGAGGTGGTATGTACTGTGGTAAGAGGGGTTTATTAAGTTCAAGCTCTAAATTGCATTTTTCAGCAATTAATAAAGAATTAGTTAGGGCCTGAGGTAGTTCTTTGAAGGCATATCTCATCTCGTCTTGAGACTTAAAGTAACAGTCTTCTGTTTCAAATTTCATTCTTTTTGTGTCTTTTATAGTTTTGCCTGTCTGTATACAAAGTAAGATATCATGGGCTTTTGCATCTTCTTTTCTAAGGTAATGGCAGTCATTTGTGGCAACAAAGGGGATATTTAATGATTTAGATAACTCAAGTAATTTTTTATTAACAGTTATTTGTTCAGCTAAGCCATTATTTTGTAATTCAAGGTAAAAGTTATCCTTGCCAAAAATGTTGTTAAATTCATCAGCAGACTTTAAAGCCATTGAGATATTTTCATGTTGTAGATAATAAGGGATCTCACCTTTGAGGCAGGCACTTAGGGCAATTAATCCTTTACTATGTTGGGAGAGTATCTCCTTGTCTATCCTTGGTTTATAATAAAACCCTTCTATGTATGATTTGGTCAAAAGGGTTGTTAAATTTTTATACCCCTCTATATCTTTAGCTAAAAGAACAAGATGAAAAGCTGACTCTTCAGGCAGGTTTTTATCAAGAGTTATTTTTGTTTTGTCTAATCTACTATTAGGAGCCATATAGACTTCACAACCAATTATTGGTTTGATCCCAGCATTTTTAGCTTTTCTATAAAACTCAATTGCTCCAAAAATATTTCCGTGATCTGTCATAGCCACAGCTGGCATTTGGTATTGGGAAGCTAAGGTAATAAGCTCATCAATTTTTATGGCACCATCTAATAGACTATATTCGGTATGGAGGTGAAGATGAATGAAGTCAGTAATTTGCATATGAAAATATTAACTATGGAAAGGGTTTTTAGTCAATTTAATTTGAATAAAACTGATAAAATAAGCAACTCTTATTTGTTTGACTCCAAAATCTTTGATTTGACCTCACAAAAAGTAATGGAAGGTTTATTAAAGACAAAAGATACTTTTAGAGTTTGATGCAGGTGAAGGCAATAATTTAGTTTTAGCTTTCTTAATTATGACTTAAAATTTTTAAAAAATTATTGGTAATACTATATTTTAGCGATAAATTACAGTTTTCAGAAAGTCTTATAGATTTATTAAATAATATAATAAATTTATTTCTTTACTTGATTTTTAATTTGTGTTACTTTTAAAGGATTAAAAATTACTGAAAGCTACTTTGTATTATGAAAATACATTATTTCCAAGAAAGGAGGAAGAAATGTTAATTATAGGTGAGAAGTTAAGTATCATAGCCAAAAGGGTTAGGGAGGCTATGATGAAAAAGGACAAAGGGCCAATCCAAGAGATAGCTATCAGACAGATGAAAGAAGGTGCCAATATGATAGATGCTAATATTGGACCTGCTGAAGACCATGGTGAGGAGTTAATGGAGTGGATGGTCACAACTATTCAAGAGGTAGTTCCTTTACCTATTTGTCTTGATACTACCAATGCAAAAGCTATTGAAGCGGGGTTAAAAGTCCATAATAATCAATGGGGTAGACCTCTTATAAATTCAACTTCCAATGACCCTGAGAGATTTCCTATCATGGAAATAGCTGTAAAATATAATGCTCAATTAATCGGGCTCACTGTAGGAAAGGGTGGTTTGCCTGCAGATGCAGAAGAAAGAGCTGCTATAGCTTCTGAAATTATGGCAAGAGCTATGGAATATGGGTTACCCTTAGAAGATTTATATCTTGATCCCCTCGTTTTACAGATTGCTACATCTCAAGATCATGCATTAAAGGTAATAAAGGCAATAAAAATGTTTCAAGAATTAAATGATCCCCCAATGAAGACTGTTGTTGGGTTAAGTAATATTTCTAATGGATGTCCAAAACATTTAAGACCAATTATTAACTGCTACTATTTTGCTTTATTAGCATATGAGGGGCTAACAGCTGCTATAGTTGATCCCCACGAGATTACACCTGTTGCAAAAACTTTGGATATAATTATGAATAAGACTCTCTATGCTCATTCTTATTTAGAGATGTAGCAATAATGTGTTTTGGTTTCATAAAATATAGATTAATGCAGATATTCAAAGAGGAGGAATAATAAGATGTCTTTCGTTGTCCCAAAGGAAACTTATTCAGGTAAAGTTTACGAAGTCAGCATAGGGACCGATAAAGTAATAAACTTCGGTGGAGAAACTATGCTGCCTTTTCTTTCATTTGATGGCACTATGAAGAATAGGCCATTAATAGCTTACGAGATTCAGGATATACCACCCGATGATTGGCCTGACACTATTAAAAAAGTATATGAAGGGGTGTCAGATAACCCAGTTACCTGGGCAAAATATTGCCAAGAAAAGCTTGGCGCTAAAGCAATAGCCCTTAGACTCTTAGGTACTCATCCTGACAGGTTAAATACATCCCCAGAGGATGCAGCAAAAACAGTAAAAGATGTGCTTGCCGCAGTTAATTTGCCTATGATCATTCTTGGTAGTAATAATGCTGATAAAGATGCATCAGTTTTAGCAGCAGTAGCTGAAGCCGCTAAGGACAAAAACTGCATTATCGGTAAAGCACAAGAGGCAAATTACAAAACTATTGTTGCCGCAGCGATGGCAAATAATCATAAGTTAATCGCTATGTCAGACCTTGATATAAATCTCTCAAAGCAGCTTAATATCCTTATAACTCAGATGGGTTTTGATAAAGAGAGATTAATAACTGACCCTATGTGTTCTGCTCTTGGTTATGGTTTGGATTATACTTATTCAGTTATGGAAAGAATTAGGCTTGCTGCGTTAATGCAAAATGATACAACTATGCAACAACCTTTGCTTGGTGATGTAGGTTTTTATGTATGGAAGACTAAAGAGACTCAAGCTTCTGAGTCTGATTTACCAAAGTGGGGTTCCCTTGAAGAAAGGGCGATCGCTTGGGAAGCTGTAACGGCAGCTGCTTTTATGTTTGCAGGTGCTGAGCTTCTTATAATGAGACATCCTAAGGCAGTAGAAGCTTTAGAAAAATTAATAGATGAGTTAATGTAACGGAGGGTGAGATGGCTTTATCAGGTGTAGAAATTTTCAAAATGCTTCCAAAAACAAATTGTAAGAAATGTGGGCATCCCACTTGTCTTGCCTTTGCTATGAAACTGGCACAAAGACAGGTATCAATCGATGCATGCCCTGATGTATCAGAAGAAGCAAAAAAAATCTTAGGTGAAGCAGCAGCACCACCTATTAGACCTATCGTTCTTGGAGTTGGTGATAAAGCGGTGAAGATGGGTGAGGAAACTGTTCTATTCAGGCATGACAAAAAATTCCTTAACCCTCCAGCCTTTGCTCTTGAGATTAAAGATACTGAAACAGATGACGATATAAGTAGTAAAGTTAGCGCAGTATTGGACTCTGAAGTAGAAAGAGTAGGACAAAAACTGAGAATAGATGCAATCTTTGTTGAAAATACTTCTAAGGATGCTGCAAAGTTTGAGGCTGTAGTGAAAGCTATTTCAGCTAAAGCACCAGATATACCTCTCATTCTCTCAACAACTGACCCAGTAGCTGCTGAAGCAGGTATAAAAGTTGTAGCAGATAAAAAACCGATTTTATATGGAGCCAATGACTCTAATGCAGAAGAAATGGCTAACATAGCAAAAAAATACAAGGTCACTTTGGGTGTATATGCAAAGGGATTAGAGGCACTTTCAGCTCTTACGGAAAAGATTAAAGGGTTAGGCGTTGAAGACATGGTAATTGATTCTGGTGCAAGAAGAGCAAAAGAGATAATAGAAGACAACACTCAAATCAGAAGAGCGGCTACTAAGAAATCTTTTAAACCGCTTGGTTATCCAGTTATTAATTTTATGCAAAGAGACAACCCTATGCTTGAGGCTTTAATGGCTTCATTAGGAGTAACCAAGTATTCTTCAATAATTGTATTAAGTAATATAGAGAAATGGAAGAATTTAGCTCTTTTTGCTCTTAGACAAAATATTTATACAGATCCTCAAGTCCCAATGCAAGTGGAGCAAAAGATTTACAAAATTGGCGAACCAAAGCCTGAATCACCTCTTCTTATCACTACCAATTTCTCTCTTACTTACTTCATAGTTTTAGGTGAAGTTGAGAATAGCAAAGTACCTTGCAGACTTGCTGTTATGGATACAGAAGGTTTGTCTGTGTTAACTTCTTGGGCAGCTGGTAAGTTCACCGCATCTAAGATCGCTCAGTTTATAAAAGAAAGTGGTATAGAAAATGAGATTAGTCATAGAGAGCTTATTATCCCAGGATATGTTGCAATTTTAAGCGGCTCTATTGAAGAAAAACTCCCTGGTTGGAAGGTAACTGTAGGGCCAAGAGAAGCAAATGGTATACCAGTATTTTTAAGATCAAAGGTTCAGTAGTAATTTTTAATTAAAATAGTATCTTACCCCTTGTGCAAGAAGACATAAGGGGTAAGATTGATTTAAACACAAAATAATGTATAAAATATATTTAATTAACTAAATTAATACAGTTAATCAGGAGGTAAGGATGTCTAAAATAATAGCAACTGCCGTAATCAGAGGCGCGAAAGATGTTGTTTCCCGAACGGAACAACTGCTCAACAAAGCCCTGGCAGAAAAAGGAGAGGATTATAAGTTCGAGTTTCCTGATACTGCTTTTTATCTCCCTATGATTTATGCAATGACAGGATTTAAAGTGCAGACTTTAGGCGATATGAAAACAGCTCTTGGTTTTGCAAAGGAACTCTTACATGATGAGCCAGAAGAAAAATTATGGTTACCTTACTTAGGTGAGGCTTTAGACAGTGGTATGGCAACCCTTTTTGCTGAAGAGATACTTTTAGCATTAAGGTATATTTATGGTCTTGAGCCTTGTGTAGACCCTGAAACAGGTTATGTATATAATGGTTTTATAACAGATACTATTCAGAGAAACTTAGGTGTTGAGCTTGTTGATGGAAGAATGCCTGGTTTTGCAGCCATCTTAGGAGCTGCACCTACAGATGATATAGCAGTTAAAATAGTTAGAGAGCTTCAAGAGAAAAATATACTTACTTTCTTATCCGCCCAAAGTAATGGTGATTCTGTCACAAAACAGCTTTTAAGGAAAGGCGTTGAGTTAGGTTGGGAATCAAGAATAGTTCCTTTAGGTCCAGATGCTGAGCATACTTTATATGCACTGGATTGGGCAATAAGAGCTTCTCTTATCTTTGGTGGTAAGAAGCCAGGTGATTTTAAAGGTCATTTGCATTATCAGAAAGATAGAGTATTTGCATTTGCTATAGCGTTGGGGCCATTAGATGATATTAAGTGGGCTACTGGTGCTGGTGCAATAAATATGGGATTCCCAGCAATAGCTGATACAGACGTGCCTGTCATTCATCCAACTGGTGTTTGTACATATGAAGAAGTTGATAAAGAGTTTGATCACGACAAGATTGTACAGAAAGCTATTGAGATGAGAGGGTTGAAGATTATAGTTGAGAAACCTCCGATACCAGTTGCATATGGTCCTGCCTTTGAAGGTGAGAGAATCAGAAAAGAAGATACTTTCCTTGAGTGCGGTGGACAAAAAACACTTGCCTTTGAGTGGGTCAGGATGAGGGAAATGGATGAGATTGAAGATAATAAGGTAATAATAATTCCAGAGAACTGGAGAGAGAAATATGAAAAAGGTGGCAGACTTCCCCTTGGTATCTTGATAGAGGTAGCTGGTCGTAAGATGCAAAAGGATTTTGAATCAGTCATTGAGAGAAAAATCCACTCAGATTTAAACGAGGCTCAAGGAATTTTTCATATGGGTCAGCGTGATGTAAATTGGATCAGAATAAGTAATCAAGCAAAAGCTGCAGGTTTTACTCTTGAGCATATAGGAATTATCCATACTACTATGGTTCACAATAGATTCCAGACAATTGCTGACAAGGTTCAAGTTACCTTATTTATTGATGAAGAAGATGTAAAAAGGATGCTTGAAGAAGCCAGAAAAGCATATGCAGAACGCGATGCAAGATTGGCTGGTCTTACAGATGAAGGTGTGGAAGAATTCTATTCATGTTTACTTTGCCAATCATTTGCACCATCCCATCTTTGTGTAGTATCCCCTGAGAGGTTGGGTTTATGCGGTGCTTTTAACTGGCTTGACTGTAAAGCAGCTTACGAGATTAACCCAACAGGTGGTAATCAACCTATTAAAAAAGGAGAAGTTATAGATCCAAAATTAGGTATCTTCAGTGGTATTGATGAATATATAAAGAAAGGTTCAGGTGGAGCTATTGAGTCTGTATGTATGTACTCAATAATGCAGAACCCTATGACTTCTTGTGGATGTTTTGAGTGTATAGTAGGTTTAATCCCAGAAGCTAATGGGGTTATGCTTGTTCATAGAGGATATCCTGGTATGACTCCGGTAGGCATGAAATTTTCTACCTTTGCCGGTTCAGTTGGTGGCGGTGCACAGACACCTGGTTTTATGGGTATCGGAGTAAACTTCATCGCTTCTAAGAAGTTCCTTTATGGTGAGGGTGGAATAAAGAGAATAGTATGGATGCCGAAATCCCTTAAAGAAAGAATAAAAGATGTCTTTATGCAGAGAGCTGCTGAGGAGGGTGTTCCTGATTTGCTTGACAAAATCGCGGATGAGACGATTTGTGAAGACTCAGAAAAACTTCTGGAGCACTTATCTGCGGTGGGTCATCCTGCATTAGAGATGGAGCCTATAATATAGGCAATTTAAAATTTTTCAAAGATAAAATTTGGAGGTATTATGGACAAGAAGTTAATGAAAAGCGCCGATGAGGCAGCTCAAAGAATAATAGAGTGGGGTGAATCCCAAAAATTAGAGACCTGTTTTGATAGAGCAACAAGGCTTAAACCTTGTCCTATTGGATCAACAGGTGCTTGCTGCCAAGTTTGCCACATTGGACCTTGCAGATTGGTTGGTAAAAATGCAGAAGAAGAAATTACCGGCGTCTGTGGTGCACCTCTGGCAACTGTTGCAGCAAGACATTGGCTAAGAATGGCAGCAGCAGGTACAGCAGCTCACTCAGACCACGCAAGAGATATGGCCTTGACACTTTATGCTGTTGGTTGCGGTGAGACTAAGGATTTTGAGATAACAGATGTTAAAAAACTTTATAGAGTTGCAAATATTTTAGGTATTCCCTTTGGTGATGGAAGAAAAGTTGAAGATGTTGCAAAGGATGTAGCTCTTAAGTTTATTGAAGACTTTGGAAGACAAAATGGCGAACTTAATTACATAAAGAGAGCTCCAAAAAAGACTCAAGAAAGATGGAGAAAATGGAAAGTTGTACCAAGAGGTATTGATAGAGAGATTGCAGAGACAATGCATAGAACTTCAGTTGGTGTTGATCATGACCCTGACAACTTAATGCTTCACGCTATTAGGGTATCCCTTGCTGATGGCTGGGGTGGTTGTATGATCTCAACTGATATTACTGATATACTGTTTGGAACCCCACGTCCTATCAGAGCAGAGGCAAGCTTTGGTATTCTTAAGGCTGACGAAGTAAACATAGTTGTTCATGGACACGAACCTACCTTAGCAGAGAAGGTAGTTGAGGTCTCAACAGAGCCTGAGATTCTTGAGTATGCCAAATCAAAGGGTGCAAAGGGTGTAAACCTTGTAGGTATGTGCTGTACAGCAAATGAAATATTAATGAGGCATGGTATCCCCACCGCTGGTGGCTATACTAACCAAGAGTTGGGTATTATGACTGGCTTGGTTGATGCGATGATGACTGATGTACAGTGCATAATGCCAGCAATTGTTGAGATTTCAAAGCACTTCCATACAAAAATTATAACTACCTCATATAAAGCTAAGATGAAAGGAGCTGTTCATATAGAGTATGATGAGCACCATGCAAAAGATGTTGCAAGACAGATAATAAAAACTGCTATTGATAATTTCCCCAACAGAATTGCCAAAGGATCTAAAGAGAGCATTAAATTCCCCGCAATAGTAGGATTTTCTCACGAGTACATAGAATACATGCAGGGTGGTAGATGGAGAGCATCGTTTAGACCTCTTAATGATGCAATTATGGCTGGAAGAATTAGAGGGGTAGTTGGTATAGCAGGCTGTGATAATCCAAGAGTCACTGCACAAGGGGCACATAGATACCTTGTTAATGAGTTTATTAGAAATGATGTTTTAGTAGTGTCAACAGGTTGTGGTTCGGCCGCTTGTGCTACAGCTGGCTGGATGACCCCAGAGATGGCTTTAGAGTATGCTGGTGAGGGATTAAGACAGGTTTGCGAAGCAATAGGGATTCCTCCAATATTGCATCTTGGCGCCTGTGTAGATAACTCCAGGATACTTACTATCTTAAGTGCTATGGCTGCCGAAGGTGGCTTGTCTGATGAGATAGGTGGTATGCCAGGTGTAGGTATTGCACCAGAATGGATGTCTGAAAAGGCCATAGCTATCGGTACATATTTTGCAGGTTCTGGTGTGCCTGTAATATTTGGTGGTGATTCTCCAGCCGGTGCATCTGAAGAGGTATCCAAAAAGATAATGATTGATCTATGGCTTGAAAGGTTTAAGGGTGCTTTCCATTTTGAACATGACCCCGAAAAGATGTTTGACTTAGCTATTACCTATATAGATAATGCAAGAGCAGCTCTGAAACTCAAGAAATATGAACCTGGTAGATTCGGTACTGAGCGTGTACTACTTGATATGGCAGCGAGACGTGAATTAGAAAAGGGCGCAAAACCACATGCTGGTCTGTAGTTAAGCTAAATTAATAGGCAGTCAACCTCAAAGGTTGACTGCCTTAGTGAATATGTTTGTCAAAATATTGCGGAGGTCAAATTATGATAGATCTTAAAGACAAGGTAGCAATGCTGGGAGATATAATATCTGATGCCAAAAAAAGAAGGTCTATGTTAATACATTCTTTTCATAAGATTCAGAAAGAGCATAATTATCTCCCAGAGGATGAATTAAAGGCTTTGTCAAAGAAACTAAGGATTCCTTTATCTGATGTTTATAGCACAGCCTCATTTTATAAACAATTCTATTTTACTCCTCGTGGTAAGAAGGTTGTATGTATTTGTATGGGCACTGCCTGTCATGTTAGGGGAGCCAGTGAGATTGTCAAAAAGTTCTCTGAAGCTTTTAATGTAAAACCAGGTGAAACTACAGAAGATTTATATTTGACTCTTGAGACAGTAGGGTGTATTGGATGCTGTGGATTAGCTCCTGTCCTTGTTGTTGATGATGTATATAAGGGTGACCTTAATATGAAAAAGGTTGCAAAGCTTATTAGCGAATTAGAGTCAGAAAGACCTGTAGTCCAAGCTACAGAGACAATAAAAGAATGAGCGGGGATAAAATATGGAAAAGTTAAAGAGTATACAAGAATTACAACAATTAAGAGAAAGATTAAAATCAGAAGTTCTCGTCCCAGGCAAAAAACGTATAAGGGCATGTTGTGGAACAGGATGTACTGCTACAGGTGCTTATCAAGTTTTAGCCGCGGTGGAAGAAGAGATAAATAAAAGGGGATTGGATGTTGAGATCATAAGAACTGGTTGTCAGGGTATGTGTCAAAAAGGCCCTATAATGAATGTTGACCCTTTAAATATTTTTTACCAAAAGGTGCAGCCCTCTCAAGCTTCAGATCTAATAGCTTTTACTTTTGGAGGCGGTATCCCTTATAGAAGAGGAATGTACAGAGAAGATATTTTACATGAGCCTGTGCTTGAGATGGTTGATGTTCCTTTCTATACAAAGCAAGAAAGACATGTCCTTCTTAATAACTGCATGATAGACCCTAAAAGTATATACCATTACATAGCTGTTGGCGGCTACAGTGGCTTGCAGAAAGCTCTTTCATCTATGACACCTGATGATGTTTTAAATGAGATCGATAAAGCTAATTTAAGAGGTAGAGGTGGTGCAGGCTTCCCAGCAGGTAGAAAGTGGAAACATACAAAAAGTGCAAAAAGCAAAATAAACTTTATAGTTGCAAACGGTGATGAAGGTGACCCTGGTGCTTTTATGGATAGATCTATAATGGAAGGTGACCCTCATGCACTCTTGGAGGGCATGCTTTTATGTGCTTATGCAATAGAAAATGCAAGGTTCGGCTTTATCTATGTAAGACATGAATATCCACTTGCTGTTAAAAATTTAAGTGTAGCTATAGAGCAAGCTGAGGCATTAGGTCTTCTTGGTGATAATATCCTTGGCACTGACTTTAGTTTCCATATAAGTATTAGAGAGGGTGCTGGTGCATTTGTCTGCGGTGAGGCTACAGCATTGGTTACCTCAATTGAAGGTCATAGAGGGTTCCCAAGGGCTCGCCCGCCAAGACTTTCTGAGATGGGTGGTGGTCTATGGGGCTATCCCACAAACCTAAATAATATAGAGACTTACGCCTGGGTTCCAAGAATTATTGATAAGGGTGCAGATTGGTTTTTAAATATTGGTTCAAAAAACTCTCCTGGAACTAAGGTATTTGCTTTAACTGGAAAAGTGGTGAATACAGGACTTGTAGAGGTTCCTACAGGTATAACATTGAGAGAGGTTATATTTGATATCGGTGGCGGCATCATTGGTGGCAAGAAATTCAAAGCTGTACAAACAGGTGGTCCTTCAGGTGGCTGCATACCAGAGGAATATTTAGATCTTCCTGTAGATTTTGACTCTCTTAAAGCAGTAGGTTCAATGATGGGCTCTGGTGGAATGGTTGTCTTAGATGAAGACAACTGCATGGTTGATGTGGCAAGATACTTCCTTGCTTTTACACAATCTGAGTCCTGTGGTAAGTGCCCACCTTGCAGAATTGGTACTTATCATATGTTACAGTTAATGGAGAAGATTACCAAGGGTGAAGGGCAACCTGGTGATATAGAGAAACTTGAGATTCTTGGGAAGAGGATTATTGATAGTGCTCTTTGTGGCTTAGGAATGACCGCACCTAATCCAGTGTTAACAACAATCAAGTATTTTAGAGAAGAATACGAAGAGCATATAAATGATAAGTTCTGTCGTGCTAATGTCTGTGCTGGGTTGGGCAAATATGTAATTGATAATGAACAGTGCTTCTTATGCGGTCTTTGTAGAGATGCTTGTGCATTCAATGCTGTCAAAGAGACCAGAGATAAATTCTTTATAGATCAAGATTATTGCACAAAGTGCAAGGCTTGTATAACTGCCTGCCCTATTGGAGCTGTTAAAGTTATGAAACAAACAGCCTCAGTTGAGGGTGGAACTACAGAGGTTAAGGAGGCTAAATGAGCGAGGAGAAAAAAGAAAAAGAGATAAAAGTAGAGGACATTAGAAAAGAGGCTGAAAAGAAAAAATGTCCTGTAGAAAAAGCTCTTTATTATACAAT
Organism: Thermodesulfovibrionales bacterium; assembly: GCA_026415415.1. Taxonomy (GTDB): domain Bacteria; phylum Nitrospirota; class Thermodesulfovibrionia; order Thermodesulfovibrionales; family Dissulfurispiraceae; genus DYHD01. The sequence continues at coordinate 915 of JAOAHE010000005.1, read as the reverse complement.
TGAGTTTTTAAAAGGACCTATGTGTGGAAGGTGTTTCCCCTGTTCATTTGGTTCTTATGAGGCTCAGGTAAGACTTAAAAACATGATTGAGGGGAAAGCCTCAAATAAAGACCTTGAAGCCATTAAAAGAATCGCTGAACAAATGTCAGTTGGTTCTTTATGTAAAAAAGGAAAAGATACTGCAAAATTTATTCTTGAATGGATAGAAAAAGGTAATTTTGATCAACATGTTGCAGGTGTCTGTCCTGACAAGGAGTGCCCGGGCTATATAGAGTATCAAATCGTTCCTGAAAAATGCATAATGTGCGGCGAATGTCTAAAGGTTTGCAAGTTTAACGCAATCTTAGGAGAGAAGAAAAAGGAATACCTAAGTGGTTATCTACCCTTTGAGATCAGGCAGAAAAGATGCACAAAATGTGGCAAATGTGTACCTGATGTATGTCCTACAGGAGCAATTATTGTAGTTGAGGTCAAACCAAAGGAAGCAGAACCAGTAGCAGCATAATATTTCAGTTAGCTAACGGTTAAAATAATATAAATTTATTAAGTAATTTTAAGGAGGATGATTAAATGGCAAACATGGTAAATCTAACAATAGACGGCAAAAGGGTTCAAGCTCCTGAGGGCATGAACCTCGTTGATGCTGCCGCCCTAAATGGTATTCACATTCCAAATCTTTGCTATCTTAAGGGTATTAAACCAGTCGGCGCATGCAGACTGTGTCTTGTTGAGGTATCAGGACAGAAAGGACCTGTCATTGCTTGTATTACTAAAGTTAAGGAAGATATGGTGGTTAATACTAAGACTGAACGGGTAGAAGAATTAAGAAAGTTCGTGATAGACCTTATTGTATCAATGCACCCTATGGACTGCATGACCTGTACAAAAGCTGTCTCTTATACACATCTCCGAGCC
>JAOAHE010000059.1 GCA_026415415.1 Thermodesulfovibrionales bacterium | reverse complement strand
TTTATATCATCCTTAAACCTAATAAAAGAGGAGGCTTTTACTTTTTTTGAGAGTTGCCTATCGGCAAATTTGGGGGATGAACGATTTATTTACAAAAAGAAAAAAAATTGTCATAATATCAGCTATGCTTAATTTACTTTACTGTTTACTATTATCATAGTATTTTAAATTAAAAACTACATTCTTTCAAAAAACATTAAAAAATGTAATTAAAGTTGTTAAATAAATAAAATTATAATCGAACAAAGAGGATAATTGCTATGTTTAAGAAAGTTTTAATAGCCAACAGAGGAGAAATTGCATTACGAATTATTAGAGCGTGTAGAGAGCTTGGAATAAAGACAGTAGCAATTTACTCAGAATCTGACTCAACTTCAAGATATGTTAAAAAAGCAGATGAAACCTATCTTGCAAGACCAGGACAGCTAAGAGCTTATTTAAATATATATGGAATTATAGAATTAGCAAGATATGCTGGGGCTGATGCTATACACCCTGGCTATGGTTTCTTAGCTGAAAATGCAGAATTTGCAAGAGCCTGCCGGAATGCTGGTATAACTTTTATAGGACCTCATCCAGAAGCGATCGAGGCTATGGGGCTAAAAGTTGAAGCGAGAAAAACTATGAAAAAAATTGGTGTACCTGTAGTGCCTGGCTCTGATGGTATAACAAGTGTTGAAGAAGCAATTAAATTTGCTAACGAGATAAAATATCCAGTTATCTTGAAAGCCTCTGCTGGTGGTGGCGGAAGAGGTTTAAGAATATGTTCTAACGACGAAGAGATTTCTAAGCAATTCCCAATAGCTCGCTCTGAAGCTAAGAAGGCATTTGGTAATGATAGCGTATTTATTGAAAAATATATAGAAGAACCTCACCATATTGAGATTCAGATAGTGGCAGATAAGTATGGCAATATAATTCATTTAGGTGAGAGAGATTGTTCTATTCAAAGGAGACATCAAAAACTGATTGAGATCGCACCTTCTCTTATATTAGATGAAGCTTTAAGGCAAAAAATGGGTGCTGCAGCAATCCAAGCTGCTAAATCTGTTAACTATGATAATGTGGGAACTGTTGAATTTTTAGTTGATAAAAATAAAAATTTCTACTTTCTTGAGATGAACACAAGAATTCAGGTAGAACACACCATAACTGAGGAAGTTACTGGAATTGATATTGTGCAGACAATGATCAGAATAGCAAATGGCGAAAAGCTTGATTTAAAACAAGAAGACATTAAACTAAATGGCTATGCAATTCAATGTAGAATAAATGCCGAAGATCCAACTAAAAACTTCATGCCTGTTACCGGTAAGATAACTTCTTATTATTCACCTGGTGGGTTTGGGGTTAGAATAGATGGTCATGTTTATAAAGGTTACACTATCCCACCATATTATGATTCTTTACTTGCGAAACTAATTGTAAGAGGTCGTACATGGGATGAGGCCGTAAGAAGAATGCATAGATGTTTAAGTGAATATGTAATTCGTGGTGTCAAAACTACTATTCCTTTTTACAAAAAAGTTATGGAAGATGAAGTTTTCAAATCGGGTAGGTTTACTACAAAGTATATAGAAGAAAGGTTACCTTACCTAATCTATGACTTGGAAAGAGATCCCTTAATATATGTCTCAGCTATTGCAGGGGCTATTACAGCTTATCATAGACTATAACTTTTCTTGACTGTCAATGTAAGTATAAGCCTATGGAGGTTATATGGCAACAAAACAAATAAAAATAATGGATACAACCTTTAGAGATGCTCATCAAAGCCTCATCGCTACAAGAATGAGACTTGATGATTTACTTCCAATAGCAGAAAAAATGGATTCTGTTGGCTTTTGGTCAATTGAAGTATGGGGTGGAGCAACCTTTGACAGCTGTTTAAGATATTTAAATGAAGATCCTTGGGATAGATTAAAGGAGTTTAAAAAGGTAATTAAAAAAACCCCTTTACAAATGTTAATACGAGGTCAATGTTTAGTAGGTTATAGACATTATGCTGACGACCTTGTGGAGAGATTTATAGCAAAGGCTATAGAATATGGAATCAATATTGTTCGCATATTTGATGCTTTAAATGATTTCAGAAATATTGAAACATCTGTAAAATCTACATTGAAGTATGGAGGAAAGGTTGAAATAGCTATATGTTATACCTACGGTCCAGTTTATAGCATAGATTTTTTTGTAGATTTAGCAAAACGAGCAGAAGAATTAGGTGCACACACCATATGCATAGAAGACATGGCAGGTATTCTTACCCCCCTTTATGTTAGCGAACTATTACAAAAAATTAAACAAAAGGTTTCAGTCCCAACTCATTTACACACTCATGATACATGTGGGATGGCTGTTGCAACTACTTTAAAAGCAATAGAGGCAGGTGTAGACATAGTAGATACAGCTATTTCTTCAATGGCTTCTGGAGCCAGTCAACCTGCTGTAGAGACTATTTGTAATGCTTTACGAGGAACTCCTTCTGATCCAAAATTTGACATTAAATTATTACGAGATATTTCTTCGTATTTTAAAAGAATTAGAAAAAAATACAAATCTTTTGAGAGCGAACATACTACCGTTAACCCAGATGCTATGATATATCAGCTTCCCGGCGGTATGATATCAAATCTTGATAATCAACTAAGAGAGCAAAATGCTTTAGATAAGTTTGACAAAGTTCTTGAAGAAATTCTGTATGTCAGACAAGACTTTGGTTATCCTCCTTTGATAACGCCTATAAGTCAGATAGTTGGGACTCAAGCTACTTTAAATGTTATAAATGATGAACGTTATAAAATAACAACAATAGAGACTAAAAACTACTTAAAAGGACTATATGGAACCCCTCCGGCACAAATAAACGAAGACATAAGAAAAAAGATATTAGGCGATGAGGTATTTATAACTTGTAGACCTGCTGACACCTTAAAGCCTGAAATTGAAAACGCAAAAAAAGAATTAGGTAATAAAGCACTAAGAGATACGGACATCATTAGCTATGCACTTTTCCCAAAACTTTTCCTTAATTATTTAGAAAACAAAGAAAAAGGTATATCTACAGAAGAAATTAGTGAGAAACAGTCCATACAGGTTCAACCAACAAAAGAAGAAACCCCTCAAACACAACCTAATCTTGTCCCATCAGAGTTCATAATAAGTGTTCATGGAGAATCTTATAATATCAAAGTAGCAGGAATAGGACACAAATCTGAAGGAAAAAAACCTTATTTCTTATATGTTGATGACCATCTTGTTGAAGTCTTTGTTGAACCTTTAGTAGAGGTCCTACCAAGTGAGTCAGGGATAATAGATTTTAAGGATACTAAACAATCAAAAAGACCAAAGGCTTTGAGCATTGGAGATATTACTACTGCTATGCCTGGACGTATTGCGAAGATTTTAGTTAAAAAAGGTGACTTAGTTAAAGCAGGAGATGCTGTGTTAGTAGTGGAAGCTATGAAAATGGAAAATGAGATTCATACAACTATAGATGGTAAAGTAGAGGAGATTTTTGTTTCTGTGGGAGATTCAGTTAATCCAGATGAGGCACTAATAAGGATTGTTTAAAAATGCCTGTTGATGAAATCGTAAGAAAAATCATTATATCTGCCTTACCAATTTTATTTGCTATAGTTTTACATGAAGTAGCACATGGCTATACAGCCTTTAAATTAGGAGATCCTACTGCAAAGTTCTTAGGGAGGTTAACCTTAAATCCTATATCACATATTGATATATTTGGAACTATTATCATGCCTATTTTACTTTATATTTTATCAAATGGACAGTTTGTTATTGGTTACGCAAAACCAGTACCCATTGATCCTTCAAATTTTAGAAACCCGAAAAGAGACATGGCTTTATGTGCAGCATCAGGTCCTCTTACAAATATCTTATTGGCAACTTTAAGCTTTCTTTTTTTGAAATATGTTCTCATGCCTATCAGCGATATCACATCCTTTGAACTTATAGAGAGCGTACTTAAACCTTTTACACTAATTTTAACAGCAAGTATAAGTATAAATGTTATCTTAGCTTCATTTAATCTTTTACCTGTGCCTCCATTAGACGGAGGGCGAATATTGATGGGATTTTTACCCCATCGCCAAGCAATTGCCCTTAGTAAGATTGAGCCATATGGTTTTTTAATAGTTATTATTCTTGTAATAGCTGGAATCTCAAACTTGATAGTTTTACCGATAGCAAGATTTTTATTATCTTTAATTAAAATGCTATAAATATGGAGATGTTACTATGGTTAAAGAAATAGTTTTAAGTGGTATGCAACCAAGCGGGAAACTCCATCTTGGCAACCTTGTTGGTGCCCTAAGAAATTGGGTTAACCTTCAAGATAAATATGAGTGCTATTATTTTATAGCAGACTGGCATGCTTTAACTACTGGTTATACTAACCCAGATATAATAAAAGAAAATTGTAAGGATCTACTTATTAATTTTATCGCTGCCGGACTTAATCCAAATACCTCAACCATTTTCATACAATCTATGGTACCCCAACACGCTGAATTACACCTTTTACTTTCAATGATCACACCTTTAGGATGGCTTGAGAGGGTCCCAACCTTTAAAGAAAAACAAGAAGAATTAGCAGGAAGAGATATTTCAACTTATGGTTTTTTAGGCTATCCTCTCTTACAAACAGCAGATATTATTATATATAGAGCTAAATATGTTCCTGTTGGCATTGATCAGGTGCCACATTTAGAGATCTCAAGAGAGATCGCCCGTAGATTTAACTACCTTTACAAAGACTTTTTCCCAGAACCTGAAGCACTTTTGACTGAGTTTCCTAAGGTACCAGGAGTAGATGGCAGAAAAATGTCAAAGAGCTATGATAATGCAATCTATCTTAGTGATCCTCCCGAGATTGTTGAAAAAAAAATAAAAACAATGATGACTGATCCAGCTCGTAAGCGAAGGACTGATAAGGGCAACCCTGAGCTATCTCCTGTTTTCCAATTACATAAAATCTTTTCATCTTTACAAGAGATTGAGTCCATCTCTAAGGGTTGTAAAACAGCAGAAATAGGTTGTTTAGACTGTAAAGCCGTTTTATTGAAAAATATCTTTTCTGCTCTTGAACCTATCTGGCAGAGAAGAAGTAGTCTTATTGAAAAGCCCCAAGAGTTATATGAAATAGCACTTTTAGGCTCAAAAAAAGCTTCTGAAAAAGCTGAAGAGACCTTAGAGGTAGTTAGAGAGTTAATGGGGTTAAGATATAAAGTTTGAAAAAATCTCTTTATTTACATCCCATCTCTCATATGTCATATTGTAAAATTTTAAAAAGAGGTTCTTAAAACTTCTTTTAAATTATTTTGATATTTAGATAAACATCCCTTGCCTTTATCTGGATTATGATAATAAAAAGCTTTTAATTTTAACTAAATTAAAAAAATTACCTTTCTTGTGGCTATTAGAATGAGATTGGGTATCTTTGGTGGTACATTTAATCCAATACATTACGGACATTTAAGAGCAGCAGAGGAGTCAAGAATTCAAAATAAACTTGATAAGATACTATTTATCCCAGCAGGTACTCCTCCTCTTAAAGAGCATGATTTAGCGGACCCCTTTAAAAGATATGAGATGACAAAGATAGCTATAAGCTCTAACCCTTATTTTGTAATATCTGATATCGAGATAAGATCTTCTGAAAGATCTTATACAGTTAATACTTTAGATCATTTAAATAAACTATATAAACTTGATGAGTTGTTTTTGATTTTAGGCATTGATGCTTTTCTTGATATTGAATCCTGGTTCCAACCAGAAAAAATAATTGAAAATATTGATTTTATAGTGCTTTCACGAGAAGGCTATAGTTTTTTAGATATCTTCAGGTCAAATTACATCAAAAATGTTAATCTATATAAAAGTCTCTATAGTCATACCAATGAATTAAACATTAAGACACAACTGGAATTTAAGTTAATAAGTGGCAGAAGGTTAATTTTTACACCTATCACACCTATTGGTATATCAGCAACTAAAATCAGATGCTTAATAAGAAAGAGTTACAGCATTAAATATTTGGTGCCAGAAGAAGTAGAAAAATTTATATACCTTAACTCCCTTTATATTACTTAGAAAATGAATAAAATCTCTTTTAATGATCTTTATGAAGAAATAATTAATCAAATTGAGGAGTCTATTTTCTTATTTGATCCTAACGGAAACTTGGTTTTTTTGAATAAAGCTGCTGAGGAGTTTCTTGGTACAAGCGCAAAACAGTTTAAGCAGAAGCATTTTTCTGCTCTGTTTAAAAATATAGATGAAATCATCACTTTAATAGATAAAACTCTAAAGGAAGAAAGACTTTTAAATAGTAAAGATATTTCGATCTCAGAATATGAAAATAAAAAAATAGATATTTATCTTTATCCTTTTTATTCAAGTAATTATCCTCATTTAAACAAAGGAGTTATTTTATGTATCAAAGAAAAATTTTCCTTTATTGAAAAGATAAATTATAATCAGTCCGAGTCTTTACTCATGATGCTTATGTCAATAGCACATGAGATCAAAAACCCTTTAAGTGGTATTAAAGGTTCTGCTCAATTATTAAGAGAAAAAGCAGAAAATGAAGCAAAGCAATATATAGATGTAATAATTAAAGAAACTGATAGGTTAAATAGAATACTTAATGATTACCTATTTATTGGGAGAAAGCCAAAATTCAAAGAGATTAACATTCACGAGATTTTAGAACACACTCTAAAGGTTATGGCTCCACTGCTTGTAAACAGTAAGGTTAGTATTTATAAAGAATATGACCCAAGCCTTCCAAGTATTAAAGGAGATGCGTCTATGCTCCTTCAAGTGTTCATAAATCTAATCAAAAATTCCGTTGAATCTATGGAAAGAATTAAGAATAAAAGAAGAATCTCTATTTCCACAAAACTTGCTAATGAATATGTTGTATTTCGTAGATCTAATTCGTCAGATCATAAAGAGTATACACCTAAGAAACAAAGATGGCTGAAGATTGAGCTTAGGGATAGTGGTTTAGGGATAAAAGAAGAAGAATTAGAGAAGATTTTTTTACCCTTTTTTAGTAAAAAAAAAGGTGGAACAGGTATAGGATTGGCTTTATCGCAGAAAATAATTAGAGATCATGGGGGCTTTATATTAGCAAAAACAGATAAGTCAAAAAAAGGAGCTGTATTTGAAATTTATTTGCCATTTTAATGTAGACTTTGCTATTTTAATTAGCTTTTATGGAAAGAAAAGTTTTAATAATAGATGATGACAAAAGCATTACCTGGGTTATAAAAAAGGCATTAGAACCTATAGGATTTGAAGTAGAAGAGAGAAATACATATAAAGATGCAATTGGATCTATAGCAAACTTCAATATTATCTTGCTCGACTTGATTTTACCTGATGGAGATGGCTTAGATATCTTAAAGAAAATAAAAACTATAAACCCAGACTCGCTTGTAATTATTATAACAGCTCATGGGAAAATGGAAAGTGCTATAACCGCAATGAAAGAAGGGGCTTATGATTACTTAGAAAAACCTTTTGATATAGAAGAACTTAAGATAATAATTGAGAGGGCTTACAGAGATCTACAAATAAGAGAGGAACTGTTAACCCTTCGTAAGAGCATTGATGAGCCATCTTCAACTATTATAGGAAAAAGTCGTGCTATGTTGAAGATATTCAAAGAGATAGGTAGAATAGCCTCTCAAGATGTAACAGTCCTTATTACTGGTGAAAGTGGCACAGGAAAAGAACTTATCGCCCGAGCTATTCATCATAACAGCAAAAGAAGGTTAGGTCCATTTGTAGCAGTTAACTCAGCATCTATTCCAAAAGACTTACTGGAGGCAGAACTTTTTGGCTGGGAAAAAGGCTCTTTCACAGGAGCAACAGAAAGAAAGATTGGTAAAATACAATCTGCAGATACAGGTACGTTTTTTTTAGATGAAATTTCTGAATTAGATTTTGAACTTCAAGCAAAACTACTAAGATTTATACAAAATAAAGAATATAGTCCTATAGGAAGCAATAAAGTTGTGAAAGCAGATGTAAGAATATTAGGAGCCACAAACAAAAATCTACTTGAGTATGTTAAAAAAGGTTTATTTAGAGATGATTTATATTACAGACTAAATGTTATTGAGATCAAATTACCGCCTTTGAGAGAGAGGAAGGAAGACATACCTTTGCTTGCAGAACACTTTTTACAAAAAGCTATTAAAGAGTTTAATCTACCACCAAAGAACTTCTCTAAGGAAGCTGAGAAAGCCCTCTTAGAGTATGAATGGATAGGGAATGTAAGAGAGTTGGAAAATACAATAAAAAGGGCTTCATTATTATCAAAAGGTAGCTTAATAGAGAGAAAAGATCTTTTGATAAGTGATTATGATAATCAATCTCTTAAAGAAATGTTAGAACATAAACTTAGTGGCTTCCTAAATAAATTTATCAAGGTTGAAAAGTCAAATCTTTATGAAATTCTACTTTCCGAGTTTGAAAAGGCATTGTTTAGTTTAGTTTTAAATCAAACAGGCGGTAACCAGCTCAAAGCCTCTAAGTTGTTAGGAATTAACAGAAATACTTTAAGTAAAAAATTGAGACAATATAAAATACCTATAAAAGATAAAGAATAAATATTAAATAATTAAAGTTGTGAAGATTCAAGCCAACTATTAAAAAGCTGATATAATAGGTCTGAAGTAAATATTTTTAGCTTTGGTGCACCTCTCATTATTTTGCAACTATATTGTATGACTTAATAACTTAACTTTTTCATGGCAGCAAAAGTTGTCCTAAGTTATTATAAAGAGAGAACTAAAATTTAGGTTATGTATAAGCTACAGACATATGCGACATTTCTCCCTTTTCAATTATAAAATCTATGGGTGTCTTTTTGTTAAGTGATT
>JAOAHE010000058.1 GCA_026415415.1 Thermodesulfovibrionales bacterium | reverse complement strand
CTACTTAATATTGGGTATGCTTTTGCAAAATGATCCATTAATCCCTAATGTCGCATATGTATCTTATCTTTTTCAGTATTCAAAAATTTACTAAGAGAAGATTTTAAAAAACACTCAGTCAGTTACGAAGTCTTTGAGAGTGGTATTTCTCTACACAATTAAAGAAATAATTTTACAGCCAGATTTTTCAAGGTCTGGTCAAAATTAAAATGGCTATACTATCCTCTTTTAGTAAGTTATTTCTCCAAATAGGTAATCTTTTTATGAGGTTCAGTTGCTTGATAGGTAAGCTATAGTTTAGTGCTTTTTTATTATTTTGGGTTAATAAATTTATACTAAAATGGCATTGTTTTTGTATATTCAGTATTAAAAATATTTTAGGAGGTTCCAGATGAAAAAGTTCATATTATTTGCAGTTATTCTCTCATTAGTATTTATATTCCATGGGTTAGCTTTCTCAACTACTGAAACGTCAAAGGATGCAAAGGAGAAAAAAACTGAGACCAAGGCTACTAATAAAACATCAAAGAGTGTATCGGTGATTGAGACTAAGTGTGCAAAATGCCATAAGGATAATAAGGATTTGAAAAAGGTAACCGAAGCAAAGGCAATTAAAAACACTGATGAGATGATTAAATTAATCAAACAAGGTGCTCATGCAAATTTGCACAAAAAAATCTCTGACAAAGATTTAAAATCTGCTGGTAAAGAACTTTTCAGTGATGTAAAAACAGATAAAAAGAAAGAAGGCTCTAAGACCGACCTTAAAAAGCCAGCAGAGCAGAAGAAAAAAGAGGAAGTAAAGAAAGAGATTGAAAAACCACAAGAAAAGCCTATGAAAAAGAAACCAGAAGGTTGTTGATTGGGTCTTTAATAATATAAAGAAAGATTTTAATGAGCTTCTTGCTTTCTATATATGCTTGAAGCTCATTTTTTATTAGACTAACATTAGCTCCATTTGAAGAGAGTCTTCTTTTGGGAAGTGGATAGGATATTTATTGTTGAAGCAGGCTAAACAGTAATTCTCAGGGTTTGGCAATACTTCGTTTAAGCCTTCAATGGTTAAATAAGCCAGTGAATCAGCGGTAATGTATTTTCTAATCTCCTCTATCATATGGGTTGAAGCTATCAGCTCTTGTCGTGTAGGTGTATCAATCCCGTAGAAACAAGGTCCTATGGTTGGCGGTGAGGCTATTCGCATGTGCACTTCTTTAGCTCCACCTAACTCTCGGATCATCTTAACGATCTTTTTGCTTGTTGTGCCTCTTACAATGGAGTCGTCCACTACTATTACTTTTTTATCTTTAAGAATATCTTTGACAGGGTTAAGCTTAATTTTTACACCAAAATGTCTGATACTCTGTTTTGGTTCTATAAAAGTTCTCCCGATGTAATGATTTCTTATTAGTCCAAAGTCAAAGGGTAAGCCGCTTTTTTCTGCAAATCCCAATGCTGCTGGCACTCCAGAGTCAGGAACTGGTATAACTAAGTCAGCCTCTATGGAGCTATCACGAGCTAATATCTTGCCAAATTTTTTCCTTATTGTGTTTACGCAAATATGGTCAAAGATAAAGCTATCTGGACGGGCGAAATATATAAACTCAAATACACAAAAAGCTTTTTTATTAGAACCCAAAAGATGATATGATTTCAAGCCATTTTCGTCTATTACTAAAATCTCACCAGGCTGAATGTCTCTTATATAATTTGCGCCTATTAAATCAAAGGCACAGGTCTCTGAAGCAATAATATAAGCACCGTCTAAAATTCCAAGTGATAAAGGCCTAACCCCGAAAGGGTCTCGCACTGCTATCAACTTTGATTCATCTAAGAATAATAAACTAAAAGCTCCTTTGACAATGGAAAGGGCATCTTTAATGCGGTCTACAGGATTATCAAGGGTTGATCTGGCGATAAGGTGTAAGATTACTTCACTGTCAGAGCTTGATTGGAATATTGCTCCACCTTTTTCAAGTTCGTATCTGAGATGTTCTGCGTTGATAAGATTCCCATTGTGAGCAATTGCAATTGAACCAAGGATGTAATTTACTAAAAAGGGTTGGACATTTTTGAGAGAGCTGCTTCCAGCCGTAGAATATCTATTGTGACCAATCGCTGCATGTCCGCAAAGTTTCTTAAGCCTTTTTTCACTAAATATATCAGCTACTAAACCCATAGATTTGTCTAAATAAAAGTTTTTGCCATCAGTTGAACAAATACCAGCTCCTTCTTGGCCTCTGTGTTGCAAAGCATAGAGTCCAAGGTATGTTAGGTTTGCTGCTTCTGGATGGCCATAGACGCCAAAGATACCACATTCTTCGTGAATATAATGAAAATATTTTTTTAACATAATTTTTAGTAACTACCCATTTAGATTAGATTAATAATAAAAGAAATATTATTATTCATTAGCCATTACTCACCTTAAGTATGAGAGAGCTTATTCCTTCTTATTATGGTTATAAGTTTATTACAAGAGTTATCGCTTTGCTCAGAACAAGCATGGAATTGAAAACTTTTATATTTGTATTTGGTCATTATATTTGTCTTTTAATAAGTTTGTTGTTTATTTTAACATAAATAAATGGGCAATTTTAAGTTGAAAACTATGTTCAAACCTAAGGGTGATCAACCTAAGGCAATTAAAAAGCTTACAGAAGGTGTCTTAAAGGGCTTAAAACATCAGGTATTACTTGGGGTTACTGGGTCTGGTAAGACTTTTACAATTGCTAATGTTATACAAAATGTAAATAAACCTACTTTAGTAATAGCTCATAACAAAGCTCTTGCTGCTCAACTTTACGGAGAATTCAAGGAGCTCTTTCCTGACAACGCTGTTGAGTTTTTTGTAAGCTACTATGATTATTATCAGCCAGAAGCCTACATCCCCTCAACTGATACTTACATTGAAAAGGATTCAATGATTAATGATGATATTGACAGGCTTAGACATTCTGCAACTATGTCTGTTCTTGAAAGAACTGATGTTATAGTGGTTGCCTCTGTCTCTTGCATTTATGGAATAGGCTCGCCAGAGGATTATCTGGGTATGCATTTATTTTTAGAGACTGGGATGAGGTTAAAGAGGGATGAGCTGCTGAAATCCCTAACAAATATGTTGTATCTTCGCAATGACTCGGATTTTAAGAGAGGTTCTTTCAGAGTTCGTGGAGATATTATAGATATTTATCCTGCCTTTTCTCAGGACAAGGCTATAAGGGTTGATTTTTTTGGAGATGATATTGATTTAATTTCCGAGATTGACCCGTTAAATGGTAAAAAAATAAGGAATATTAGCAAGTTAATTCTTTATCCAAATAGCCATTGGATAACCCCGCAACACAAAATGCAAAGAGCCATTAAGGGTATAGAAGAAGAATTGAAAGAAAGGATAGAGTATTTTAATAGAAGAGGTGAAGATCTTTTTGCTCAGAGGATTGAGCAAAGAGTGAGATTTGATCTTGAGATGTTAATGGAGTTTGGTTATTGTCATGGCATTGAGAATTATTCAAGACATCTAAGCGGCAGGATGCCAGGTGAACCGCCTTATACTTTGATAGATTACATAAGAAGTGGACCATCACAAGGAGATTTCTTAACTGTAATAGATGAATCACATGCTACAATCCCACAAATAGGTGGTATGTATGAAGGAGACCGATCAAGGAAACAGACCTTAGTAGATTATGGGTTTAGACTTCCCTCTGCTATAGACAATAGACCCTTAAAATTTCAAGAATTTGAGAGCCGTATGAATCAGATTATATATGTCTCCGCAACTCCAGGGGTATATGAGCTGAATAAAGCTAATGGTGTTGTCATAGAACAAGTAATCAGACCTACAGGTTTATTAGATCCAAAAATGACGATAAGAGCTGCTTCAGGACAAATAGATGACCTTTTAGGAGAGATAAGAAAAAGGGTTGAAAAAAAAGAAAGGGTTTTAGTTACAACTCTCACTAAAAAAATGGCAGAAGATATTACTGATTATTACTCAGAACTTGGTATAAAAGCAAGATATTTGCACTCTGATATTGATACCCTTGAAAGGATAGAGATAATGAGGGATTTAAGGCTTGGTAAGTTTGATGTGCTTATAGGTGTTAATCTGTTAAGAGAAGGACTGGATTTACCCGAAGTCTCACTTGTAGCTATCTTAGATGCAGATAAAGAAGGTTTTTTACGCTCAGAACGCTCTCTTATTCAGACAGCAGGTCGTGCTGCAAGAAATATCAATGGTGAAGTAATACTTTATGCTGATAATCTCACTGGTTCTATTGAAAGGGCTATGAATGAAACCAATAGAAGAAGGAAAATTCAAGAAGCTTATAACAAGAAGCACAAGATAACCCCAGAGACTATAAAGAGTCAGATAAAAGATATCCTGAGTTCTATTTATGAATCTGATTATTTTGCTCCACCACAGATAAATGAGGAAATCGCTGATTATGATTTAAATGAAAACAGAATAAAAGAACTGGAGATAGAAATGAGAGAAGCTGCAAAAAGACTTGAATTTGAAAAGGCTGCAGAAATTCGTGACAAAATAAAAATTATTAAAGAAAGCTTATTAAAAGTTGGTATTAAAGATTAACAGTATACCGCCTAATTTTTTTTTTAAAACTCTAAACTAAGCCTTCTAATCATTTTCAAGCTTTATTGATTGATAAAAAAAATTCATCAATCTTTTTTACTAATATTGATAGAATTAATAATAAATTATTTAATTAGGTGTGGATGTGTATTTTCCAGTTGCAGGCATAGAGATATCGCCAGTAATCCCTTTTATTGCTGGGTTTGCTGTTGCTTTTTTTTGTAGCATGGGAGGCGTATCAGGCGCCAATCTGCTTTTGCCCTTTCAGATGAGTGTCCTTGGATTCATTTCACCTGCAGTTAGTGCAACTAATCATTTATTTAATGTTGTTGCAATCCCAAGTGGAGTTTATAGATTTATTAAAGAAGGACGTATGGTCTGGCCATTAACATGGATGGTTATAGCTGGCACGATACCAGGAGTCTTTGCAGGTGTAATAGCAAGGGTTCAATATCTACCTGATCCCACAACTTTTAAGTTTTTTGCTGGTTTAGTTCTTCTTTATATAGGTAGCTTAATGATCAAAACTATCCTAAAAAAACCAGCTCCTGAAACAGTAAAAAGTTCAGCGGAGTGCCGATTTCAAGAAGCAGTAAGTAAATATCAAAAGACAAAAACCGCCTTACCAAAGGCTGTAGTTAAAAAATTTAGTATTACTAAGATGGAATACACTTTTTATGGAGAGACTTTTGTTGTAAATCCTTTAATTATTTTTGCTTTGTCAGCTATAGTAGGCATAGTAGGTGGAATTTATGGTATTGGCGGTGGTGCTATCATAGCACCTATTTTCATAGCTATTTTTCACCTTCCTGTATATACTATTGCTGGGGCATGCCTTATGGGCACATTCTTAACATCTGTCGTTGCAGTCATATTTTACCAAGTTATAGCACCATTTTATCCAAATCTCGTTGTTGCTCCAGACTGGCTACTTGGTTTGCTATTTGGATTTGGAGGGATGGTAGGTATGTATCTTGGTGCGCGAGTACAAAAGCATGTACCTGCAAAGATTATAAAATGGATACTTGCAGGGATACTTGTTTTTACAGCTATAAGATATATCCTACCTTTTGTTTCAAAAATATTTTCTTAAAATAGAAAATGTCATTACTCTTTTAACATTTCTTTAACTATCCTATAGTAACCTTGTCACTTTGGATTGTTATACTTTACCCAAAAAAATTCTCATCCTTAAGTAAAACATAATTAAAAAATTTTTCCGAAGAGAAGTTAATGCATTTTTCTATTGCAACTTAATTTCTTTTGTCATGGATATAAAAGACAGTTAGGCCAATTTATCGTTGAATTAAAGCTCAAATTAATTACTTCATAAGTCAAACATTGCTTATTAAGTGTTTTAGTAAGGTCTTCAATTTTATTAGCAGGAACAGCAATTTCTACTGGATATAAGACAGATGACGGTAATATAGCTTGGTTGCCTTCTGACACCCCTGATGGTAAATTAAAGAGCATCGCAGAAATGTTGAGAGAACAAAAGGGTTTTGCAATTGGAGTTGTCAGCACAGTTCCTTTTACTCATGCAACTCCTGCATCATTTGTAAGTCATAATGTACATCGTAATAATTATTACCACATAGCCGATGAGATTATTCGGACAATCAAACCTGAAGTCGTAATAGGTGGTGGACATCCCTTATGGAATAGTAGATTTATGTCTGCGACTTTATATAATGATGTAAAATCAGGCTTATTCCCTGAATATGTTTTTGTTGAAAGAGTCTCTGGTCAGGATGGTTCGCAAAGACTTAAAAATGCCGCACTTGAAGCTAAAAATAAAGGGAAAAAACTTTTTGGGCTTTTTGGTGGAAGTGGTGGACACTTTGAGCCACCAATACCACAAGACAATCCTGGTTCACCAAATATCCAAAGGGCAACGGTAGAAAACCCCCTTCTTAAAGATTCAACAATTGCCGCCCTTGAGGTGTTAAGTCTGGATAGGGATGGTTTTTTCCTTATGGTCGAGCAAGGTGACATTGATTGGGCAAACCATGCTAATAACTATAAATGGATGATTGGCACAGTGTGGGATTTAGAGGAGGCAGTGAAAGAGGCTATAGCTTTTGTTAATAGACCTGGAGACAATATTGATTGGGACAATACAATTCTCATTGTCACTTCAGACCATGCCAACAGCTATATGAGGCTAACAGAAGATAAGCTTCTTGGAAAAGGCGATCTTCCTGTGCAGATAGGTTCTGATTATAACTGGAGTTATCCTGATGGAGAGGTTACATATCGCACTAATAACCACACCAATGAACTTACAATGTTGTATTCCATAGGCAGTAAGTCTAATAAGTTATTTAAAAAATATGAGGGTGACTGGTATCCCTGCACCAAGATCATCGATAATACCCATATTTTCAATGCTTTAGCTGACGCTACCGATATCCCTTATAGTTCGCTCCTTAAAGTTGTGCTCAAAAAACCTTCATTCTGCTCTAAGATGTCATTTTCAATGAATTAAGGTAGCTTCCGATATTGCATAATAAATTGTAATTAGGTTGAATTTTAAATTTTATCAACTAAAAAGGGGGAAGCAAATACTTCCCCTTTTTTAGTTAGCCATTTCGCCATACCTAACAAAAATCCTTTTTATCTCACTTACTTAAATTCACCGTGACTGAATCTCTATAGCAGACTTAAAAAGTTTTCATTTCCAGCTGAAGCAAGAAGCCTAATTAGGTAACGCCATAGACTCCTCACACCCTTTAAGTATTAGTAATTGAGGACGAATATCTTATTATTTCTATGTTGGGTTTTTTAGTGTCTTTTTTTATTGACTACAAATCAGGAATTTGCTACTATAGCTGTTATTTAATTATTGATTAAGATTGAAAATATTTATTGTTATGTCATAGGGGATGATTTATTATATATTATCAAATGAAAGGAGGAAGAAAAATGAAAGTCGTTTTTTGTTTACTAATTAGTGTTTTTATGATGTTTTCGGGTATTGCAGTCGCACAAGAGAAAGCAGTAGTAGTAAATCAAGCTATCACTCAACAGGAAGTCCTTGCTGCTCAGCAAGGCTGGTGCAAGGCTCTTGTCGATATTAGCAACACATATGAAAAGGATGGTCAAGCAGCAGCAAAAGCATTGGCAGAAAAGGTTATTGATTCTGCCTATGGCTACCAGATGGGAGCAGTTCTCTTTAAACCTACACTCACTGTAAAACCACAGACTTTTCGCTTAACACGCGCAGGAGCTTTGGCTTACTTTGTTGGCGGTGATCCCTCTTACCCTAAGGACAAAGGCTTTGCATTGAAGGGCTGGAAGAAGTGTGAAGTAGAAAATGCAGCTATTTTCATAACAGGGGACAGTGCTATGACAATGGCTAAGGTCCACTTAACAGGTAAAGATGGCAAAGTAACTTCAGTAGATAAGACTTGGGGATTTGTCAAAGACGACTCAGGCAAACTTCGCATCATTCTTCATCACTCCTCATTGGAGTATTCAGATAAGTAATTAAAGGATTTTTTTCTTAAATATTTGATCACCTATCTATTTAGCCTTCAGCCGATGCCTTAAATATGGCTCGGCTGAAGCATCTATATTATAGCTGCTTAAGAAATCTAAAAATACATGCCTTAAAAAATGAAGAGCCTCAAAGCTCTTAATTGTCTATAAAATCTGATGAAACAGAGGATTTATCTTAAATTAGTAATCCCCCAATTCCCAAATCCCCAATTCCCTGCCTTAAACGGTTACCTTTTAAAATGCGGTTCAATGAAAGGCAGGGGTTGGGAATTAGGGATTAGGAGTTAGGGAAAGAAGCTTTAAACATCTTAATCCCCAATCCCCAATTCCCAATCCCCAATCCCCTGTCTTAAACGGTTACCTTTTAAAATGCGGTTCTATAAATTCAGACTGAATGTGGGAGTAATTGCGAATGTCCTGCAGGTGTTTCAGTTACCTTTTAAAATGCGGTTCTATAAATGGTAGAAAGGGAACGAAAGAAGGGTAAGTGAAGGTTTCAGTTACCTTTTAAAATGCGGTTCTATAAATCACCAACTGGCGGAGAAACAGTAATAGAAAAGACATTAGTTTCAGTTACCTTTTAAAATGCGGTTCTATAAATAGGTTACAGCAGTTGGAAAAGATAGTCAAAATTGAAGAGTTTCAGTTACCTTTTAAAATGCGGTTCTATAAATAAACCTATTGCATTGGATATAGCGTGGTCAGCTTCAAGTTTCAGTTACCTTTTAAAATGCGGTTCTATAAATGATTGAGGAAGTGACCTATGAGGCATCTCTCACTGGGTTTCAGTTACCTTTTAAAATGCGGTTCTATAAATACGCCACGAGCAGAGAAAAGAGAAAGAAATACGCAGTTTCAGTTACCTTTTAAAATGCGGTTCTATAAATCTCAACAGGGACTTACAACCCAGCAAGAGATAAAGTTTCAGTTACCTTTTAAAATGCGGTTCTATAAATTTGCTGGATCAAAAAGAGTTCCAGGTGGGCATTCAGTTTCAGTTACCTTTTAAAATGCGGTTCTATAAATAAAAATGAATCAAGAAATTCATCAAGTTCAAGTATCCTCAGTTTCAGTTACCTTTTAAAATGCGGTTCTATAAATCCACATGCTAAGCTTAAACACTTATCGCTCCTCCATGTTTCAGTTACCTTTTAAAATGCGGTTCTATAAATAGGCATTGTTGAAAGG
>JAOAHE010000057.1 GCA_026415415.1 Thermodesulfovibrionales bacterium | reverse complement strand
AGATGTGTATAAGAGACAGGACACCAGAACCCTATACACTCCCAATATTAATATTAATTGATTTTAATTTCTTAAAGCAATTAACTCTTAATCCTATAGAATCACCCTGAATCTTGTGTTTGATATTGAATTTGTTAAATAAAATGGAATTAAAGTTATGCAAAAATTTTTTTTAAAGATTATTAAATATTAAAAATTTCAAAAAGTGATCAATTACATACAACAAATCATTGCATTTGCTCTATTTGAATTTTGGCTATTGTCTTTCCCACTTGGGATTAGCAACGATGTTGAGTGGCATATATTGTTTTTTTTAGTCCCTCATACTATCACTTACTTACTGCTTGGAAAACTTTCAATAAATCCTACTAAAAGCTTATTAAATGCTTCAATCATAATAATCATGCTTTTTACTTTTATTTATCCCTATTCTTTACATATGCAAAAATTAATTCTAATTTTCACGGGAATTCTTAGTACTTTTTTATTATTGAAAATATTCTCTAACTTAAAAACTATCCCTAATATGCCGCTTTTTGTTTGTATTGGCTTAGCATTAGGGAATACATTAGTTTTACTCTTTAAACAAATCCCTATTATTGATGAGCCTTTTATTTATTTATTTTATGGAATCTCTTTAATATCAATCCTTCCATTGCCAATACAACCTATAAAAGATGAGCCTTTATTGAAAGAACTTAAGAATTGGTTATCTTTTATTTTTATTTTTTATTTAATTGGCGGCATATTTTACAACTTTTTACTGCCTCAGTATCTAAAAACCATTAAATCAGAAGGTCTTGAGCTAATTTTCTATATTACAGCTGTCTTTGGAGCTTTTTTAATACAAATAAAGCAAAAAGAATTGTTACCAATATTGGGTATCTTTCTCGGCATTATATCTTTCTCAATTTTCCAAACAGAAAACCCTTTATTAATTAAATATAGCTTGTATTTAAGCCAATTTTCTTTTGGTCTCTTTGATTTTTACTTGATAACTTCCTTATTAAACATGAGCGATTCAATAAAAGTTTATAGTTATGGCTTAGGCACAATGTGTTTGGGAATTACAAGTGGAATTATATTAGTAGGTTTGATGAATAACTCAACATTGTTCCCTATGGTTGTTGTAGGAAATGTAATTTTAGCAGTTTCAATCTTAGTTTTTTATTTTATTTCTAAAAAGGTTTAACCATTAATCCTAAGACTAAATTGAAATTAAAGATTCACCCAAATCTCATATAGCAATATAGAAGCTTTTCTTTCAATGAAAGAAAAATATCCTCACCTTTTAAAATAAATAAAGCTACTCCAGCTGGCTCTATTATATAAAGGCTATCTTATTTCTTTAATAACAAAATTAAAGGTAAATATTTATTGACATACTAACTTTTAAATAGTATAAATATATTAAAAACATAGAAGGAGGAGAACAAAATGGCATACTATATTATTTTAACCAATTTAACGGATGAGGGAAGAAAAACAATAAAAGAGAATCCTTCAAGATTATTTGAAGTAAACAAAGAATTAGAAGCGATGGGTATAAAAGTAAAACAGCAATTTGCTGTTTTAGGACCTTATGATTTTGTAAACATCATTGAAGCACCTGATAACGAGACAGTAATGAAGATGTCAGTAGAGCTTGGCTCAAGAGGTTCGCTACATTTGCTCTCTTTACCAGCTGTACCTGTTGAAAACTTACTTAATGTTATGAAATAATACAAAAATAAAAAAAACCCCTGAAAAAGGGGTTTTTTGCACTAAAAATCTTTACTATAAAATTAACATTTTATTCGTAAGATATTCTCAAGTCTCATCATTTATTAATATCTATTTATTTAGCTTATGTTTACCAAATAACATAGTAATTAAATTTATCTATTAATTAGACTTACTTGATCTTTAATTAATAAAAAAAAGGAGTTTATAGCTCTTCTGCTCTTTCAAATATAAAAAGAAGAAGGTTGTTAAAGGGCTATATGATGAGGTTAGTTGTTGAAATTATTTTAAACTGACATAGATAAAATTTTTATTATTTAGAAAAGTCTTTTTTATTTTTACACTTTTTACATATGCCTTCTAAAATTACCTTTACCTTTCTAATCTCCAACTCGCTATAGTTTTCTGGAATTTTTAACTCATTATATTCTTTATATGAAAAATCACTAATTGAACCACATTTTATACATCTGAAATGATGATGACTTTCAGTATTAGGATCAAACCTTTTGGGATCACCATAACCTTCTACTATTTGTAACAAACCTATATTAGAAAAAGTAATTAAGGTTCTATTGACGGTGTCAAATGATATATTAGGATACTTTTTATGTAATTTTTTATAAACTGTTTCAGCAGATGGATGCTCAGACGATTTAATCAACTCTTTGTAAATAGCTATTCTTTGAGGTGTTATTTTTAACCCTTTACTTTTACTCTTATCTATAAACTCATCTATGAAATTTTTTTTCAGGGCTTTCATTATTTACTTAATCAACTAAATAAGAACTGTTACTATTACAAGAAATACACAAATTTATTGTAACATATTATAATCTAATTAAGTGAAGCTAAAAATTTATTTTCATCACTTAATAATCAGCTTGTTGAAAAATAAAAAGGTAAATTATCACGATAATAATTAATTTGAATCATAAATAGTGGAGGTATAAATGCGAACCTTAATTTTTTCAATCTTTTTTGCCTCTTTGCTTATATTTTACTTCTCAAATGCTTATCCCGAAGATTATTATACAGATGATTTTTCTAATGGAAAATCCAAACTTAGATGGTCCTTTTTCCCTTTCTTTAATCTTGACAATTTAAATGCTGTAGTTGACCCAGAAGCACCTGATGGAGACAATGGAATAGGTATACTTAAAAATTCTAATGCTGGTGGTTTTGCAAGTTTAAGTTATGCAGTTACTAAGCAAATGGAGAACTTTTACATAGAGGCACTTGTTTATTGCCCTGTCACTGAAGGCAATAAAGGACCTCTCTCAGGAATTGCTTTTTTAATTGACCCTATTAATGGTAACTTCTATAGGTTAGTATGTGACTTAAAAACGGATGATCCTACAATCAACTTAGCATATGTAGGAGTTGATACAAGGAATTATCCTGTTTACCTAAAAATTTGGCATGCAAACGAAGCCATAGGTGTCACACCAAAAAAATCCACTTGGTATAAAATGGCTATAAAGGTCAAAAACAGTAAAGCCACGGTTTACTTAAACAATATAACTTTAAGTGGAGGTCCCTTCATTGTTGATAGAGTCAAAAGAGGATTTGCTGGGGTATATGCTAATTTTGTAGGTGGCCTTGGTGAAGTAACTACCAAAGTTGATAGATTCTTTATAAAAATAGAAGGTAGGTAAAACCCAATCGCACCATTACAATAGCCTAAAAAAATAAATAAAAATTTTTTACAAAGTGGCAATGGCTTCTCACTCACTATTAACATTGCTGTCATCCTTAGTCTCAGTTAACCTTTCGATCTAAGCAAGCCTTGTAGGAATTGATAATTCCTATAAGCCATTTTCCTTGCTTAATAGGAAGGATTTGTTGACTATTTTGATCGAAAAGTCTAAGCATACGAAAACATTTCTTTTGTTTGTCTAATAATCTGTATTTATATTGCAATATTAGCAATTAGGTGGTTTTGAGGGTACTATTTAAAGAAAAAAATATGTTAATATATTTGCTGTCTTTATACTGCGTCCTTGCAAAGGAGGTTTTATGCCAAGGGTTTATTTATTAGGTAATGTAATACCTGGCGAAGAGATACCTGTAAGAGACTCAATAAGAAATATAAAAGGTGTAGTGCAAGCTGATGTTATTACAGGACATTACGATATAATAATGATAATCGAGGCTGACAATATAAATGATATTTTTGAGAGAATCTTAAAGAAAATCCGCAAAATAAAAGGGCTTAGCAGAACAGAGACTTTTATAGCTATTGAGTAAATTATGATCCCTCAAATTAAGCAAATTATTCATAATGCATTGAGTAGTTTAGTAGAGATACCAGTTGATGATATTGAGATAGAAATACCCACAGAAGAAAGTTTTGGCGATATTGCTACACCAATTGCCATGAAACTTGCCAAAGTATTAAAAAAAGCTCCTCATAAAATAGCTGAAGACATCCTCAACAAAATTAACGAGAAGGATATTTTCTCTAAGGTTGAGATAGCAGGACCTGGTTATATTAATTTTAGTTTTTCAGAAAAATTTTTATCTAATGAACTTATAAAATTACTAAAGAATAAAAAGGACTATTTTTTTGAAGACATAGGGAAAGGGCAAAAAATCCTTATTGAGTTTGTAAGCGCTAACCCCACCGGTCCTCTTCATCTTGGGCATGGCAGAGGAGCAGCGTTAGGAGAAGCTTTATTTAATCTTCTTAAGTTTAATGGTTATAGCGTGGAAAAAGAGTATTACATTAACGATGCTGGTAGACAAGTAAACTTATTAGGATCATCAGTCTTAGCAAGATATAAACAGCTCAAAGGACTTAATGTAAAGATGCCACAAGACGGTTATCACGGAAACTATATAGTAGATATCGCCAAAGAATTCTTAGAAAGTGGTCTAACAGAAGAAGAGATGACAGATCATGCTTATAAAAAAATCCTTTCCGATATTAAAAACGTTCTTTCAGACTTTGGGATCTTTTTTCATCATTGGCAAAGCGAGAAAGCACTTTATCTGCAAAACTATGTCTCCTCAGCTATAGAGGAACTTAAAAAAAAGCAGCTTATCTATCTTAAAGACGGCGCTTACTGGTTTAAATCAACATTTTTTGGCGATGACAAAGATAGAGTGGTTATAAAAAGCGATGGGGAATATACCTATTTTGCATCAGACATTGCGTACCACAAAAAAAAGATTGAACGGGGCTATAACGAACTCATTAACATTTGGGGAGCCGACCACCATGGTTACATTCCTCGCATAGAAGCTGTCATAGAAGCATTTGGTTACCCCAAAGATAAATTAAGAATTTTGCTTGTGCAGATGGTAAGCCTTCTTAGAAATGGTGTACCTGTATCTATGTCAAAAAGAACAGGTGAGTTTATCACACTTAAAGAGATAGCTGATGAGATAGGAGTTGATACTACAAAATTTCTTTTCCTTACAAGAAGGCATGATAGCCATATTGAAATTGATATTGAGTTAGCTAAAAAGCAGTCCCATGACAACCCAGTTTATTATGTGCAGTATGCCCATGCAAGAATAAAGAGCATATTTAAAAAATTTTTTGAAACAGCAGCTCAGAAAGAAAGTAATATTTTCTTGACATCGTTAAACTCATTTAATTATAACCTTGAAGAGTTAAGGTTAATAAAAAAAGCCTTACTTTACAAAATGACCTTAGCTAATGCTACCAAAAGCTGTGAACCGCATAGAATAACTTTTTACTTACAAGAATTAGCGAGCCTATTTCATAATTATTATCAAAAATTCAGAGTCTTAACTGAAGATGAGTTATTAACAAAAGGAAGGCTTGCTCTTTGTGAGGCTATAGGAATAGTACTTAATCATGGATTAGAAATCCTAAATGTTAGAGCACCAGATAAGATGTAATATAAATTTATTTAAAGCTCTTCATCTGTCATTGCCTTAAGTAACTTAATATATCTTCTTAGCTAAAACTTTAAAAATCATAAAATTATTGATAACCTTAGTAATCTCTTTCTTTAAATGTTTTTAAAGTATATTAAAAATAAAGCCTTACAACCAAGTAAAAGTTATCTTTATAGAGACATTTTTTTCTGAAATATTATCTTATGACCTTCTATCCTTTACTCTTTAAGTGAGTTTTTAGCAACGGAAAACATTTCCATAACCTAATCAAGCAATATAATATTTTATTTAATAACTTTAAGAGATCTGCTTAAAGAGTTTAAACAGTGTTTATTATGCTATAATTACAATACAACAAAAAACTTTCTTAATCTAAAGATCATAATAATTGAATTTTTATTTTTATTCTTTACTTTTAATTAAATATCAACTTTCTTCTATACAAGAAAGGCAAAGGAGGTTAAAGTTATGGTGCAAAATATTCAATGGTTAGGACATGACACTTTTAAAATAACTGGCGAAAAAGTCATTTACACCGATCCTTATCAGATCAAAAAAAATGATGTCGCTGATATTATCCTAATTACACATGATCATTTTGATCACTGTGTGCCAGATGATGTTAAAAAAATCCAAGGGGAAAAAACCGTAATAGTAACAACAGCTGACTGTGCAAAAAAACTAACAGGCAACATTAAAATAGTAAAAGTAGGGGATAAAATTAATGTAGAAGGCATAGAAATAGAAGCAGTACCAGCTTATAATACAAATAAAGATTTTCACAAAAAAGAGACCGGTTGGGTTGGTTTTATCTTCAAAGTAAGCGGACAAAGGATATATCTTGCAGGAGATACAGATTATATACCTGAAATGAAGACATTCAAAAATATAGATATTGCATTACTTCCTGTTTCTGGAACTTATGTAATGACAGCAGAAGAAGCTGTCAAAGCCGCCTTAGACATAATGCCTAAGATAGCCATTCCGATGCATTTTGGTGCTATCGTAGGGAGCAAGAGTGATGCAGAGATTTTTGCAGAAGCACTCAAAGAAAAGATTGAAGTTGTAATATTAGAACAACAATAAAAAATGAAATATAAGGATAATTCAGTAATTATAAAATTACTAAAAGAGCATGGCAATTATATATCAGGCTCTCAAATTGCATCTGTTATGGGGATATCAAGAGTTGCTGTCTGGAAAAGAATCAACTCGTTAAAGAAAAAAGGTTACTCAATTAGTGCAAATCCTATGAAGGGTTATAAACTTCTGCGCTCTCCGGATCTATCCATGGATGAGATAAAAGAAGCCTTTTCCAACTATAATTTATCTACTATTGCAAATTTCCTATATTACGAAACTTTACCATCTACAAACAATACTGCAACTGAATTGGCTTTAAAAGGATACCCTGAATGGACAATTATTGTTGCTGACAGACAAACTCATGGGAGAGGACGAATGGGTAGAAGCTGGTTTTCACCACCAGGGAAAAACATCTATATGAGTATTATCCTGAAACCTTCCTTTCCTCCCCGAGAAATGACGATTCTAACTATTATGTCAGCTGTAGCTTGCTGTAAGGCACTGAGAAAAATATACACAGCAGAAGTCTTTATAAAATGGCCAAATGATCTATTAGTTAATGAAAAAAAGTTAGGAGGTATTCTCACTGAAATAAAAGCTGACAGTGATAAAATATCTTATGCAATCTTAGGTATTGGTATTAACGTTAATTTAGATCAAGAAGAACTTTCTGAGGACATTGAAGATACAGCAACTTCACTGAAAATACTAACTGGTAAGCAGTATAAGAGGACTTCCATAATCATTGAGATCTTAAGAGAATTATATGAGCATTACGAAATATTACTAAAAAAGGGAAAACAAAATTTATTGGCTCAGTGGAAACAGCTAAACTGTACCCTCGGAAAAAGAGTCAAGGTATATATGGGTAAAGAGATTTACGAAGGCCTTGCAGAAACAATAGATGATGAAGGACTATTAATCGTTAAACTGCAAGATAGCTCACTCATAAAAGTCAGTTTTGGCGATATAAAAATGTTAAGAGAAATTAAATAGTTAATTTAAAGAGCAGATTCACTGTGCTTATCTGTATAGATATAGGAAACTCAACTATCGGGTTTGCTTTTTATGGTAACCCTAAAAGCAAAAAATTATCTTATATTAAAAAAATTCCTTCTACCCCCGTTAAGGATATTTCTTTTTATCGTGAAACTCTAAAAAAAGAACTCTTGAGATCACAATTAAAATATGTAAACTCTGCTAAAGCAGTTATTTCATCTGTAGTTCCTATTTTAACTCCTCTTATACAGGAGGCTTTAAAAGGATTGAGCATTAAAAAAATTTTAATAATTAATCACAGAACCACAGGTGGGTTAAAACTAAAAATTAAAAAAAAGACATCCTTGGGGGCTGACAGAATCTCCAGTGCAGTAGGAGCTTATCTTCACCATAAACAACCATTAGTTGTCATAGATCTTGGAACAGCTACAACGATTACAGTTGTCAGTAAAAATGGCGAACTTTTAGGAGGAGCTATTTTACCTGGAATTGAGTTAATGAAAAAATCACTGTTTATGGGAACTGCAAAACTTCCTGATATTGCTCTTACAAAACCGAAAAAGGCTCTCGGCTATGATACTACCTCTTCTATAAAATCAGGTTTAATACATGGAACAGCAGGTGCTATTGAACATTTAGTTAGCTCTATTCAGAAAGAGATTGGCTATGAGTTAAAGATAATTCTAACTGGTGGTTTCTCTAATTTAATCTCAAGTTTTTTAAAATTAAGACACACCATAAAAAGAAACATCATTTTTGAAGGAATGAGACTAATTTTTTTGAATGAGCAGCCTAAATTAGCAAAAAAGAGATTTCTTAATTAAAAAAGTTTTTTTTAAATTTTTAACTAATTGCATCTTTTTTAAGATGCTAAATATTTAAGGAGGTTTTTATGCAGATTAAAAAAATTCTTTTCCCAACTGATTTTTCAGAAGGTGCAAAGCATGCAATACCTTATGCTGTTGATATGGCAAAGTCTTACGGAGCAAAGCTGTATTTACTCCATGTTATTTACGATATTGCTACTGCATCTGGCTTGCACGTTCCACATTCTTCTATTGATCAGATGTATGCTGAGTTAGAATCTACAGCAAAAAAAGAACTCGAAAGATTTGGATTCAAAGAAAGAGAGGACTTAAAAGATGTTGAATATGTTATAAAACGCGGCGTTCCATATGAGGAAATTCTTAAGTTTGCAAAAGACAATAGTATTGATTTAATAATTATGGGAACCCACGGTAGAACAGGGTTAGACAGAGTCCTTTTTGGTAGCACAGCAGAAAGGGTTGTCAGAAACTCAACATGTCCAGTCCTCACTGTAAGAGGGTAAAGTCTTTACGTCAGTAGAGCTGAACTTCCTTTTATCACGCTTTATTTTTCAAAGAAAGTTCAGCTCTATAATAACTTTTTTACTGGCTTAACCCAACATCCAAGATCATCATTAATGTAAAGCCAAGTATCAACCCAAGGGTTGCTAAATCTGTATTTTCACCTTGTTGAGAGGTCGGAATTAACTCTTCAACGACAACAAAAATCATCGCGCCAGCAGCAAAACTTAGTGCATATGGTAAAAGAGGTAAGGCTATCATCACCGCTGAAGCTCCAATTAATGCAGCAAAGGGCTCAACCATACCAGATAATTGCCCATACCAAAAACTTCTTAATCTTGAAAAACCCTCTGCCCGTAAAGGCATAGATATTGCTGCTCCCTCTGGAAAATTTTGAATACCGATACCAATAGCCAAAGCTAAGGCACTACTGAAACTTGCCGATTGCAAACCAGCAGAAGAGGCACCAAAAGCTACTCCAACAGCCAGTCCTTCAGGTATATTATGAAGTGTAACAGCTAAAATAAGCAAAGTAGTTCTCCTCCATGAGGTTTTGATCCCTTCTGCATTTTTAATTGGAAACCCTGCATGTAGATGAGGTAAAAGATTATCTACGAGCCTTAAAAAAATTCCTCCACAAATAAAACCAACTGCTGGTGGTAGCCAAGAGGGTACCCCAATGTTTTGAGACATCTCTATAGCTGGGTTAAGTAAAGACCAAAAACTCGCTGCTATCATCACACCAGCAGCAAAACCTAACATAGTATCCAACAATTTCTGATTTATTTTTTTAGTAAATATTACCAATGCTGACCCAAGAGCGGTCATAGCCCAAGTGAAAAGGCAAGCAAAGAAGGCTTGTAAAATTGGACTTAAATGTTGGAGAGGCTCAAACATTTGTAAAATTATATCATTTTTAATCTTTATGTAGTAAGTTGATTTTTTAAATTAAGTTAGGCAATTTATGATTAAAATTACCTTAGTTATATATAAGCCTTTATAGCTATGTCTACAAAGATAGCACATTTTTTGCTAATAAAGTTTTATAATATGTTTAAATATTGCCCAAATTTGCCGATAGGCAACTCTCAAAAAAAGTAAAAGCCTCCTCTTTTATTAGGTTTAAGGATGATATAAAATA
>JAOAHE010000056.1 GCA_026415415.1 Thermodesulfovibrionales bacterium | reverse complement strand
TATCAAAACCACGAAATATCTCTTTTCATGGATATAGGCACAAATGGAGAGATTGCTATTGGCAATAATGAATGGATAGTAACGGCAGCCTGTTCAGCTGGACCTTGTTTTGAGGGAAGTGGAATAAAATGTGGTATGAGAGCTACGACAGGTGCTATAGAGTCAGTCAAAATAGATCCTACAACCTATGAACCCATAATCGGTGTTATAGGCAATATTACCCCTCAAGGTATCTGTGGTTCAGGAATGATAGATGCCATGTCAGAGATGTTCCTTACAGGAATTATTGACCAAAAAGGTAAATTTATCATAGGCAAAACTGATCGTATAAGAAAAGGAGAAGAGGGGTACGAATATCTTTTCTACCGGAGTGATAAGCATTACAAAGATATTGTTCTTACAGAGGTTGATATAGAAAATCTACTTAGGGCTAAGGCTGCTATATACGCTGGAGTGATGACATTGCTAAACGAGATAGGGTTCACTATTGATGTAATTAAAAAAGTGTATATAGCTGGTGGTTTTGGCAACTATATAAACATACCCAAAGCTATAATCTTAGGGATGTTACCAGACTTACCACAAGACAGATTCTTTTATATGGGAAATACTTCACTTACAGGAGCTTATTTATGCCTTCTTTCCGAAGAACTTAGAAAGGAGGCCGAAAAAATAGCTTCAAAGATGACTTACATAGAGCTTTCTGTTTCAAGAAGATTTATGGATGAATACATATCAGCTATGTTCTTGCCACACACAGATATGACTCAGTTTCCAACTGTTGCACGATTGCTGTCATCCTTGATGACCCCAAAACAGTTCTGGATATTCACTAATCCTAACGATAATCAAACTTAAGGAGAGCCGTCAATGCAACATCTAAAACAAAGCCTTTGGAATTTTGCTATAATCCTTTTTGCTATCATAGCATTCGTTTGTTTTAACTCAAATTATGGATATGCTCTCACCATAGAAGAGGCTATCCAACTTGCTATAGAAAATATGCCTCTTTATAAATCAGCTTATTTAAAAGTTAAATCTTCCGAAGCCCTTTATAATGCCTCTCTTTCACCCTATCTACCTGTAGTTGATAGTTTTTTTGCAAATAGTAAGCATTACACTCAAACAATAGACTATGAATCAAGGTCTTACGGGCTTTCTTTGTCATATCTGCTATTTGATGCAGGCAAAAGAAAAGCAAACAAAGAGATAGCAAGGCTTAATCTTCAAGTAGACAGTGAAGAGTTAAACAAAACCTTAATAGACCTAAAATTTCAAGTTAAAAACGCCTTTTATACTACCTTGGCTTTCAAAGAAACAGTAGCTCAAAGAAAGATCCAACTACAAGATGCACAAAAAGACTATGAAGTAGCTGATGGAAGGTATAAACTCGGAGTTGCTAAACTAATTGATGTTCTTCAGGCATCAGTTAGATTAGAGCAAGCTAAATTCTCACTTCTACAGGCAGAAGGTGATTATAATAAAGCTAAATTGGAACTAAACTCAATAATTGGTCTTCCAATAAATGATATAAGAGAATTAAAAGGAAGCCTTGAGACAAACTTAAAACTACCAGAAGTAACCAAGCTTGTTAAGACGGCTCTGCAACGTCCAGAGATAAAACAGGCAGAAAGTCTAATTAAAATTTCTGATAAAAAGAAATCTTTGATTCTCAGTGAGTTTTTCCCTTCAATCTCAGCCTCAGCATCTTATACAAAAACAGACAGAGGGTTACAGACATTTACAATCAAGGAAGACAAGATGATCGGTATCTCCGCTACTTGGAATCTTTTTGAGTTAGGTAAATTTTTTAGAAAAGAATCAGCTGAAATAGAAAAAGACATCTCAACAGAAAAATTAAACGAGATCAAAAGAGTCATACAACTTGAGACTTATAGATCTTATGAAGATTATCAAACAGCTATCAATAAGCTAAATGTAGCTTATAGACAATTAGACTTCGCTGAACATAACTATAAACAAGCTTTTGGTGAATACAAGGTCGGAAAAGGTGATATACTCACCTTAGTGCAGGCAGAAAGCGCATTAGCAAATGCAAGAGAACAACTGATTAACTCAAAACTTTCTGTAATAATGGCGAAATCAACGCTTGAAAAAATCGTAGGTATAGATAAACTTGAACTTTTAGATAATTGAGGTTTCAGTAATGAAAAAAGTTTTAATTGTCATTTTCATTGTTATATTAGCAGTCTCAGGATATTTCGTGTATAAACAATTCTTTACAAAACCTTCTATTAAGGTTATTGAAACTGCAAAAGCAGAAATAGCAAATATAAGAGGGGTATTAGTAGCCTCAGGTATTATCAAGCCTCAGGTTGGGGCAGTAGTCAAGATAGGTGCTCGTGCAACTGGAACGATAATGAAAATGAATGTTAAAGTAGGAGATAAAGTAAAAAAAGGACAGTTAATTGCTTTAATAGATGACAGAGAGATCCTAAAACTTATAGAACAACAAAAAGCTGCTATTAAAGATGCTGAAGCAAATTACAACTATGCAAAAATTAATTATGAAAGACAGTTAGAACTGATCAAACACGAATATACTACAAAAGATCAGGTTGATTTAGCCAAGAACAGGCTTGACTCCTCCTTGGCTAACCTTGATGAAAAAATAGCTACACTTAAACAAACAGAAACAAGACTAACTTATACAAGAATATACGCCCCCATAGACGGTGTCGTATCAGATGTAACAGCACAGGAAGGCGAAACTATTGTCGCAGGACTTCAAGTTGCCAACTTAGTAACGGTCATCAACCCTACCATGCTTGAGATGTGGATCTATATTGATGAGACAGAAATTGGGAGAGTAAAACTAAACCAAGAAGTTGAGTTCTATGTAGATACCTTTCCTGATAAAAGATTCAAAGGCAATATCGAAAAGATATACCCCCAACCTGTTGTCAAAGACAATATTGTATATTATCTCGCCATAGTGAAGATTAAACCTCAAGATGCTGTTTTTCTTAGACCTGAGATGACAGCAAACGTAAAAGTGATATTTGAAGAGAAAGCTAATATATTAGTAGTTCCAAATTCAGCTATAAAGTTTGAGAGGGGAAAACAGGTTGCATATAAAGTAACTGGACCTAATCAAGTTCAGAGAGTAGAGATAAAAATTGGGTTAAGAGGTGAAGAAAAAACAGAAGTTTTATCGGGACTAAAAGAAGGTGATGAACTGGCTACTAAACTAATTCTTCCTGTTCAGCCAAAACCCTAAAGAGTGAGACTAATGGAAAATGATTATATATGCATTCTTGAAGGAATAACCAAGACATTTACTGTAGCAGAGCAAGTCGTAAATGTTCTAAGAGGTATTGATTTAAAGATCAAAAAGGGTGAATTTATAGCTATCATGGGACCTTCAGGGTCGGGCAAAACCACCCTAATGAACATACTTGGTTGTCTTGATACCCCTACCTCTGGAAGCTATTTATTATCTGGTAAAGAAGTTGCAAATTTATCCGATGATCAGCTTTCTATAATCAGAAATGAGCATATTGGCTTTATATTTCAAAGTTTTTTCTTGCTCCCCTATGCAACAGTATTAGAAAATGTTCTTTTGCCGACTTTATACATAGAAAAAGATTCCAAAGATTTCAAAAAAAGGGCAAAGGAGATATTAGCTCTTGTAGGTCTTGAAGACAAAATCAAATACAAACCCAATCAACTCTCAGGTGGACAACAGCAAAGAGTAGCCATCGCACGAGCACTAATTAATGATCCTGATCTACTTTTGGCAGATGAACCTACAGGACAGCTTGACTCTAAAACATCTACAGAGATTATGAACCTACTAACTAATATGAATAAAAAAGGCAAGACCATTATTGTTATTACTCATGACCTTAATATTGCATCTTATGCCAACCGAATTATAAAAATAGTTGACGGTTTGATAGTCTCCTAATGCCTAAGTTATATGTCATAGGTTTCGGCTTTAAGCCCTTTGAAGATAAGACAAAAAAGATACTTTATGATTCCGATTTCATCTTGGCATCTGAAAGGCTTTTTGATTTCTTTACAGAATTAAAGGAATATGAAAAAGTTAAAGACAAAGTTAAGGTCATAAACAATGTGGATAGGACCTTTGAGTTTATTAAATCAAACCCAAATGCAGAGATAGTTATATTAGCCTCAGGTGATCCACTCTTCTATGGCATTGGCAGAAGGGCAGTAGAAGAAGTTGGGAAAGATTCAGTAACTATACTTCCAGACCTCTCAAGCATCCAAGTAGCCTTTGCAAGGATTAAGGAATCCTGGGACAACGCCTTCTTAATGAGCCTCCATGGTGGTCCTGACCCTAACAAAAGAAGAAAGATGACCTATGAGATAACCGAACTGCCAAGGCTCATAAAAAAATATCAAAAGATAGCCATCCTAACGGATAAAGAAAATAACCCTACAAATATAGCAAAAGCCCTTTTAAATTCCAACGAGTTAAAAGAAGATGAAAAAAACAAACTTAAAATATTTGTCTGTGAAAAACTTGGCTATCCCGATGAGGCTATCATTGAGGGAACACCCTTTGATATTTCACAAGGGCAATTCAGAAATCCAAACTTGGTTATTCTTCTAAATAAAAACTTGGCTTTTAGTAATCCTGACTCAGATATAGTCTTTGGAATAAGAGAAGAGGAGATTATTCACAGCGATGGTTTAATAACAAAGGATGAAATAAGAGCGATAACATTACATAAATTAGAACTAACAGCTAACGGAGTATTTTGGGACATTGGTGCAGGCTCAGGCTCTGTCTCCATAGAAGTAGCAAAGCTATGTCCTAAAGTAAAGGTTTATGCAATAGAAAAAAACTTAACTCAAGTAGAAAACATCCAAAAAAATATAGAAAGGCATAAGACTTCTAATGTTAAAATAATTCCTGCTGAGGCACCCTCTGCCCTTACAGGGTTACCTAAACCTGATAGGGCTTTCATAGGTGGAAGTGGCGGTAAGATTGAGGAGATTATTAATCATCTTACAGAGATTTTCGTTAAGGTAATAGTAATTAACGCTGCAACAATTCAGACACTTAACAAAGCCCTTTCATCTTTGCAAGGAGCAGGATATGAGATTGAAGCCTGTCAGATTAATGTCTCAAGGATGCGCAAGATTGGCAAAAGCAACTACTTTTCTGCTTTAAATCCTGTTTTTGTAATCAAGGGGAAAAAATAAATGATAGGAACCCTTTATTCAATAGGTGTAGGTCCAGGTGACCCTGAACTAATAACCCTTAAGGCACTGAAAATCCTTAAAGAGGCTCCCTGCCTTTGTGTACCAAAGGGTAGAGAGGAGGGAACAAGCATTGCCCTTGAGATAGTAAGCAAAGTTTTTGATATTAAAGACAAAGAGATAATAGAGGCTCATTTCCCTATGAAGAAGACTAAATCGCCTGAGCATATGGAAAGCCTTGATAAGAAATGGAACGAGACAGTTGAAAATATCCTTAACCGCCTAAGGAAAGGACTTGATATTGCCTTTATAACCATAGGCGACCCTTCCATTTACAGCACCTTTTATTATCTCTATGATAGGCTATTAGAACTACAGCCGGACTTGCAAATATCTATAATACCTGGTATCTCATCAATAAACGCTTCTGCTGCCAAAGCAGGGGTATCTCTTGGGCTTGCTGATGAAAAGATAGCTATTATACCAACTACTTACACAGATAATCTTAAAACTATCTTTGAGACCTTTGATACCATTGTTCTTATGAAGGTCCACAAAGTAATGGATAAAATTCTAAGCCTATTAGATGAGCTAAAACTTACCGAGAAATCCATCTATATCTCAAAGGTTGGGATGAAAGACGAGTACATCTGCAAAGACTTAAGTAAACTAAATAAAGAAGAACTAAACTATTTTTCTATACTTATAGTAAAGAAATGAATAAGGGGCAACTACAAGATTTAAAAACAAGATTTAAAGAATATGCAAAATCCTTCTACACAGATGATCCTGATAGCCAAAAAAATATTGTTTTAAAGGAAAACCATACCTTTGAGGTTTGCAAAAACATAAATAGGATAGCAGAAAGCTTAAAACTTAAAGAAGATGAGATAAACCTTGCTGAAGCTATCGCCCTTTTCCATGACATCGGAAGGTTTGAGCAGTTAAAAAGATACAAAACATTTAAAGATAGTATCTCAGTAAATCATGGGCTCTTAGGTGCACAAATACTGGAGGAGACTAAAGTACTCAATGCCTTGCCTCATGAGGAGAGCCAGATAATCATCCAATCCGTTAAATTCCATAACGCTATAAAGATGCCTGATCTAAAAGATGCCAGGTCTATATTACATCTTAAATTAATCAGAGATGCAGACAAACTTGACATATGGAGAATATTTAAGGCTTATTTTTTAGACAACGAAGATATGGGATCTGCTGCTGGATTAGGGCTGCCGGATACTGCAGGATATAATAAAGATTTGTTAAATGAAATCTACAGTAGGAAAATCGTACCCCTGTCTAATGTGAAAAACCTAAATGACTTTAAGATTATGCAAACCTCTTGGGTTTTTGATTTAAATTATAAAGAATCCTATCAAATATTTAAAGAAAGGCACTATATTGACACCCTATCAAGCATCTCCGATGCAGAAGATATATTAAAGGTCAAAGAATTCATAATGAGATATATTGACGAAAGGATTAGAAATGCCTAAGGTTTATTTTGTAGGTGCAGGACCAGGTGACCCTGAATTAATTACACTTAAGGGTAGAAGGCTACTTGATAATGCCGATCTGGTTATTTATGCAGGAAGCCTTGTAAATAGAGCACTTCTTGATGGTATAAAGGCTCGTGTCTTTGATTCATCCTCTATGACCTTAGATGAGATTACAAATTTAATGAAGAAGGCTGCAGATGAAGACAAAACAGTAGTAAGACTTCACACTGGTGATACAGCCTTCTACAGTGCCATATCGGAGCAGATAGAAAAGTTAAAAGAATTAAATATTCAATATGAAGTTATCCCTGGCGTCTCATCAGCTATGGCTGGAGCAGCAGTGC
Source organism: Thermodesulfovibrionales bacterium (assembly GCA_026415415.1). Lineage (GTDB taxonomy): Bacteria > Nitrospirota > Thermodesulfovibrionia > Thermodesulfovibrionales > Dissulfurispiraceae > DYHD01. The sequence continues at coordinate 3,977 of JAOAHE010000056.1, read as the reverse complement.
TTGGACAAGAACTGACCATACCTGAAATCAGTCAAACGGTCATATTCACCCGTATGGAAGGTAGAACTCCCATGCCATCCAGCGAAAAACTTGGAGACTTAGCAAAACACAGAGCAACTATGGTTATCTTTCTAAGCGTAGGGATGATAGATAGAGTACAGGAAGAACTATTGAGAGGCTACCCTGAAGATACCCCAACGGCTGTAGTAGAGAAGGCTACATGGGATGAGCAAAAGATAGTAAGAGGAAAACTAAAAGAACTTGCAGAGATGGTAAAAAATGCCAATATTAAAAAAACTGCCCTCATCTATGTAGGCGAATCCCTCAAAGCATCACAGGGATACACCCACAAAAAATCAAAGCTTTACGATAAAGACTTTAAGCATGGCTACAGGAAATAGAAAAGCTTTAATAGATTATCTCTTTGAAAAACTTCCCTTGATAACTCTCTCTGTTCCTAAGGGTAGCCTCTATTTCTTTTAAGATAGCCGTTTTATCCATTGACCATAAAGGAGCAATTAGTTCACCTCTATGGGCATCTCCTGTTAAGCGGTGAATAACAATTTCAGGGTGTAGATACTCCAAAAAGGTGCAGACCATCTCAATGTATCTATCTTTATCTACAGGTTTGAAATTGCCTGCCTCAAAAATATCCTTTAGTGCACTACCTTTGGCAACATACAGTAGATGAATCTTGACTCCCTCTATGCCAAGCTGGGAGAGATAAAGCGCTGTCTCTTTAATCTCATTTAAAGTTTGCTCTGGAAAACCAAAGATAAGATGAACAACTATATTAATAGTGGGATAGTCCTTGGTGATCTTAACTGCCTCTTCAAACTCCTTTACTCCGTGACCCCTTTTTATCCATCTAAGATGTTCTTCATTTATGCTTTGTAGCCCAAGCTCAAGAAAGACCTTATAATCAATTGAGAACTCACTCAATAGCTCAATTCTTTCCCTATCTATGCAGTCAGGTCTTGTGCCAACTGAAATTCCCCTAATCTCTGGGAACTTTTTAATTGTCTCCCAATTTGACTTTAGTAGTGGCAGCGGAGCATAGGTATTAGTGTATGATTGGAAATAGGCTATAAATGCATCTATCTTTTTATATTTACGCCTCAGTCCCTCAATGCCAAGTCTGATTTGTGATTCAATATCATAACCCTTTGCCCATAAGCCAGTCCCAGAGCCTCTTTCATTACAATAAAGGCAACCCCTACTATTTATCCTATTTGGGCAGGTTAAGCCGGCATCAATGGTTATCTTATAAGTCTTACCGCCAAATAACCTTTGAAAATAAGAATTTAAATCCCTGTAAGGCTTATCGTTCATAAATATATTATGTTAGAAAAGAAAACAATTTTGAAACTTTTCAGAAATATTTTTTTATTGCATGACAAAAAATTATTTAGTAATATTTATCATTATGAGAAAGGAAGAATACAAAGAAATATTGATATTCGTAACGGGGGCTACACCTCAGATAATAACTGAGACTATCTATGCCCTTGCTCAAAAAAACCCACCTATAATACCTCACAAACTTTATTTTATTACCACATCAATAGGAAAGGAGCTAATAAAGAAAAATCTTTTAGAAAAAAATATCTTAGGAGAGCTTTCAAAGGAACTAAATCTGCCACTGCCTGAAATACACGATGATTCATTCATAATCGCCAAAGATGAAGAAGGCAAAGAGATTGATGATATCAGGACCAAAATAGAAAACGAAATCATTGGTGATTTAATAACCTCTTTTATTAGACAACAAACCCTTGACCCCAAAAACCGCCTCCATTGCTCTTTGGCAGGTGGTAGAAAGACAATGAGCTTTTATATCGGCTCTGCACTACAGCTTTTTGGTAGAGCTTGGGATAAACTCTACCATGTCCTTGTAAGCCCTGAGTTTGAGTCTAACCCCAATTTTTTCTATAAACCAAAAAAAGATATTATTGTTGAATGTAGAATGCCCAATGGTTCAATAAAAAAGCTCAACACAAAGGATGCCGAGATCAGCCTTGTTGAGCTCCCCTTTATAAGGCTTAGAGACAAAATCCCATTACACAAAAAAGGCTTCAAAGAGCTTGTAGAAGAAGGTCAAAAGGAGATAGATACAGCTACTATGCAGCCATACCTCAAAATCAACCTTGCAGAAAGAACAATTACAATTGGTGATATAGTAATTGAGAATATATCCCCTATGCTACTTTTCATATACACAGTTTTTTTAAGAAAGAAAACAGATGGATGTAAGCATAACTCAAGAATCTACTGTCTCGACTGCACAGACTGTTTTGATAATGTTTACGAGGTACTCTCAAAAAATGTCCTTCAGGAATTTGCCTCTGATTACAAAAAGATCTACGAAGGAAGGCCCTCAAAAACACAGGAATTTCTTGACAGATACACAGAGGGAATACCTTCAGAAAAGATTAGATCTTATATGAGCAAGATAAGGAATAAACTCAAAGAAAAATTGGACGAGACTCTTTTGCCCTATTACACAATATCTTCAATAAGACAATACGGTAGCAGTGTATACGGTATCAAGGTTGAAAAGGGAAAGATAACTATAGAATAAAATTTGATTCTTTACTTTATATTTTTAGAAATATTTCAGAAATATTTCTTTTGTTGAAGTGCAAGGTATTTTCTGAGATAATAATTTTGAATATTAAATCTTGAATTTTGAATCTTGAATTTTGAATTTTATTTAAAGTGAGGTTAACATGCCTAAAAACTTTGAGGAACTTCCTGTCTGGCAAAAATCAAGAGAGCTTGTTAATTATATTTATAGCCTTACAAGAAAAGATGTTTTCAATCGCGACTTCAGCCTCGTTGACCAGATAAGAAGGGCTTCCGCATCAGTTATGAGCAATATCGCAGAGGGTTTTGAAAGAGGCTCAAACGCAGAGTTTATTCAGTTCCTATATATCTCAAAAGGCTCTGCCGGCGAAGTAAGGACGCAACTATATATCGCCTTTGATCAGGGCTATATTTCAAAAGAAGAATTCAAAATAGGATTCGATTTATGCAGGGATGTTGCTGGACAGTTGAGTGGCTTGATAGATTACTTGAAAGGTTCAAATCTTAAGGGGGAAAAGTTTAACATCAAGCGTAAAACATGGGCTGAAGAGGTAGAAGAAATAACAAAACAATTCAACATTCAAAATTCAAAATTCAAGAAAGAATGAGGTGTTTTCATCATGATTTTTGAATTTTAAATCTTGAATTTTAAATCTTGAGTTTTGAATCTTGAGTTTTGAATCTTGAATTTTAAATTTTAAATTAGAACAAAGTTGCTTTGAATTTTGAATCTTGAATTATAAATTAAAGCGAAGCTAAGTTGTTTTCACAGTTTTGAATTTTGATAGTAGCATTGGCAGATAAGACTTAGTAGTTGAATCTTAACATTGAGCTATTTTGAATCTTGAATTTTGAATTTTGAATTGTATTTTATAAGGAAGGAGGGATAGATGATTGACGGCTTTGATAACTTAGTAAAAGGTGCTCTTCTACATGATATTGGAAAGCTAATACAGCGCGCACAGGATAACCCTTTTGAAAAGACTCACGGACGATGGGGTTATGAATGGCTCAAGCAGTTTTTTGTAGATGACCCATATATAATCGCCTCCATAAAGCATCACAAAAAAGATGACGACGTTTTTAATACAAACTTTGGTCTCATTTGGTATGAGTCTGACAACCTTGCATCCTCTGAAAGAAAACAAGAAGAGGACGATGAAGAGGGTAGATGGGATCTATTTACTTCTCTTGCCTCTCCTTTCTTAAAAGTTAGAAATCCTAATAATAACTTAGAAATGTTGACGAGGATCCCATATCTTCCCTTACAAAGAGTGAATGGTGTTGAATCAGTTACCTTTGAAAAGCCCCAGATAACGAGAGATTCTTACAAAGCCATTCTGAAAGATTTAGAAGAGGATCTTAAAATCACAAAGGCTTATAAGCCATAC
>JAOAHE010000055.1 GCA_026415415.1 Thermodesulfovibrionales bacterium | reverse complement strand
ATCTTTCTAAATGCCTAAAAGAAGCAGAGAATGAGATATTTTTTAAATTTTAAAACTTCTATCGGCAAATTTGGGGATAGTAGAAATATTGACAATAAATAATCTTTTTATGATATTATACCAATTTAAAAAAACAAACGCCTTTGTATTCATCCTCGATGGTTCCTAAGGTTAGTTTTTAAAGCTATACTAATAGGTTAAGGGGATAGGGCGTGGGTTTAAACCATGGAGGTTAAAAAATGGCTGTTGTAACTATGAAAGAGTTGTTAGAATCGGGTGTTCATTTTGGGCATCAGGTAAAAATATGGAACCCAAAGATGAAAAAATATATCTTTGGCGAGAGAAATGGTATCCATATAATTGATCTGCAAAAAACTCTTAAAGGCCTTGAAGAGGCTTATGCTTTTGTAAGAGATATTGCTGCGGAAGGCAAATCTATGCTTATGGTGGGCACAAAAAAGCAAGCACAAGACTCAATATATGAGGAAGCTCAGAGAGCAGGTGTTTTTTATGTTACTCACAGATGGTTGGGTGGAATGTTAACTAACTTTGTTACAGTTAGAAAAAGCATAGAAAGATTAAAAAGAATTGAGACGATGAAACAAGACGGTACATATGATGTCTTGACCAAAAAGGAAGTTGCCAGCTTAGAGAAGGAGAGGATTAAACTGGAAAAAAACTTAAGCGGCATAAAAGAGATGCAAACACTGCCCGGGGTTATTTTTATTATTGATCCAAGGAAAGAAAAAATTGCTGTGGCAGAAGCTAAAAGACTTTCTATTCCGATAGTTGCAGTGGTAGATACTAATTGTGATCCAGACGAGGTAGACTTTGTTATACCTGGAAATGATGATGCTATAAGAGCTATTAAACTTATTTCATCAAAAATTGCAAATGCTTATCTTGAAGGTAAAGGAATTTTATCCAAAAGCATTGAATCAGAGTTGGAACAAGTTGTATCAGCAGATAACATAGAGGAGGTTGCTGAAGAGGTTGTCTTCAATGAGGAGGCTAAACAATGACTATATCGGCAAATTTAGTTAAAGAATTAAGGGAAAGAACGGGAGCTGGGTTAATGGATTGCAAGAAGGCTCTGAGTGAGTGTCAAGGGAATTTTGACAAAGCGATAGATTGGCTTAGACAAAAAGGATTAGCAGCAGCTTTGAAGAAACAAAGCAGGAAAGCTACAGAGGGTGTAATCGGTACCTATGTTCATATGGATAAGATAGGGGTATTAGTTGAAGTTAATTGCGAGACTGATTTTGTGGCGAGAACAGATGAGTTTAAGAATCTTGTAAAAGATATAGCAATGCATATCGCAGCGGCTAATCCGTTGTATCTTTCACCAGCAGATGTTCCTGAGGCTGTTAAGGAAAAGGAAAAAGAGATATATAAAGCTCAAATATCTAATAAACCCGCAAATATTGTAGAGAAAATTGTTGAAGGAAAGTTAGAGAAATTTTATGCTGACAATTGTTTAACAGAGCAGATTTTTATTAAAGACCCAGAACAAAAGATGAAGATTAAAGATCTTATAACAGAAAAGATTGCAAAATTGGGTGAGAATATTATATTGAGAAGATTTGTACGATTCCAACTTGGCGAAGGTACTAATCAGGATGAATCAAAAACTAATGAAACAGCATGAATTAATAAAAGAGATAAAGCAACATCTTAAGTATAAAAGGATCTTGTTAAAACTTAGTGGAGAAGCCTTAATGGGTAACAAAGGCTACGGTATTGATCCTTTGACTGTTGAATATATAGCAAATGAGATTGAAAAGGTTTTTGAGTTAGGCGTTGAGATAGCTATAGTAATAGGTGGGGGGAATATATTTAGAGGGATTGAAGCATCTGTTAAGGGAATAGAAAGAGCTTCTGCTGATTATATGGGGATGTTGGCTACAGTGATTAATGCTTTAGCACTTCAAAATGCTATAGAAAAATTAGGGCTTCCTACGAGAGTTCAGTCAGCTATAGAGATGAAAGCATTGGCTGAGTCCTACATTAGGCGTAAAGCGATTAGACATCTTGAAAAAGGAAGGATCGTAATATTTGCTGCAGGCACTGGGAATCCTTATTTTACTACTGATACTGCTGCAGCTTTAAGAGCTATCGAGATCGGTGCAGAAGTAATACTTAAGGGTACCAAAGTTGATGGGGTTTATACTTCAGATCCATTAAAAGATCCTTCTGCTAAAAAGTTTGATATAATATCCCATTTTGATGTACTTAGACATAATTTAAGAATTATGGACTCAACAGCGATTACTTTATGTAGAGAAAATGGTATACCCATTATAGTTTTCAATTTACAAGAAGAAGATAGTATTAAAAATATAGTGTTTGGGAAGAAAGTCGGAACTTTAGTTGAGAGTTTAGGTAATACCTGATATATTAATTTAAGATGAGGTAAAGTTAATATGCAGGATGTGAAAAAAAAAGCAACAGATCGTATGAATGGAACAATAAATGCTTTAAAAAAAGAGTTAGCTTCAATAAGAACAGGTAGAGCATCACTTAGCATACTTGATGGTATTACTGTGGATTATTATGGCTCGCCTGTACCAATAAATCAAGTTGCAACCTTAGGTATTCCAGACAGTAAACAGATAGTTATCCAGCCATGGGAAGCGAAGCTTATCCCTTCAATAGAAAAGGCAATTCTAAAATCTGATTTAGGACTAACACCAGTTAATGATGGTAAATTAATAAGAATAACCATTCCCGCCCTTACAGAAGAAAGAAGAAAACACCTTGCTAAAATGGTTAGAAAGAAAGCTGAAGAGGCTCGCATAGCTATAAGAAACATAAGAAGAGATATTAATGAAGAACTAAAAAAAGCTGAAAAAGAAAAGTTACTTAGCGAAGATGAGGCAAAGAGGTTACAAGGAGAAGTTCAAAAAATAACAGACTCCTTTATAAATAAGGTGGAGGAAGTAGTCTCTCACAAAGAAAAAGAGATTATGGAAGTTTAACTATTTTCTTGTCTAAAAAACTTAATTTTTGTAGGGGGGAGGAATGGCTAAGGAATTACCAAACGATGCTGATAGAGAAATAGATAGTAAAGAGAGAAGCGATAAATTATTAAAAATGTTGATAAAAATGAGAGAAGAGATAGTCAAGGAAGCTCAAAAAGAGATAAGAAAGTTCAAAAATGGCGAAAAAAAACAAATTGTTGAAACAGTATTAGATGATGGAGATATGTCTTTTGTTGACTTGGCTGAGGATATAAGTTTAACACAACTGTCTGCTCATAGAGACAAGTTATTGAAGATTGATGAGGCTATTCGCAAAATAAATGAAGGCACTTATGGAATATGTGAGGAATGTGGTGATGAGATAAGCGTTAATAGGTTAAAGGTAATACCTTTTGCAACCCATTGCAGAGATTGTCAAGAGAAAAAAGAGATATTAGAGAAGATTAAACAGATGGAGGAGCAGTCTCAGTAATTTATCTTTTCTAAATATAGCCCTTTTGCAGGGGCAGTAATACCTGCACGCCTTCTATCTTTACCTTTTAGAATTATCTCAATATCAGTAGGTTGTATTTTTTTTCTACCTATCTCAATGAGCGTGCCTATAATATTTCTTACCATGTGTCGTAAGAAGGCATTTGCTTCAATTGAAATTTTGATAAAATTACCAATAAAAAAGAAGCTGAGGAAATTTACTCTTTCTGCGGTTTCTAAAGACGCAGAAAAAATCGTTCTTAAGGGGTTTTTTGAAGTGCAACCGCTACTCTTAAAGGATGAAAAGTCATGCTCTCCGACCAAACTTTTTAAAGATACCGTCATTGCTTCAATGTCTAAATTTTGATTTATATTCCATGTATAACGATCTAAAAAAGGAGGGACTGTTTTGAAATTTGATATTACATAAGAGTAAATTTTGCTTTTTGCATCAAAACGGGGATGAAAACCAAGGTCCTTCTCAACTACTTCCTGAATTCTAATATCATGAGGTAAAATAGCATTTAAAGCTCTATGTAAATCTTTTAACTGAAGTTTTGCGGTAGTCTTAAATGAGGCAACCTGACAGAGAGCATGGACGCCGGCATCAGTTCTGCCTGCAGCTATTAACTTACATGGTTGATTGATAATTTTAAAGATGGCTTTTTCTAAGGTGCCCTGGATAGTAACTATTTTAGGATTAGGTTGGACTTGCCATCCTTTATAATTTGTGCCATCATATTGAATAAACAATGCTATGTTTCTCATTAAATAATATTATATTATTAATTAGCTATGGATTATAACGATTTATTAGAAAAAATAAAAGAGAAAGTTGATATTGTAGATTTAATCGCTGAATACATAGAACTTAAAAAATCAGGTCAAAACTTAAAAGGACTGTGCCCTTTTCATGCTGAAAAAACGCCTTCTTTTATGGTAAGCCCTACTAAACAAATATATCATTGCTTTGGATGCCATAAAGGTGGGGATATTTTTAGTTTCATAGTAGATTATGAAAATGTGACTTTTACAGATGCAGTGTCTTTGCTTGCACGGAGAGCTGGGATTGATATTGCGCATTTTGGTGTCCCGAGTTTTAAGAAGGGACAAAAAGAAAAATTATATTCTTTATATAGAGAGGCAATGAGTTTTTATCAAAGCGGACTCAAAAATTCTTCGGAGGCTCAACGATATTTAAAAGATCGTAATATTAACAAACAAACTGTTGATAAATTTATAATTGGTTTTGCTTCTAATGAACCTGATAGATTGTTTAAACATTTGAAAAAAATTGGATTTGAAGACAAGGAGATACAGCAGGGTGGATTAGCAGTCTTTCACAATCAGAGATATCAAGATTTCTTCAAATACAGAATCATTTTCCCAATTTTGGATATTTCAGGCAGGTGTATTGCATTTGGTGGAAGATCTCTATCATCGTCAAAAGATATTCCCAAATATATAAATTCTCCAGATTCTTTGATTTTTAAAAAGAGAGAAAATGCATTTGGCTTGAATTTTGCAAAAGAAATTATAAAACAAAAGGATTACGCGATAATTGTAGAGGGCTATTTTGACACTATAGTGGCTCATCAATATGGATTTGACAACACCATAGCACCCTTAGGCACTGCTCTGACTGCTGAACAATTGATGAAGATCAAGAAGTTTTCAGATAAAGTTCTTCTAATATTTGATGGTGATTCTTCAGGACTAAATGCTGCAAAAAGGGCGATAGAGGTATTATTTTCTCAAGCAATCATTTCAAAAATATTATTACTTCCCGAAGGAGAAGACCCTGATACTTTTTTGAGAAAGAATGGTACAGAGTTTTTTAAAAAGTATTTAGTTAACGCCAAAAAACCTATTGAGTTTATTTTAAGTCTTTATAAAAATAATGTTTTAGCTGGTATCAGACATATTTTACATGCTTTATCTTTATGCCCTGACCAGTTGCTAATAGAGAAGGTTATTAATGAGTTGTCTTTTCAGTCAAAATTAAATGAATTAACTTTACGGCAGGAACTTAAAAATATCATTCAGAAAAAGACAAAACTAAAAGAACACAAAAGTAACACAGAGGAATTACAAAAAGTTACATTTGGTATGGATTCACACAATAAAGATGAAAGAATATTATTAGCGATAGCTTTATCATCCTTACAACGTTGCTCAAAGGTGTTGGCTCATATAGATTATTTTAAATTAGAAAATGAAACAATAAGAGGGATTTTCAATAAACTATCTATTTTGATTAAAGAAAAAAATAACCTATCTTTGGAAGATCTATTTAAAGAATCTTCCGAAGAAGAGCGAAATGTTTTAAGTGGGCTATCCTTTGATATTACCATTAATGAGATGACTGAAGAAGAGATAGAGCATATAATAAAAGGTTGTTCAAGGGGGATCGAACTTAAGTATATTGAAAAAAAGATAAAAGAGTATACAGAGTTGCAAGACTTGGAATCGCTTAATATTTTATTTAGTGAAAAAAGTAGATTATTATCACAAAAAAATTAGAGATTTTGTATTAAACTATTGCCAAGGCATTTTTTTCAGTAGAAGATGAATATTTTTGTATATTGTCTTGGCTTACCGTTTATGTGAGGATTACAACTTATGAATGATATTTTTAAGCTAAGAGAAGGTTTTGAACAGGAAGACAATGAAAATGGAGGTACATTACCTCTTGAACTTTTATGCTCAGAACAACAACAAGAAGTTGAAGAAGAAATCGATGATGAATCCCCCGATGTTTCTGGTTATGCCGAATACGAGATAATTAAGGTTTATATGAAGGCTATTGGGGTTGCTCCACTTCTTAACAAAGAGCAAGAAATAGAGATAGCAAAAAGGATTGAATTTTTAAAATCAGAAATTATGGAAATTGTCTTTATTACTCCTTTTTGCCTAAAAAAATTAGTTTTATTAGGTGATCTTATAAAAAATGACGAGGCGCCACTTTCTGAGTTGATTTATGATGCTGATGAACTTTCAAGTGTTGAAATGCTTAAAGAAAAGAATCGCTTAGAAAAAGTATTAAGTAATCTTAATAATTTGTTTATAAAACGCGAAGCTATGCTTAAAAAGCTATCTGATGTAAAGAAAAGTAGCCATCTTGAAAAACGTATTCAAAACTCTTTAGAGAATAATAAAAAGAAAATAATTTTTCAGATAAACAAGATTAAGTTTAAAGATGATGTGCTACATTCTTTTATTGAAGAGTTTAAGGTAATAGTCAATCAATTAATTGAACTTCAAAAAATAGTTATTCAAACAGAAATTAATGAAGAAGAAAGGCATAGGATAAGGAAAAAGATAAGGAATTTAGAAAATACGATTGGCTTAAAAACTTCTAATGTAATAACTATAATGGAGACTTTAAACAAATCTGAAAGAGAGCTACTGGAAAAAAAGGAATATTTAATATTAGCAAATCTTAGGCTTGTTGTGAGTATAGCTAAAAAATTTATTGGCAGAGGATTAAGCCTTGAGGATTTGATTCAAGAAGGTAATATTGGTCTTATGAAAGCTGTAGATAAGTTTGAATATAGAAGAGGTTATAAGTTTAGCACTTATGCTACTTGGTGGATAAGGCAAGCTATAACAAGAGCTATTTCAGATAAGTCAAGAACTATAAGAATCCCTGTCCATATGATTGATAATATAAGTAAAGTTAACACGGCTATAAAAAACTTTGTACAAGAATATGGAAGAGAGCCTTCTGTAGAGGAAATGTCACAGAAAACAAGAATTTCAATAAAAAAGATCAAAGAAATTCTGGAAATTTCCAAAGAACCTGTTTCAATAGAAACTCCAATCAGTTTTAATGATAACGCTCAATTAGGCGATTTTATTGAAGATAAAAACTCTATTTCTCCTTTAGACCATGCTATTATGGTAGATATAAGAGATGGATTAGATAAGGTTTTATCAAGTCTTAATCCTAAGGAAGAACTTGTTATACGAAAAAGATATGGTATAGGTAATAATACCCCTCTTACTCTTGAAGAAGTTGGTAGAGAATGTAATCTTACAAGAGAACGAATAAGACAGATAGAAAAAAAGGCATTAAAAAAACTTCGTCATCCAGCAAAAAGTTCGTGGCTTAAAGTATTTCTTAGCACTTGACGAAATAACTAAGACATTATTATACTAATTAGTTACATTAGGGCCCATAGCTCAGCTGGTAGAGCTACCGGCTCATAACCGGTTGGTCCCAGGTTCGAGTCCTGGTGGGCCCATAATGATTAGAATTTTTAGAGGCTTAAGTGGATGAACAACTCAAATTATTAATAGAACTACAAAATATTGACAACAATATACTTTCCATAAAGAAACAGATAGACTCCATCCCTCAAAAGCTCGCAAAAGAAGAAAAAAATTATACACTGGCACAACAAGCCTATGAGACTGCATTAAAAGATTTTCAGTTGCTGGAAAAAAAGAAAAGGGAAAAAGAGAGAAATATTGAAGAGCTTGAATCTAAAATGGTAAAAATGAAGAATAAAGTGTCGGAAATAAAAACTAATAAGGAATATCAAGCATACTTAAAGGAGATAGATATATTAAACAAAGAGATAGGCAAGGCTGAAGATGAGCTTTTGGCAGTAATGGAGGCAATTGATGAGTCAAAGAAAGAACTTCAATCAAAAAAGAATAAAATTCAAGAAGAGGAAAAAAGAATAGAAGATGTTAAAACTAAACTTAGCTCAGAAAAATCAAGATATGAAGAAGAGTTGAAGTCTTTGCTTATAAAGAGAAGGGAAATAGCAACAAAAATAGAAAAAGAATTATACGAGCAATATCTTAATCTTTTTAAAAACTACAATGGGCAAGCTGTTGTAGAGGTTAAGAATGAAATCTGTTATGGTTGTAATCTTCATATCCCCCCTCAACAATATGTTTTAATAAAGAATAATAAAGATATTTCTTTTTGTCCTCAGTGTAGACGATTTCTTTACTACAGAAAAGTAGAAGAATCAGCTTAATGAAAAATTTCAATTAATTTGCTTCGGGTTTAAGTTCGTTGGATTTTTATGCCCCAAAAAATCTTAAGAATAATAATTGCCTCTTTGATATTGATTTTACATTTGTTATAAATATTTCATCCTATTTTTTTTCCTGATATAGAGCTTCTTAAGAACACTAACCTTATAAAGACTTCTTTTATGCAATACAGAGAAGATCAGTGGAGGAAAGAAGGTAACTATTAAATATATATGGAAACCCCTTAATGAGGTATCACCTTATTTAATTCAAGCTGTTATTGTAGCAGAGGATGATAAATTTTGGAGGCACGAAGGGTTTGATTTTGAAGCTATTCAAAAAGCTTTAGAGAAAGATATAAAAGTTGTAAAGTTTAAGTATGGTGGTAGTACAATAACTCAGCAAGTTTCAAAAAATCTTTACTTAACACCTTAAAAAACCTATGAGAAAGATTAAAGAGGCGATTTTAACCTTTCGGATAGAAAAGAAATTATCAAAAAGAAGGATTCTCGAGATTTATCTTAATATCGCTGTGTGGGGAGAAGGTATTTTTGGGATAGAAGCGGCCTCAAGGTATTATTATAATAAAGCAGCTAATGAAATAGCCCCTATAGAGGCTACAAGACTCGCAGCAGTTTTGCCTAACCCTTTGCGTACACCACAGGAAAATCTAAATATGTGGAGAATCGCTCTAAAATTATATATGGGATAATGATAAAAAGAGGTTTGATAGAAGAAAGTTAAGATTTATAAGCTACTTTTTATGCCATCTTCCTATGTCGTCTTTATATACCTTGAAAACTCTTATTGAGTAAAGCAGTTGAGGGTTTTCAAAGGCTTTAAATATCTCAAGACAGTGGTTATGCTCTGATTGGAGTATTACAGCTCTGCTTATTGATCCTTCGGGAAGCGTCCTGTCTAAACTATCAATAGGTGAGTAGTTTTTTGAGCGTGTGTAGTTTATCAATAGAGAAAGCTTTCTGATATCATATTTTGATTTTGGTGAAAGAGCGTTAATATTTTCTACAAGAAGTAAAAAGGGCGTGTTTTTCCACCATAGTGGAGGATGATATTTAATTATTATTCTAAATTTTATGTCCCCTGAGATATAGTTAAAGTTTTCCTTTGCCACATTTAGCCTTACTAAATCTAAATTTTTCCTGTAAGCATCTTCTATGAGTCTTTCGGTAAGAGCCGATTTATCTTCTTTATTTTCTGTTACATAGATTATAAAGAGGTTATTAAATTCATAATCGTTATCTATAGGGTCAAAATAAGCAACTATGTTATTTGAATTTCCTTCCATATTTTTAAAAAATATTTTTTAAATTTGTTTTTAATTTTTATTTAATATTTAGTTTTTTTATCTGATTTCTTAAGGCAAATCCTTTTAAATCAGGATTAAGTTCTCCTTTATATTGAATAATCACTTTGTGTGACTCCCCCATACCTTGAGGCAGTATCAGCCCTTTTATCTTGGCTAATTCAAAGACATCTGGTGAATTACCATATATTTCCTCAATCATTTCATCGATACCTAAGGAAATGAGATAAGCCCCCTGGCTAGTAAAACCTAATGTTTTTAGTTTAGATTCCTTTCCCCATTTATGTAGAGATGAAAAATTAACATGAGCGGTGATATCTTGTTGTCCAATATTAGAGTATATATCTTCAGATACTTGATGTTTAAAATATGATAAAAGTGTACCTTTATTCCTTTCTTCACAATAATATTCATCGGTACAGTAGCCATAATCAATTGTAAGGATGAAGCCTTCTTGTAATTTTTTTGAAACTTTCTTTAACCACTCTTTTATTTTTAGGTTAACCTCTGTTCTGTATGGTTGAAAGGGGAGTAGATTAATATTGAACTCATCAAGATAATCTAAAACTTCTTGAGAGGCTGGCACCTTTAATTCTGTAAATTTTTTATCTTTTAAGGAGATAAATATCTCGTAAACTTTATCTTCAACTTCAATAACTCTTACAGGGAAAGAATCTAATAGTTCGTTTGAGATGACACAGCCTATGAAAGGTGTGAGCTCATCAAGAGACGAGACCCATTCAATAAAATCATAATTTTTCAATAATTGGGTTTGCTGTTTTCTTAGATGTGGGTTTATCTCAACTAAATAATATCTTATTTTATTTAATTTATCTTTTTTATGCAGATAATCAAGAAGGTCTTTTGTTAGGTATCCCATGCCAGCACCTATCTCTACTATTGTAAAAGGGTTTTTTTTAACCCAGACCATAAATTCTTCGATCTGTTTACCGATCATAGCTCCAAAAATGGGATGCAGATGAGGTGAGGTATAAAAATCGCCATACTTTCCAATAACTATGTCTTCTCTCATATAATAGCCATACTCATGGTCATATAAAGCCATTTCCATAAATAACTCAAAATTTATTGAACCTTCTTTTTTTATCTTATGTAAAACCTTATCTTTTAAGTTCATAGCAATCTTGAAATAATAATTTTTATTTTAACTTTTCTTAAAATATTTATCATATCAAAAACCCTCAAACCTTTCCACCGAATATATTGAGCCCAAATTTGCCGATAGAAGTTTTAAAATTTAAAAATATCTCATTCTCTGCTTCTTTTAGGCATTTAGAAAGATTAA
>JAOAHE010000054.1 GCA_026415415.1 Thermodesulfovibrionales bacterium | reverse complement strand
TCTTGCCATTGAAATATCTATCAGGATAGGCATCTATGTAAATTCTTGCTGGTAGTCCAAGCTTTAATTTTCCAATTTCAGGCTCTGGCACATAGACCTTCACATAAAGCCTGTTTAAATCAACAATTGTATAAAGGGCTGCTCCTGGGATAACCACTTCTCCTACCTCTACTGACCTACTTAAAATAACACCATCAATAGGAGAATAAATCTTTGCTTCCTTTAAATCTGCTTCTATTTCTCTAAGTCGGGCTAATGAGGCTTTGTAGTTGGCATTAGCCTGTGAGATGCTCTTTGATGTTGCCTCAACATCTGCCTGGGCTAACTCATATTGCATTTTTACTCTGTCATACTCACTTTTTGAGACAAGCTCTTCTTTAAAGAGGCTACTGTATCGCTCAAAGTCATTTTTTGCTTTTTCATAGGAAGCACGAGCCCGTTTAAGATTTGCCTCTGTAACGGATAAAGTATAGAGGGCTGATTGAGCGGTCTCAGATGCACTTTTGTATCTTGCCTCTAACCCTTCAGAGTCAATCTCACAGAGCAATTCTCCCTTCTTGACCTTATCTCCTTCTTCCTTATAGAGCTTTAAAACTCTACCTTGTATTTTAGGTGACAGGGTTGTCTCCCTTCCTTCAATCCTCCCACTCAGAGAGAGAATGCCTTCAATATTTTCATCAGATTTCTTTAGCAAGATATAGGATAGGATAGCAACAATAAGAATGCCAAAGATTATGGCAGATAACTTGCTTTTATCTATTCTCATTTTGATTATTATATCACAAGATTATTATGAAGGACGGAAATGTTTAGTTTACACAGTTTTGTAAGTTTTAGATTTTTTTAAAAGTACTATTTGATAAAAAACTTTTCTTTTCTATTAAAGAATAAAATTTAGACTCTAGAGCGCAAAGATACATTAAAATAAAAAACCACTAATCTGATAAGCTCAAGGCATAAAGCTAAAAATTATAGAATTATTTAATCCATAGTTTTTAGCTTCTGTTATATATTAATTACATTTATTATGATCAATTCTATTAAGTTACCAAATAGAACTTATAAAAGTTAATTTCATAGGCCTTTAAGACTTCTATTTCCTTTAAATGTCTATCTATTGGCATTTAAAAAAAACATTTTTTAAGCTAATTGATTATTAAGTATAATAAGATTAATTTTCTATTTATAATTGAATCATATTAAATCCTTTTTTTTTAGCAAAATTTAAAATTTTCTATATCATTTAATAAAAAAACCGTTGATCAACCTAATTTTAATAGAACATTTATACTTCTCTTTTGATTATCTTACAAGATTAGTTATACTATTATAAAATTTCCATGAAAGGAGTCTTAGATGCAAGTTATATTAAAAACTAATATAAAAAATTTAGGGCAAGCAGGAATGGTAGTAACGGTAAAAGATGGCTATGCAAGAAATTTTTTAATACCTAAGGGATTAGCAGTTGAAGCAAATACAAAAAATATCAAGGCTTTAGAACATGAAAAGAAAAAAATAGAAGACCTCATTAGAAAAGAAAAACTGACTGCTGAAATTTTATTTGCTAAGCTTAATGATCTCACTATAACTATCACCGCCAGGGCAGGTGAGGAAGAGAAGCTTTTTGGATCTATTACTTCAATGGACATTGCAGAAGAATTAAAAAAACAAGGTTTTGATATTGATAAAAGAAGAATACTATTAGAAGACCCAATAAAAAGGTTGGGCGAGTATCCAATAAATATTAAACTTCATCAAAACAACATTGCAAAAATCAATGTAAAAGTAGTTGCCCAATAAATTCTATGATACCTTTAAACCCTAACATAGACAAACTACCACCTCAAAACATCGAGGCTGAACAATCAGTGCTTGGTGCCATTATCTTAGATAACGAGGCTTTACCTAAAGCCATGGAGATTTTAGATGGCTCCGAGGACTTTTATAAAGAAGCTCATAAAAAGATTTACAAAGCAATGCTTGATCTTTTTGAAAAAGGTGAGCCTATAGATATAATAACTCTTTCATCGTATCTGACAAAAAATGGGGAACTTGAGAAGATAGGAGGTATTCACTATTTATCACTATTAGTAAACAACCTGCTTACCTCTGCGAATATAAAATATCATTGCAAAATAGTCAGAGAAAAAGCCCTTCTTAGAAACTTATTAAACACCTCAATGCATATAATATCAAAGATTTACGAAGATGACCTTGATGCCGATGAGATGATAGATTATGCTGAGAAAAAAATATTTGATATTGCAGAGAAAAGGATAAAAACATCTTTTGCCAATTTTAAAGATTTAGTTAAGGACACTTTTAGAATTATTGAAAACCTATACAATAAAAAAGAGATTGTAACAGGTGTTCCATCTGGATTTAAAGATTTAGACGAAAAAACCTGTGGCTTCCAAAAAGGAGACTTAATAATTATAGGTGGCAGACCGGCAATGGGAAAAACTGCTTTTGCTCTGAACATAGCTCAACATGTAGCTATAAACATGAGAGTTCCTGTTGCGATTTTCAGCCTTGAGATGACAAAAGAACAATTAGTCTTAAGAATGTTATGCTCAGAAGGGATGGTAAGCTCTTCAAATATCAGAAAAGGTTTTCTAAGTAAAGAAGATAAGTCAAAATTAATAAATGCAGCGGCAAGGCTCGCAGAAGCTCCTATTTTCATTGATGATTCATCAGGGATAACAGTTCTTGAAATTAGAGCTAAAGCACGAAGGCTTAAACTTGAATATAAAGACTTAGGGCTTATAATCATAGATTATCTTCAGTTAATGCGTAGTAGAGGGAGTTTTGAGAGAAGAGAACAAGAGATTTCTGATATATCAAGATCACTTAAAGCACTTGCAAAAGAATTAAAAGTCCCAGTAATAGCCTTAAGTCAGTTAAATAGAGGGGTAGAGCAAAGACCTAACAAGAGACCTGTTCTTGCTGACTTAAGAGAGTCAGGCGCTATAGAACAGGATGCCGATGTGATTATATTTCTTTATAGAGAGTCTGCTTATAACAAGAACAACATTACTATTAAAAACAAAGCAGAAATACTTCTTGAGAAACAACGGAACGGGCCTACAGGTGTGATACCACTTACATATCTTGCAGATTATACTCGCTTTGTTGATTTTATCGATGTCCCTTATGATATAGAAAGCCACGATTTTGAAGAGGAGGTGATTTAAGTGAGAAGAACACCAGCAGTTGCAGGGCAATTCTATCATAATAACCCTGAGAAACTAAAAGCACAAGTAGAACAATACATTTTAAAGAACCAGATTAAAGAAAAAGTTTTAGGAATAGTTTCACCCCATGCAGGTCTAATTTATTCTGGGCCTGTAGCAGGAGCTGTATATTCATCTATTAAGTTTCCAGAGATATTTATACTTTTAGGCCCTAACCATACAGGAATGGGCTCAACAGTATCAATAATGCGTCAAGGAAGCTGGTTAACACCTGCACAAGAGTTTTTAATAGATGAAGAGCTTAGTAAAACAATAATTAAGCATATACCTTTTGCCGTAGATGACCCAAAAGCACATAAGTTTGAACATTCCTTAGAAGTTCAGTTGCCATTTATAGCTTATTTTTCTGATTCAGCTAAAATAGTTCCCATATCTATCATGAAAGCAACCTTATCCGAATGCCAAGAGATCGGCAAAGGACTTGCTAAAGCCATATTAGAGGCAAAAAAGGATATAGTGATGGTTGCAAGCACAGACATGAGCCACTATGTTAGCGATAAAATTGCCAGAAAACTTGATAGATTAGCCATAGATAAGATATTAGAGTTAAACCCAAAAGGACTCTACGAGGTAGTCAAGAGTGAATCTATCTCTATGTGTGGCTATATTCCGACTACTATAATGATATTTGCAGCGTTAGAACTTGGAGCAAAAGAAGCAAAATTAATAAAATACGCTACCTCAGCTGATATTAATAATGATTACGATTATGTAGTTGGATATGCAGGATTAATAATAAAATAATGTTAACTTCCAAGACGCAAATTCTTTCTGGTGTTGTACTTGCAGGTGGGGAAAATTCAAGATTCCCTATCTTAAAAGGCTTTTTAAAGATTGATGGAATAACCATAATAGAAAAAAATATACATATACTTCAAACACTTTGCAAAGATGTTCTCATAAGCACTAACAAACCTGAACTTTATTTTAAATTTAAAGTAAATATGATCGCAGACTTATACCCCGCAAGCGGTCCTATGGCAGGTATTCATAGCTCACTTATAAATGCAATATATGACAATCTATTAGTTATAGCCTGTGATATGCCTTTTTTAAACAGTAACTTATTAGCTTATTTGATCAAAAAACATTTTGAAGGCAATAACTTAGCAACGATACCTTCCTTTAGAAACAAGATTCAACCTCTATGTGGCATCTATAACAAAAAAATTATCCCCCCTTTAGAAAAACACTTAGAAGATAGAAAAAATTCACTATACCTATTCCTTAAAGACATAAAAATTAATATAATTAATGAAAAAGAAATAAAAAATATTGACCCTTTTGGACATACTTTCATTAACATAAACACTATAGATGACTTTGAAACTATTAAAAAAGAAAAATCCAATATCTCAATGGCTATTTAGTAAGCCCAGCTTTCCAAACTTAGGAGGAATTAAATGATAGGCCCCTTAGGTGCAACTGAGTTAATAATAATACTAATAATAATATTAGTATTATTTGGTGCGAAACGTTTGCCCGAACTTGCAAGTAGTCTCGGCAAAGCTATTAAAAACTTCAAAAAATCAACCACTGAGCCAGATGAAATAGATGTAACTCCAAAAAAACCTGATATAGAAAAAGCAGATAAAAAAGAAGTTACTGAAGAACCAACTCACAAAAAAACCTAAAAATGCACAGAGGTACAATAGCAGAAATCAACTTACAAGCTATTTCAGAAAACCTGAAGACTGTCAAAAAGATAGCTAAAAACTCAAAGATTATCGGTGTTGTTAAAGCTGATGCCTATGGGCATGGCAGTGTAGAAGTAGCCCATAGACTTACTCAAGATGGAGTAGATTACCTATCTGTTGCTTTTTCAGAAGAAGCCATAAAGCTAAGAGAAGCTGGCATAAAAATACCAATAATAATTCTTTTTGATCCCGATCCTAAAGACATAATTTATTACAACCTTACTCCTGTGATTATTGATCAAAAATCGGCAATAAATCTTTCTAAAGAAGCTCAAAGAAGAAACAAAAAAATAAAGGTCCACATAAAAATTGATACAGGGATGGGAAGGGTTGGACTCGTTGCAGACGAGATCAAAGATATAGCAAAAATTGCTAATCTAAAAGGATTAGAAATTGTTGGAGTAATGAGCCACTTCTCAGACTCTGATGCAGAGGATAACTCCTTTGCATTGACACAAATAGAAAGATTCAAAGCAATAAGGGACAATTTACTAAATATTGGTTTAAACGTTAATATCTATCACATGGCAAATAGTGCAGCTATAATTTCACTGCCTCAATCGCATTTTGATGCTGTAAGACCAGGTCTTATTCTTTATGGTGTATCACCTTTTAATGGACTTAGTCCCTCTCAACAAAAAACCTCTCAAGAGATATCATTAATTCAAGCTATGACAATAAAAACCAAATTAATATCGTTGAGAAAATTGCCATCTGGCACCCCCATAAGCTATAGTAAAACCTTCATAACAAAAAGACAAAGCTTAATTGGGGTTATGGCAGCTGGTTATGCCGATGGTTTTTTGAGAATATTTTCAAATAATTCGCACGTGCTTGTAAGAGGGCTTAGAGTGCCTGTTGTTGGGAGGGTATGTATGGACTTAACCATGATAGACTTGACTGACATTGCCCATTTAGTTAGTGATGAAGATGAGGTTGTAATTATGGGAAGGCAAGGCAATGAATTTATTAGTGCCTCTGAATTAGCTCATAAAGCAGGTACAATTTCTTATGAGATACTGACTTCACTTGGACAAATGGCAACAAAAAGAGTATACAAACATTAAGAAAACTTTTTTAAATACAATTAGCCTAAATCATCATTAAAAAAATCCCTATGATTTTAGCTTAAAATAAATATTTATGTCATTCACCCTTTTAGTTATCTCTCCTAAAGGAGGGTGCTAAGGAGTTGTATTAATAGATTATTTTGGCATTAAAACCATTATTATAAAAATCTTAAATGATCAATTTTTAAACAAAAGTTAATGGAATCAACTTACAACTTCTATGAAGCAAACATTTCATATAATAGCAATCAAAAACCCCTTTGACGACCCTTTTTTGCTAATTAGAATTCTGAGAGAAAAAAAAGCGCTCTTATTTGATGCTGGTTATATTTATGGTGTTGATACAGGACATCTTTTAAAAATATCTGATATATTTATAACTCATACCCATATTGATCACTTCATAGGATTTGACACCATCTTGAGGCTCTTATTGAGAAGAAACTCGCCATTGAAAGTATTCGGACCAAAAGGCATTATTGACTGTATTGAAGGCAAATTAAAGGGATATACATGGAACTTGATAAAAGACTATCCTATTAAGATAGAAGCTTATGAGGTTTACAGAAATAGGATTAACCACTCAAGTTTTTATGCACAAAATTCTTTTAAAAGAGTTGATAATGACTCCTATGAGTTCAATAAAACCATCTTAGTAGACCCTCTTTATAAAGTTGATGCATTAGAGCTGTCTCATCAAATCCCTGTTTTATCTTTTAGTATTAATGAAGATTTCCATATTAATATTAATAAAGAAGCTTTGTTAGAGTTAGGGCTTCCAATAGGACCTTGGCTTTCTGATTTTAAAAAAGCTTTAAAAAGATATTATAATTTAGAAACAAAGCAGCTGATAGATAATGAAGTGATCTTAAAAGTTAATAACTCTTTATATACACTTAAGGACTTAATGCCTATAGCAGTGATAACTAAAGGACAGAAAATATCTTATGTAATGGATGTATCCCCTACTGAAGAGAATTTCAGCAAATTAATACCTTTTATTAAACATTCTGACCACCTCTTCTGTGAAGCCTATTTTCTTGAAAAAGATCGTCAAAGAGCTATAGACCGACATCATTTAACCGCATCTGATGCTGGTAGACTCGCAAAGGAAGCAGAAGTATTAAACCTAACTTTAATGCATTTTTCTCCTAAATATATTAACTCCCCTCAAGAGATCTATAATGAGGCTATGGATGCTTTCAAAAAATAATCACCTTCTTAAAAGAGGTATTAAATGGCTCCGTGCATAATAGTAACAAATGATGATGGCGTACATTCTCCTGGATTAATAACCCTTTTTAATGCCATGAAAGAGATTGGGGATGCCTATGTGATAGCTCCTGATAGAGAAAGAAGTGCAGTAAGTCATGCCCTTACCTTACATAGACCTCTTAAAGTAGATGAATTAAGAAAGAATGTCTTCAGTGTAAATGGAACACCAACAGATTGTGTAGCTCTTGGTATTAATAAAATTTTGCCTCGTAAGCCTGATCTTATAGCTTCAGGTATCAATATGGGTGCTAACCTTGGGGATGATATCACTTACTCAGGTACTGTTTCTGCAGCGATTGAAGGTACTATTTTAGGAGTTCCGTCTTTTGCCATATCCCTTGCTGGGAGAAGTCCTTTTTATTTTGAGTCAGCAATACCTTATGCTATCAAAATTGCCAAATATATCCTTGATAAATCTTTACCCTATGATACCCTTTTAAATATCAATGTACCAAATACAAGCATTGATAAGATAAAAGGGATCAAGTTTACAAAACAAGGAAAAAGGATTTACGATAATGCAATAAAAGATGTATATTCACCTTGGGGAGATAAACATTACTGGATAGGCGGAGGAGATCCATATTGGGAACATGGTGAAGATATGGATATTCAGGCTATACTTGATGGTTATGTGTCTATTACTCCTATTCATCTTGATTTAACTAACTACTCTGCCCTTGAATATTTGAAACAAACATGGAAATTTGAATAACCCCTCCTAACCTACCTCTTACACTAAGGGGAGGAAACGGCTTAAGGGTTCTTAACTTAACATAAAGAAAGTATAATCCCCCCTCTTACTTTAAGAGGGGGTTAGGGGGAGTTAACTTTAGAGGAGATTTTAGTTGGTTACATTTTTAACAGTAGGCATAATCTTTTTGGATCGTTATAAAGATGAAATAAACTAAAGCCTGCTATTAATTTACACTAAGTACCTAAGTTTTTTAAAATCTAATAACAATTCTGTAATTAACACATTTTGAGGATAAGATGAGAAACTATGAATTATTAAGGAATTGGATGGTAGATACCCAACTTATCCCAAGAGGGATTAAAGATAAAAGGGTGTTAGAAGTAATGAGGAAAGTTCCAAGACACCTTTTTGTGCCCGAAAAATATCGAGATGATGCCTATGATGATATGGCACTACCAATTGGAGAAGGACAGACAATCTCACAGCCCTATATGGTTGCTATTATGACAGAGCTTTTAGAGCTAACGGGAGTAGAAAAAGTATTAGAAATAGGCACAGGCTCTGGTTATCAAGCAGCGATTTTAGCTGAACTTGCAAAAGAAGTCTATACCATAGAGAGAATAGAAGCATTAGGTGAAAATGTCAGAGAGAAACTAAGAGAAATGGGATATAACAACATCTATGTAGTAGTCGCAGATGGTTCTAAAGGCTTACCGGAGAAAGCACCTTTTGATAGAATAATTATTACTGCTGCTACCCCTAAAATCCCCCTATGTCTAACTGAACAATTAAATGAAGGGGGTATAATAGTCGCCCCTGTCGGGCAGAGATTCTCACAAGTATTAATTAAAGCAAAAAAAGTCAAAGGTATTCTCAAAGAAGAATATCATACCCCCTGCGTTTTTGTCCCACTCATTGGTGAGCACGGATGGAAAGAGTAAAGGCTATTCTGTCAGTTCATCAACCTCTTTTTTGCCTTCTTCAAGCTCCTCTTCCTGCTCCTTATCCAGCTTAAGCAAAAGAGCTTGAAACTCACCAACATGAGTCTTTTCTTCTTTTGCGATATCAAGAAGTATAGTCCTGATATTGTTATCTGTAGTTAAATTAGCCATTTGCTCATAGAGATTAATAGCATCAAGTTCAGCGATTATGCCTGCCCTAAGGATTTCCTTGTTAATGTCTTCTGGTTTGATTTTTGATAAATCAAGCGGTATCTTTGATAACATTGAAATAACCTCCTTTTAAAATAAAAAATTCATATCTGTCCAAAACAATTTTATATAAGTGCCACAATCCTATGGATATGATAGGATTTCTGAAGCCAAAGCCACGGGTAACCTCGACGAGGCTGAAGTCGAAGCGGAAGCCTCGACTCTGATATCATTAAGTATACAAGAAGTCTATCAACCCTTTACACATGAACAGAGGTAGTTCTTTGGCAAAGAAATCCTGTCATATCCATGTTTGAATAATGTTTTAGACAGCAATAACAAAAATTATAAACCCTTTCTCTCACAAATCAAAAAAACAATCAACCCAAATATAATAAAAACAGGAATTACTACCCAATGGCTTACATCTAATATATCAGGCAGTGTTATCTTGCCATAATTACCCCAGGTCATAACAGTACCTTTGAGATATGGATAAGCTTCAGCGTGCAAAGCAGCACCTACAATCATACCACCTATCCCCCAAAGGGCATCCCAGCGTCCCTCCCCAAGAGCCCCAATCTGAGTGCCAGGGCAGTAACCAAGCATTCCCCAACCAAGCCCAAAGATTATACTACCTAAAATATTTGCCCCTAAGATTGTAGGCTTTAAATCAAGCTTTACCATTCCCATATCTTTTAATATATATATACCAACCATAGCTACCATAATAGATGAAAACATAAATTTCACGATCGTCATATCCTGAAGCAGCAAAGCCCCGATCTGTTTGTCATAGCGTAAGACTCTACCTTTCTGTAGTAAAAAACCAAACAAGATCCCAGTAATGAAACCATAAATCAACATGTTCATCTTTTTTTACCCTTGTATAAGAAGTTTGCCATAATCATACCACCAAGGAAAAAACCAAAAATCGCTATAAAGCCACTTACAGCAAGCTGAGACAGACCGCTCAGACCATGCCCGCTCGGTCAACCATCAGCAAGCCTTGCCCCAAACATTGCTACTGCGCCACCAATAAAGGCAAAGAAGGCTCTTTTGATAATGCTTGAACCGAAGCGGCTTCTCCATCTGTCAGGCACAGATACCCATTTAAAAGACTTAGAAGTTATTGAAGATATCAAAGCACCTAAGAATATCCCGATTACGAACATAAACTGCCAATCTATTTTTGGAGCGACCCTTGTAAAATACTCAATAGAGGTAAATCTTTCAGGTGTGAAGTATTTCTCTATCATTCCTGCAACCCTTGAGAATGTTGTAGAGACACCATAAAATTTATCTCCAATCCATACAGAAAGAATAGCCACCAAGCCAGTCAGAGAACCTGCTAAGTAGGGACTCCAACCGGAATCTTTATTTGACCTCATCTAAATCTAACCTCCTTAAATCCCACATATATTAAAGATACCATACTTTATAGCAAGCTTAATAAAAAATTTCTTTAAATTTTTATTAAATTTTTCCCTTTCAAAATTGAAATATTTCAGCAATATTTCTTTTGATGACAAAGTATAATTTTTGATTTAAAATTTTCATTTGTAAGTTTAAATCAAAATGTAAGGAGGTTTCACAATGTTCAAAAGGTTATTTTTAACTTCAATTTTAATGTTTTTTCTTGTTGGCTGTGCCGTGCATGGAGTAAGGACTGAGACAGGCAATCCCATTAATGAGGCTAATGTAAGAAAGATTGAAAATGGCAAGACTACTGCAAGCGAGGTTTTAGGACTTTTTGGTGCTCCAAACCAAACTACTACCTTAGGGAATAACGAGATCTACCTTTACAAGAACTGCAAGGTTGGTGGAGCAGGGTTTAGCATAGCTGGTATTGGACATACGGGAACAAA
Source organism: Thermodesulfovibrionales bacterium (assembly GCA_026415415.1). GTDB lineage: Bacteria > Nitrospirota > Thermodesulfovibrionia > Thermodesulfovibrionales > Dissulfurispiraceae > DYHD01. The sequence goes on along the minus strand of JAOAHE010000054.1, from coordinate 107 downwards.
GGAAAGGTGTAACTCCTTAGCTATTACGATTGATAAGACTACAGGTATTGTGCAGAATTACAACTTCCAGAAAATGTTTGATGCCGATTAGCCGCAAAGAGTATGGA
>JAOAHE010000053.1 GCA_026415415.1 Thermodesulfovibrionales bacterium | reverse complement strand
TTTTATATCATCCTTAAACCTAATAAAAGAGGAGGCTTTTACTTTTTTTGAGAGTTGCCTATCGGCAAATTTGGGATAAGTTATAAACACACTTTGTTTTTCAACCCATAATCATCAGGTAAGCCTAAGAGATGCCATTGTAATATCTTATAATAAAGGATGACCTTGTGATTAACTCTTTCATAACGAAATAGGGTTATCACCGACAAGGCTAAGTTTAAAATAAGGTTAAGTAAAAGTTTTACAACTAATCCAACTTTTAAACAGATATAATGTCTTTCTCCATAATGCTTTTTAAAAAAAATATACCTTGACCGCCAATACTCTATCCTCGCTGGAATATGGACTTTTTTAGCTGTCTGCCCCTGGAGATGGTAAACTCTAAGTTGGGGATGATGAAAAACTTTCCATCCTTTTTTCTGCATCATCAAACACCAATCTGTCTCCTCAAAGAAAAAGAAAAAGTTTTCATCAAGCAAACCTACATCATCTATTGCTTCTTTTCTTACAATCATAAAAGCTCCGATGACTGAATCTACCTCTATAGGGTTTTCTATGTTAATTTCTTTACTAAAATATAAACGAGGATAAAGCTTTTTAAGGATAGATTTATTTATTAGTTCAGTAAGAAGTGATGGCTTAGATGAAATAGAGTTTTGCTTTGATCCATCCTCATTTAATAGTTGCGCTCCACATATAGCAACATCAAGATTTTCATCCATAAATTCCAAAGCTTTTCTCAAAGTATTTTCAAAGAAAAAAGCATCAGTGTTAAGAAAAACAGCATATCTACTATTTATTTTTCTTATAGCTTGATTACAAGCTTTAGCAAATCCAAGATTACTATTATTTTCAATTACCATCACCTCAGGAAATTGTTCTTTCAAAGCTTTAACGCTTCCATCAGAGCTACCATTGTCAACTACTATGATCTCATAAGATATTCCTTTTGTAGTTTTGTATATAGACTTAACACAATTTATTAATAAGTCCCTTGTATTCCAGTTGATAATAATTACTGATAAATCCATCAGAAAAAAACTCACTTTTAAGAAGCTGTTTTGACAAAGATTTTTTATTTTAACATAATATTAATAAGCTAAAGTACAACAAATATCCAATGAACAAAAAAGACTATAACCTTACCTTTAGTCCGATTTTCAACAATCTCCTTTTTTATAGTTTATGTTTTATGTTTTTCCTACTACCTATTGCCAAATCACCACCTTTAATAGTTGGAGGGTTTGTAATTTTTATTTGGACATTATCAGGTGCTTTCATAAGAGATTATAAAAAATGGCTTCTTCAAAGTTGGTCTCCGCCCGTTTTAGTTTTTATAGTTTTACTATGGATAGGGCTTCTATGGAGCAATGATGTGCAGAAAGGTCTTCAATTTGCTATAAAAAGCTATTATTGGCTATTTGCCTTTGCTATTGCATCTATACCTTATGAGAAAAATCAATACTTCATTTATTCCTTTATATTTGGACTTTCAATCAATGTTTTAGTATCTTTAATGCAATTTTTAGGAGTTCTCCCATACTTCAAGGAAGATTTTGCTACAGGATTTCTTACAGGCTTTAATCCTTATATAAGTTACTCTCTTATTTTAGTTCATGGAATGCTAATACTATCTTTCTTATTTAACACAACCAAGAAAAAATCACTTAAGGCACTTATAATATTCTTTTTAGTAGCCTATATATTAAATCTTTCTATCATTCATGGAAGAAGTGGCTATTTTGCCTTCATATTACTAAGTCCAATCATAATATACAATATCATCGGCAAAAAAAAGCTGTTTACAATTTTATTAACTTCCTTAACTATAGTTCTTTTGTTCCTACTTTCTCCCACAGTACAGCATAGACTTAGTCTTATAAAAAGTGAGATAATACTTTACTACCAAGGAGAAAAAAATACCTCTGTAGGCTTGAGGCTTCATATGTGGGATGGCGCTATAAAGATATTTCTTGACAATCCCCTCATAGGAGTTGGCACAGGTGGCTTTGAAAAGGCATTGCAACAATACTCTCCAGAACCTCCTCTTTGGGGTCTTGAACAGCCTCATAATAGTTTTTTATTTATGGCCACTAATTTTGGGATATTCGGTATCTTTTCTTTGCTATGGCTATTTACTGTTTATCTTAAAAAAGGTTGGAAATTTAGGAATAACTTAAGCGGTTACTCAATGCTTATGTTTGGAACAATTCTAATAATAGGAAGTATGACAGATACACAAATATTTTCTCGCATAACTGGAATTCTTTTTGCTCTCTATATGGGGATGAATTTTAAACAAGACTATGGTGAAAACGCCTAAAATTTCTGCTGCCATCATCACAAAAAATGAAGAAATAAGACTACCCGACTGTTTAAAAAGTATAAGTTTTGTTGATGAGATAGTTATAGTAGACTCAAAAAGTACTGATAATACTGTGGAAATAGCCACTAAATTCGGCTGTAAAGTCTACTCCGAAGATTGGAAAGGATACAGTAAACAAAAAAATAGCGCTATTAGTAAATGTCAAAATGATTGGGTGATCATCCTTGATGCCGATGAGAGAATACCCTTTGAGACAAAAGATTTAATCCTTAAGACCCTTGAAAAACCAAAAGCAGTAGCCTATGAACTCAAGATGAAGCATTTTTTGAGAGGGAAATGGTTAAAACATGGTGGCAATTTCCCTGACTGGCATATCCGCCTTGTAAACAAAAATTATGGAGAATTTGTTGGGGAAATTCATGAAAGATGGCAAACTCATGGGATTATATCAAAAATAGATGCTTGCATTGAACATTATGGTTTTTCCAATTATGCTGATATGCTTACAACCATGAATGAATACTCTACAATAGCAGCAGAAGAATTATATAGCAAAGGGAAGAAAGCTTCCCTACCAACACCAATTATCCACAGTTTAGCCATGTTTATAAAGATATTCTTCTTGAAAAGAGGTTTTTTAGATGGGCTTGATGGTTTAGTTTTATCAATCCTGAAAGCTGGTGGTTCTTTCTTTAAATATGCAAAACTCATTGAGTTACAGAAAACAAAAGGGAAATGAATGTTACTAATACTTATGTATCATCGCATAGTCCCTGATACCTTTACATTTTTTGTAGAACAACTTTTAGAAAACTACCCTATTGTTTTGCCTGGTGATCATTTACCAAAAGGAAAACTATCCATCTGTCTCACTTTTGATGATGCCTATTACGATTTTTACTACTATGTCTACCCTTTCTTAAAACAAAAAAAAATAAAAGCACTTTTAGGCATTCCTGTAAACTTCATTATAAATAAAACTAACTTAGAGCCTAAAACAAGGCTCAACGTATCTATTAACGATATTATGAAAACAAATGTACATAAAGAAAAGGTACCATTTTGTACCTGGGAAGAAATTAAAGAAATGATAAATAGCGGTTATGTAAGGGTTGCCTCCCACACAAAAAATCACATAGACTTATCTCAGGATAACTGTGATTTAAACGAAGAAATCATCCAATCAAAAGACATTATAGAAAAGATAACTTCTCAAAAAGTAGATACCTTCATCTTTCCATATGGAAAGTTCAGTAATAAATCCTTATCATTTACTAAAAAGCATTACAAATATTTAATGAGAATAGGTTCAGCTTTGAATAGAGATTGGAATAATAAAAACAACATCTTATATAGGATAAATGGAGAAAAACTTAATAATATTAATCACCTAAAAAAGTCTCACCTCTTTCAATACTATCTGAAATATCTTTTAAACATGGTCAGAGGTAAATAAAGTTACAAGATTTTTAATCCCTTTTAAAGTATCGATAAATAAAAAAAATTAAATCTTTTTTTTAACTAAGTTCCTTATTGATTTCTTTTATCTTTGTAAAAGATAAGAAAATTTACATATATTTTTTTCCTACAAAAAGGTTTTGTTTAATCCATTAGCTAATTGATTATAAAAAACTTAAAGGAATATAGTATGCTAAAAATGATTTTTTCCTTAGTCCTTTAATAAAATTTAAACTAATATTGCATTTTTATATAAAATAGCTTAAACTTTGAAAATATAAACTATTAATTTTAGTTTAATTAATACTAAACTAAATGAACAATAAACAAATAACAATACAAAATTTAGAAGTTCTACTAAAAGAATCCATCAAAAACCATGGACATCTTTGTCCGGGTCAAGTTCTTGGCATTAGAATGGCAATTTTAGGACTAAATATTATAAATATCAAAGACCCTAAAGGAAAAGACAAAAAATCTTTAATTGTATTTGTTGAGTCAGACAGATGCTTAACTGATGCTATTCAGTCAGTTACAGGTTGTAGTCTTGGTCGTAGAACTCTTAAATTTTTTGATTATGGCAAAGTAGCCGCTACCTTTTATAATATACCCCAAAACAATGCAATCAGAATCATTGCAAAGGAAGAAGCTAAAGAGAAGGCAAAAGGTTATTTTCCATCAATAGTAGATAAATATAAAGCACAAACAGAGGCTTATAAAATAATGCCCAATGAAGAACTTTTTGAAACTATGACTGTAAAAGTCAAATTAAAACCTGAAGATATGCCAGGTAAACCTTTAAAACAGGTTAAATGTTCTGCTTGTGGTGAATATATTCAAGACTCAAGAGAAACACTAATATCAGAAAGTAACTTTTGTAAACCCTGTTCGGAAGGTAGTTATTATATCTTGCAGCAAACCGAAAAAACTTTTTTTTCCGATACCGTTGTGCATAATAGTCAGAACGAACTTATAGTAAAGTCAAAGCTTTGGCTTGAGATAAAAGGAGAGCCTATTTTTGGGAGGGGAAGAAAGCAACTTCTTTTGGCTATAGCTAAATATGGTTCAATCAATAAAGCAGCAAAGGAGATACAGATATCTTATAAAAAAGCATGGAGTTATATAACCTCTATGGAAGAAAGGCTTGGCGTTAAGCTTGTAGATAGATATGTAGGGGGAAAAGATGGAGGCGGTGCTGTATTAACCAATGAGGCTAAAGAATTTCTAAGAAAGTATGAAGACCTTGAAGAAGGTATTAATGAGTTAGTTAATAGGAAGTTTTGGAGGATTTTTAATGTGTGAGATATCATCATCTGACCCTTTTTGCAACATCGAGATAGAAAGACATAAAGCAGTACCACTTTCTAAAGCGATAGGATGTATACTTGCTCATGATATTACCGAGATAAGAAAAGGAGAATTTAAAGGGGTTGCTTTTAAAAAAGGACATATTATAACAGAAAAAGACATTCCTCATTTACAAAGGCTCGGCAAAGAAAATATTTTTGTTTTAACCATAGGAGATGATGAACTACATGAAGACGATGCAGCATGGGAGATTGCAAAAATTCTCAAAGGGCAAGGGGTTACAGTACATAATGAACCAAAAGAGGGTAAAATCAATCTTTCTGCAGAAATAGATGGACTTCTAAAGATAAATAAAACAGCACTTTTTGAATTGAATATGCTTGGTGACCTTATGTGTGCTACCCTCCATAATAACAGCTATGTCAAAAAAGGGCAGATTGTAGCAGGCGCCAGAGCTATTCCTCTTGTTATAAAAAAAACACTTATAGAAGAGGCAACTCATAGAATAATGAAATTAAATAATGGAAAAGGAATAATTGAAGTTAAAAAACTAAGAAAATTCAAAGCAGGTATTGTAATTACAGGAAATGAAATTTTTCATGGTAAAGTAAAAGATTCCTTTGCAGAAGTTCTTAAAGAAAAACTGCTATCATTTAAAGGTGATATTTTAAATATCTTTTATGCACCCGATGATCCTGGATATATTGAAAAAAAGCTGTTAGACCTTCTTGATTCAGGAGCTGATCTACTTATAGTTACAGGCGGCATGTCAGTTGACCCAGATGATGTCAGTAGATTTGCTATTAAAAGATTGACTAAGGGGGATATCATTTATGGCTCTGCTACATTACCAGGTGCAATGTTTTTAGTAGCTTATACCTGTTTTAACTCTCTAAAATACTCAGAACGAGAAAAAAGTTTTCTAATCCCTATATTGGGCCTGCCAGCTTGTGGGATGTACCACAAAACCACAGTATTTGACCTTATACTACCTCGAATACTTGCCGGTGAAATTATAGGTAGAAAAGAACTAGCAGAACTAGGACATGGAGGTTTATGCCTAAACTGTAAGGAGTGTACATATCCAGTCTGTCCTTTTGGAAAATAGAGATGGTTCAAAAGCATCCCTAAACTACAGAATTTCTATAGTCTTAGGATATAAAATTTTAATGTAAAGTAAAAATTATAACTAATTAGTGCCAAGGCAGGTTATTATTATTATAATCTAATTGGGGAATAGTTTCTGACTTTGTAATTTAGATCAAGATCAATATCTTAATCTAAATCCATTAATGAACACAAAAAAGACTAAAAGCAATAGGCTAAAGATAATCAAATAACTTATTTCTTAGCCTAAAGCCTTTAGTCTATTTATTTTTTTTTGTTTTTTTTCTTTATTATAGAGTCATGTCAAACTCTTTATCAGCTGATAATCGTAGAATATTAAACTTAAAGAAATCGCGGATTTCTAATGAAAAATTAAATTACAACTGACCCTTTGAATAAGCTTTCCTTATTTAAATTCTTTATCTTTTAAGCATTATTCTGACTTAATCTGAATCTTTTTTGTTTCCTTAATGGCCTCAGGTGTTTTAGGAAGCTTAATTGTTAAGACACCCTTTTTAAACTCTGCTTCTACTTTGTCAGTGTCAATCTCAGCAGGTAAAGGTATTGTCCTACTAAAAGCACCATAAGAGCGTTCCATCCTGTAATAATTTTTGCTTTTCTCTTCCTTTTCTTCTTTCTTCTCTCCTTTTATTGTCAATGAGTCCTTAGTTAAAGATACGTCTATATCCTTTTCATCAATTCCTGGTAGTTCTGCTGAGATTATAAGCTCATTGTCAGTTTCTGAGATATCAATACTAGGACTAAAAGTGGCGAATTTTCTTTCAAAAGGTTCGATCTCAAATCCTTTAAAAAAATTATCAAAAAGTCTATCTAACTCATCCCTTAAAAAAGCAAACGGTTCATAATCTTCCTTCTTAAAAGGCATACCTCTTTTACCAAGGGGTAACAAGCTTTTACTTCTCATTATATTTACCTCCTTCAGAAAAAATATTATATTTTAATTATACGTCAATTTTTTAAAAAATGGTAAAAAACACTTAAAATAAACTAAACTTAAAATACTTTTTAGGCTGCTCTTTAATATCAGCAGTTAGCTGTTTAAGTTCATCTAAAACTGCTTTTAGATTGCTAATAGATTTTTTCAATTCTTCAGCTAACTCTTTATCTTTTAGCAATACCGCTGTAGTACCCTTTCCTTCATAGATCTCATCTGAAATCTTTGAAATTTTCAAAGTCAAATCATTCAAGTTGTCATATAAACTCGAATCATTGACTAATTTCCCAATAGTTCCTTTTCCTTCTTCTAAGTTAGAAGCAAAACTATCCAATTTTTCACTTACTGATACTATATTATCGTATAAACTTGGGTCTTTTAAAAGTTTTGTAAGAGTTCCATCTGAGTCATTAATCTTAGTTAAGATTCTGGACAGATGTTTTGTGGCATCATTTAAATTTCTATATAAAGAGGGATCTGAAATTAATTTTCCAATCGTTCCTTCACCCGTTTCTACTTTTATTATAAATCTATCAAGCTTCTCAATAAAATCAGTTAATTTGCTAATAGAATTAGCGCTGGCATCAACAATATCTTTAATCTCTAATTGAGGTCTACCCTCTAAGATATCTCCCTTTTTTATAGGCTCTGCTTTAGGTGAACCTGTTGTTATTTCAACATACTTGTCACCAAGAAGACCCATTGTTTGTACAACTACCTTTGAGTCTTTCTTAATAAAACCTAAAAGGTCCTCTCTAATTGATAAAGTGACAAGTGTACCATACTCTTCATGAAGCTTCATATTTTTCACGGATCCAACCTCAATTCCCGAAAACCAAACAGGAGAGCCATTCCTAAGTCCTTTAACATCTCTAATATTTGCCTTGATCTCTACCTTAGGGGAGAAAAGCTCTTCAATACCTCCAGCAAAAAAGACGGTAAAAAACAATATTAAAAGAGCAATAGTGATAACTATACCAACCTTTAATTTTGCTAACTTTATCTGCTTCTTCATATCAAACATTTACTGAAGCCTCCTATCCTAAATCAACTAATTTGCTTAAGTTCGCTCAAGAAAATCATAACATCTGAAATATTTGAGCTTAAAAGAATCGATCTATCACCATCCAAAACAATTTGCCCATCCTTTAAAAAAATAAACCGATCAGCAACCCTCAGAGCATCAATAACTCTATGAGTAACTATAATATGCCCTGTGCCATTTTTACTTAATTCATTAATCAAATTACATATATTAAGAGCATTGACCGGATCCAAGCCAGTTGTAGCTTCATCATATAAAAACATCTTTGGTTTACTGACAGCCAAAGATCGAGCTATCGCTACTCTTCTGTGCATACCACCGCTGAGTTCATCAGTCATATAATACTTTGCATGTTCAACACCTACGATAGTTAAAAGTTCATCAACTTTTTCATCTATCTCTTTCTCAGTCATGTTTGTGTACTCTCTTAAACAAAAAGCAACATTTTCCTTAACATTCAAAGAATCAAAGAGAGCGCCATCTTGAAAAACTATGCTAAACTTCCTACGTACCTCCATAAGTTCGTCTTCTTCTAAATCAGTAATATCAACCCCATCAATTATTATTCTTCCAGAATCAGGTTTTAATAACCCTACTATGAGCTTCAAAATAGTAGTTTTACCTCCTCCACTTCCACCAAGAATAGCTACCTTCTCGCCTTCACCTATTTTAAAGCTTATATTATTTAATATTAAATTCTCACTATAGGAAAAACTAACTTTTTCAAAAACTATCATAAAGAAAAACCAAGCAAATAAAGTAAAATTCTTGTTAACATGAAATCAGAGATAATAATCATAATTATAGAAAAAACCACGGCATTAGTTGTTGACTTTCTTAATCCCTTAGCACCACCTTTAGTAGTAAGACCCATATAACAGCTTATAGAAGATATTAAAAAACCAAACATAAATGGTTTAATAGATCCAGAGAAAACATTTTCAAAATCAAGGATATCTCTTATTGAGCTCCAATAAACATAACCACTCTGATGGCTAACAAATACAGCAATGTAATACCCACCAAGAAGAGCAACTGCATCTCCAATAATAGTAAGTGCTGGTAACATTACAATTGAACTTAAAATTCGAGGTGTAACCAATTTTTTTATAGGATCAACTCCAAATACCCTTAAAGAATCAACCTGGTGGCCAATTATCATTGAGCCTAACTCTGAAGCCATTCCAGCACCTACCCTTCCACAATAAACTAATGCTGCTGTCACAGGCCCTACCTCTCTTATTATTGAAATTCCAACTACTTTACCTGTATACATTTTTAACCCTAAGGAAGCAAGTTCAGCAGAAAGTTGTAATGATAAAGCCATTCCAATAAACAAAGATACTATCATCACAATTAAAAAAGAACCAGCACCTGCATAGTCCATCTGATCTAAAACATCTTTTGAATAAAAAGGTTTTCTGAATATGCCAATTAAGCCTTTGAAAGAGAGGATATAATAGTCCTGCAAGTCACTCAATAACTTTTTAATCTTAATTGACATAACGTATGCTAAGTAGTATGTGGGAACATGAAATTTTAATAGTGGTAAAAAAATTAAAATCCCTAAATAAAGATATTCACTTTAACTCACCAAATTAATCTCGCTTTTCTGTTTGCCCAGCACGCAAAGGAAATATCAACAAAATAGTTATCAGGGTGATGGTGAGCAAAATCAATATTGACACCGATAACTCTAATTTTTTTCTTGCAGATTATATCATTTATTCTTCTTAAAGCATTTTGTTCAAACTTAGCAATACTATCTAATGTAGCTTTTACTGATAACCTTCTAAGTAATTGTCTTTTAGATAAAAAAGAAACCTGGTCTCTTAAACCACCAATTGCAACTCCAATTATAAAAGGTGAGCAATCATCTATCTTAACTTTCAAAACTGCATCTATTAGACACTTAACTATACCATCAAGATCTCTATTAGCAAGTTCGCTCCCTTTATCCATAGAAACCTCAGTTGGCAAGCTATAAAAAATACTTAATTTTTCACATTTTGCGCATCTCAACATTAGATCAATAGTAAAGACATTTGATTTTGTCTCTTCTATATATACAAGAGGGAAATAACTTCCCGTATTGTCACCACTATTAATACCAGAGAAGCTATCAACTGCATTTGGTCTTAAAGGAATTTTTTCAGTTGCAATTCTAGTTGCTTCAACTATAGTTTCTAAAATTATCTGGTAACTTAATCCTATTGGCACCTTAACATAAAAAACAGGAATTCCTGAATCCTCACAAATAGGCGTAGAGTTCTTTCTGGAATCTCTTATTTTAGTCAATATGCCTTCTATCCTTGCTTTTAGCTCTACATCTTTTTCATTTAAAAGAATATCCTTTAAAGTTGCCTCTATATCGCTTGGTAATGATGTTGCAACCTTCTTATAAAGCTCAACTATTCCATCTTTTAGTTTTAGCAACAACGACCTCCAGAAAGTTAAATTATGCCAATTTATTAGCTAAGAGTAGAATATACAATAAAAAGTATAGCAAAAAAATCACATAAAATAAAATAAACAAAAATTACTCTTTGATAAAATAAAAAATTAATCTCTAATTACTCAATTGATATAATAGCTTAAAGAATTTTCCTTATCTAAAAAATGTATAGCAAATTAAATGAGGTGTGATAAGGATAGGGGTTAAAGGCAATAATTTATTTTCTTAAATACTTAAAAAAACGGCCTGGATTGATTGAAAAATTTATCTATATATCTTAGTTAGCATATTTCTGAAAAAATAAATAATATTGATTCTCTTTTGAAAAAAACCATAAAAAAACCCCGTTAAATGTAACGGGGCTAACACAACCCGGCGGCGTCCTACTTTCCCATGACCTCGCGGTCAAAGTATCATCGGCCCTGGAGGACTTTACTTCCGTGTTCGGAATGGTTACGGGTGTGCCCCCTCCGGTATAACCACCGAGTATTCTTTATAATACCATAAAATATTATAAAAAAACAACTTTTTTAAATATCTTTTTCAAGTAAGGGTAAAGTAGTCAAGGCTCACGGTCTATTAGTACTGGTAAGCTCAACGTATTA
>JAOAHE010000052.1:273-12141 GCA_026415415.1 Thermodesulfovibrionales bacterium | reverse complement strand
TTTTTGAGAGTTGCCTATCGGCAAATTTGGGGAGTATAGAATTAATTTCTATATTTACTGTGATATAGTAAAATATAGTGTTATGAAAAAAGTATTCATAGTTTATTTTTTGCTTCAATCAGTTTATTTATTCTTTATGCCCTTTTTTTCTGAAGCCCAAGATGATAAAAAAAAGAAGATACTTATACTTCACTCCTATCATATAGGGTATCCGTGGTCAGATGGTATCCAAAAGGGGTTATCTGAGCAACTAAATAAAGTTAGTAACTTAGATATTTATACAGAATATATGGATCTAATCAGAAATAAAAATGAGGAGAGTTATTTAGAGAAGCTTGAAAGCCTTTTTATTAAAAAGTACACGAGCAAAAATTTTAAATTTGATGTAATTATCTCAGTTGATGATGATGCCTTTTTCTTTTTGCTGTCAAGGAGAGATAGGTTTTTTAAAGATACACCTATAGTTTTTTGTGGTGTTAATGATTTTAAAAAGGATTATCTCCAAGGATATAAAAATATAACCGGAATAAACGAGACAAAATCAATTAAAGAGACAGTTCAGTTAGCTATTTCTTTGGGCAAAAACGCTTCTAAATTAGGAGTTATAGGTGGCTCACGGCTTGCTGAAGAGAGAAACCTCAATGCTTTTAGGGAAGCAATCTCAAAGATGAAGATTAATCTAAAAATAGTCTATCTTACTGGTTTAGAATTTGAAGATTTAATAAGTGAACTAAAGGCTTTTGGACCTAATGATTTATTGCTGTATCTTTCTTATTTGCAGACACCATCGGGAAAACATTTTGAGTCAGATGAAATAATTAAAATTATATCGGAAAAAACAGATGCAAAGATCTTTGCTGTAAATGACCATCTAATAAAATTTAACGTAATTGGTGGGAAGGTCGTTTATTCTTTTTTACAAGGTAGTTATGCTGCAAAAATGGCTATAGAGATTTTAAATGGAAAAAAGGCTGATCAAATACCTATCATGATGAATAGCCCTAATAAGTATATCTTTAATGCAGAGGCTCTTCAGCTACACTCAATCCCTAAGAATGCACTACCTAAAGATTCCTTAATAATAAACTTCACAACTGAAGAGCTTGCTAAGAGGTGGAAAGAGACAGTTGTGGAGAGTTTCTTTGGTTATGATTTGTTTAAAAACCATGGAACTGTAATGTTAATAATAGATCCTAAGACAGGAATGATAATGGATGCTAATGAACATGCTAAGGCTTTTTATGGCTATCCTAAATTAATAGGAAAGAAAATTCAGGAGATAAATACTCTTACTGAAGAAGAGGTTAAGCAAGAGATGCAGAAAGCAAAGGAATATAAAAAGAATTTTTTTAAATTCAGACACCGTTTAGCAGACGGAAGTATAAGAGATGTTGAAGTATATTCTTACCCTATTACATTGAGGAACACCCCTTTGCTTTTTTCTATTATCTTTGATGTTACAGAGAAGCTTGCTACCGAAAGGAAAATTAAAGAAACAGAGAAAACTATCATAATAACCTTATCTCTAATTGTGGTATTGAGCATTCTTTCTATTGCTTTATTAATTTTTTACTTAGTGAAGAAAAGTGATTATGAAAAAACTTTATTGGACAAAAATCGTAAATTAGAGGAAGCTAACTCAAAGATTAAAACTCTATCAGGAATTATCCCTATCTGTATGCATTGTAAACAAATCAGGGATGACCGAGGGTACTGGAATCAGTTGGAGAAGTTCATAACTGAGCACTCAGATGCTCTATTTAGCCATAGTATCTGCCCAAATTGTATGGAAAAGTTTTATAAAGACTATTTAGGAAATGAAAAAAATAAAACTTAGGAGTTTGCTATGAAAATTAAAAATTTGTTTTTGTTTGTTTTTTCTCTTTTTTTACTCTTTTCCTGTGTTACAGTAAATATCTATTTTCCTGCAGCAGCAGTTCAAAGGGCTGCAGATGCTATTGTTGAGGATGTAAGGGGATTAGAAAAAAACTTTGAGAAAATCAAAGAAAAAAAATCTGATAAAGAGAGCAATATACGTAAAGACTTAAGAGTTTCATCAATAGCTTTTGTATCAACTGCTTATGCCCAACTTGATATAGAGGTCTCTACACCCGCTATTAGAGCTTTGAAGGAGTCGCTGAAACAGAGATTTGTATCCCTTAAACAATACTACGAGATAGGTGCCATAGGAGAAAACAACAAAGGACTATTAGAGATACGTGATACATCAAGTCTAACTTTAAAACAAAAAGCTGAACTAAATCGCCTTATTGAGCAGGAAAATAGGGATAGAAATAATCTTTATGAAGAAATAGCAAGGGCTAACAAATTTGGCAAAGAGATGGTGCCAGAGATACAAAGAATTTTTGCAAACAGCTGGAGAGAAAAATCCCTTCCAAATTGGTGGATTCAAAAAGACGAAGGTATTTGGATCAGAAAATAGCTGACTATATTGGATCTGGCTAAGCAAAGATACAGTAATTTATCATAATAAGCAATTATTTTTTTAAATCCTTTTTAAAAACCTATGCCTGAGTATACACCTTTAATGAAACAGTACTTTAGTATCAAAGAAAGATTTAAAGACGCTATCTTGTTTTTCCGTTTAGGAGATTTTTATGAGATGTTTGATGAAGATGCTAAGATAGCATCAAAAATATTGCAGATTACTCTTACTACAAGGAACAAAGATACAGAGTCCCCTATCCCTATGTGTGGGATACCGTATTTTTCCGCAGACTCCTATATCTCTAGGCTCATTAAAGAAGGATATAAAGTAGCTATTTGCGAGCAGTTGGAAGAGCCAAAACATGCTAAAGGGATAGTTCATAGGGAAGTTGTGAGAGTTATAACTCCTGGCACTTATAATCCTGAAAATCCAAAAGAAAACTCTTTTGTGCTAAGTTTTTTCAAAAAAGCCAAGAAAATTGGTATTGCAGCAGCTGACATCTCAACCGGTGAGTTTTTCATTTTCGAGACTGAAGGATCTATTGAAAATGAGATAGCAAGGTTTAATCCAAAAGAAGTACTGTGTCCTGAGAGCAGACGTTCAGATTTATATTTTCAGAGTTCTTTTGAAGGTTACTATGTGACTTTTATTGATGATATGTATTATGAATACTCTGAGGCTTACAAAACAGTCCTTAAGTATTTTGGTGTAACTACTTTAAGTGGTTTTGGTTGTGAAAATATGGAAATCGCTATATCATCTGCTGGAGCTTTGTTGAGTTATCTTTTAGAGACTCAAAGAGTTGTTTCTTTCCAAAAGATTCAGGTTTTTAACCCAACCTCTTTAATGCTAATTGATTCTACTTCCCTAAAAAATTTAGAGATTATTGAAAACTTAAAAGATAAAACATCCGAAGGATCGTTACTTTGGGTATTGGATAATACCTTGACTCCAATGGGAGGAAGATATTTACGAAGGGCTTTGCTTAATCCTCTTACAGATATCAGCGAGATATGTAGAAGAAATGAAGCGGTAGAATTTCTTTTTGAGAATTTTAATATTAGAGAGAATCTAAAAGCGGGTTTGAAAGACATTCAAGATATTGAAAGACTTACTATGAAAATCCTTTATGCAACTGCAACACCTCGCGACCTACAGGCTTTGAAAGGTTCTTTACAGACATTGCCTAAGATTAAAGAGATAATCTCATCAGAGGAAAAAACTTATTTAAGTGAACTTAGCAAAGAAATAGAGGATTTTGATTATATTGTAAATTTAATATCTAATACCTTAGTTGATAGCCCGCCTATTAGCGTTTCTGATGGAGGTATCATTAGAAGTGGTTTTAATCAGAGGGTTGATGAATTAAGGGAGATATCTTCGTCGGCGAAGGATTTCATCTCTAAGCTTGAGGCTCAAGAAAGACAGAAGACATCAATTCAATCTCTTAAGATAGGTTATAACAGAGTTTTTGGATACTATATTGAAGTTACTAAAACAAATATTGATCTTGTCCCCCCTCATTATATAAGAAAGCAGACCCTTGTCAATGCAGAAAGATTTATTACTGAAGAGTTAAAGGAGTATGAGGCAAAGATTCTGCAAGCAGAGTCAAATCTTATTTCCTTAGAAATAGAGTTTTTTAATAACTTACTTGATGAGGTAAAACATTACAGTGAGGCTCTTCTTAGAGCTTCAAAGGCTATTGCAGTTGTAGATTTTTTATACAGTTTAGCTTCTGTAGCCAAAAAATATGATTATGTAAAGCCTTTTTTAAGGGAAGATGGAGTAATTAATATCACCAATGGTAGACACCCTGTTTTGGAAAGGTTAATCTCCAAAGAAAATTTAACTCATTTAGTAGATAGATTTATACCAAATGATACTTATCTTGATCTCCAAGACAATAGACTTTTGATAATTACTGGACCAAATATGGCAGGCAAATCAACCTATATGAGGCAGGTAGCCTTAATTGTTTTGCTTGCTCAGATAGGTTCTTTTGTTCCAGCAAAAAGAGCAGAAATAGGGGTTGTAGATAGGATTTTTACAAGAATAGGTGCCGTTGATTTCATTGGCAAAGGTCAAAGCACATTTATGGTTGAAATGGCAGAAGTGGCAAATATTTTAAATAATGCAACTGACAATAGTTTAGTCATACTTGATGAGGTTGGCAGAGGTACAAGTACATTTGACGGGGTAAGCATTGCCTGGGCAGTAGCTGAGTTTTTAGCCTCTGAGATAAAATGTAGAACACTTTTTGCTACTCACTACCATGAACTGGCAGATATAGTATTTACAGTAGAGGGAACAAAAAACTATAACGCTGTAGTTAAAGAATGGGGCGATGAGATTATCTTTCTAAGAAAGATTGAAAGGGGTTCAACCGATAAAAGCTATGGTATCCAAGTTGCCCGTTTAGCAGGTATACCACAAGTGGTTATTAATAGGGCTAAGATGATATTAAAAAGATTTGAAGACAACAGATTTAAAGGTTCCACTTCCCAATCACAGCTTAGCCTTTTTCCTGAAGAAACCTCTTTAAAAGAGGATCTACTTAAACTTGACTTAGAGGTATTAACCCCTGAGGAGGCTAAAGAGAAGTTATATTTTCTAAAAAAGAAAGCTGAAAGGATGATAAATTAGATGGTAGTTGTTGGTCTAACGGGGAATTATGGTATGGGAAAAAGCACTGTAGCAAAGATATTTAGAGAACTTGGTGCTATTACGATTGATACAGATGAGATTGTAGCTGATTTACTAAATCAGCAAGAAATAATTCATCAGATTAAAGAGACTTTCGGTGAAGAAGTGGTGAAAGGGGGTATTGTTGATAAAAAACTTTTAGCCAATATTGTGTTTTCAGACCCCACTTTTAGAATTCGCCTTGAGGACATATTACATCCTAAGATTTTCAAATTAATTGATGAAAGGATAAAAACTTTAAGTGATAGTAGTATTGTAGTAATAGAAGCCCCTCTTATATTTGAAAGAGGTTATCAAAATAGATTTGATATAATAATAACTGTCTATACTTCCTTAGAACAAGCAATACAGAGGTTAAGAGAAAAGGGGATAAGTGAAGATGAGGCAAGGCTTAGACTTAATAATCAGTTTCCTATTAAGATGAAAGTTGATAAGTCTGATTACTCAGTGGATAACAGTAAAACCTATGACTATACAAGAGAACAGGTAATGGATATATACCAAAAACTAACCATTTTAAATAAAATTAACAGAAACAATTAAATCTCTCCAGTTCATTAAATCATTCAAATTTTTAAGAAGAAAAAATAACTAATAGTTTTGTGGAGAAAGGATGAAGATTATAAGTAACTTAGATGAATCCTTTGAGTTAACTCGTCCTGTGGCTACAATTGGAAATTTTGACGGAGTCCATATTGGACATCGTAAGATATTTCAAAGGGCCATCTTAAAGGCTAAGGAGATAAACGGTACACCTATAGCAATATCCTTTGACCCTCACCCTGTTAAGGTATTAACGCCGGAGAGGGGACTAAAGATGTTAACCCTTCTTGATGATAAAGTTAAGCTGTTATCAGCTTTAGGGTTAAAAGCTCTAATAGTTATACCTTTTGATAGAAAATTCTCTCAGACAGAACCTGATGATTTTATTAAGAATATACTTATAGATAAACTTCAGATAAAGTGGTTAGTCGTTGGACACAATTTCTCCTTTGGAAAAAGAAAAAAAGGTAATACGATGTTGTTGAGACGCAGAGCAAAGAAGTATGGTTTTGGTTTTACTGTTGTCAGGTATGCCAAGATAAATAGCAATATAGTTAGTAGCTCTCGACTTAGAACATTAATACAAAGGGGCAAGGTTTCTGAAGCCTCAGTTCTTTTAGGTCGTGCTTATCATATAAAAGGAACTGTAGTTAAAGGAAGTGGTAGAGGTACAACCTTACTTAATGTTCCTACCGCAAATTTACAGACAATGAATGAGATAATCCCTAAGGACGGCGTATATGCTGTAAGAGTTAGTCTAAAGGATTGTCACATAAACGAAAAGAACTTGGTAAATGTGAACGATAAATACCAATGGCTTGAACTTGAAGGAGTTCTTAATATAGGAAATAATCCTACTTTTGGTGATATTTTTGACAAAAGGATAGAGGTTCATCTATTTGATTTTGATAAAAATATTGTTGGTAAAGAGCTTTATCTTCACTTTATAGAAAGAATAAGAGATGAAAAAAGATACTCTAACATAGACGCTTTAAAAGAACAAATAGAAAGAGATATAGGAATAGCAAGAAAAATCCTAAAGAGCAAGAAACCACCTCTTTTTTGCCAAGCAGTTGTTTGATGCTTAAAACATTATAGGGTCTACATCTATCTTAAGTTGTAAGCCTTTGATGGTGCTAATTTTTTCTTTCAAACTGAAAGCTAAGTTTTGTAGTTGTTTTAAATTTTTAGATTTAATTAAAAGTCTTAAGTAAGTCTTATAGTTACTATTCTTAAGCTCTAATGGTCCTAAGATTTTTGTCTCCTCAGTCTTTATTCTATTTACGGTGAGATTTAATTTTTCTTTTATATTTGGGATTTCTTTTTTTGAAAATATATCAAAAAGTATTAGCCTTGCAAAAGGAGGAAGGTCTGCCTCTCTTCTTATTGCAAGCTCATAGTTATAGAAACCAAGAAGGTCGTATTTTTTTAAAAAATTAAGGATTTTATGATTAGCATTTCTTGTTTGTAAATATATGCAACCGTCAGGTTTAACCAACTCTTTGATATAAGTTACATCTTGGAAAAGTCTTTCATCAGCTCTGAAACTACAGTCAAATAGGTAACTATCTATATTTGAAAAAATAATCGCTTTGAAGAAAGCTTCTGAAAATTTTTTTCTTTCCTTAAGATTCCCTACAATACATTGGGCAAAAAGGTCGGTAATTGGAAGTTTTTTTTCATCTTTTGGGATGTAAACAGCATCTTTACCAAAAAAGGAGGTTAAATCTTGGTATACCCTCTCTATGCCTACCCCAAAAGTCTTCAAGTTTGCCCCTTTGCAGTTATCACAATCAGTTGGTGTCTGTCTATATAAACCGCATTTGTTGCAGCTAAGAAGGTTTTCTCTTTTTGAAAAGGTTAAAGGGCTATCACATTTGCTACACCTAAGCAGAAAACCACAATCGTTGCATACAATTAGAGAAAAGCCCATTTTGTTGATAATAAACAAAAATTTTTCGTTAAGTTGGATATATTTTTTTATACTTGTTAAAATTTTCTTTGATATTGAGATTTCCATCTGAGAAGCTCTCCCCATATGTATTATTTCTATATTGGGTTTTTTGGACTTAAAGTTTGCAGGTATATTTAGAGGGAAATATTTTTTTCTCAATACATTGTAATAAGACTCAACAGAGGGACAAAGTGATGTTAGTAAAACGGTAGATTTCTCTAAGAAGCCTCTCATTACAGCAGCATCCTTGCCGTTATATCTAAGACCTTCCTCAGCTTTGTATGAGAAGTTTTGTTCATTTAATACGATTATTAAGGATATTTCTTTTAAAGGAGCAAACAGAGCTGAACGAGTCCCAACTACTATATCATGCTCACCCCAAAGGACCCCTTTTAATGTTTCTAATCTTTTTTTCTTACTTTGTTTGCTAAATAGGCAGCAAACTCTACCGCCAGCAATTTCTTTTAAGATGTTATAAGTCTCTGATATTTCATTGATTTCAGGAACTAAGACAATAGAGCCTGATATTAGAGATTGCGATCTTTGAAACAGCTCTTTCAATAATTTTTTTTGTGAATTTATAGAAGGAGAATGAAAAAGAAATGTTTTATAGTTTCTTTTCTCTATTGAGTGAATTAGTTGGCTTACTTCATCATTTATATTATTAGAAAAGTTTTTTTTCTCTAAAGGCATGGATGTTTTTGTAGCTATTTTGCCTGTGCTTGGTAGCCC
This sequence comes from Thermodesulfovibrionales bacterium, assembly GCA_026415415.1. Taxonomy (GTDB): domain Bacteria; phylum Nitrospirota; class Thermodesulfovibrionia; order Thermodesulfovibrionales; family Dissulfurispiraceae; genus DYHD01. The sequence goes on along the minus strand of JAOAHE010000052.1, from coordinate 3,757 downwards.
AAATTTTTCAATAATTTCAAGAATATCTTCTAGGGGATAGGTTGATATGGACAGCCCAAAAGAGGAGATATAGTAACTTGAAAGCCATTTTAAAAAATTAAGAGTATTTAAAGGCATACAATAGTCATGGATTGAGATAATTTCCTTAATTTTAGAAGTGTTTATTGGTGTATCTATTACTTCTTCGTTTAGATAAGGAGTTTCGCTAATATAACAAATTACACCATATAAAATTTTGTTGCCAAGAGGAGCCTTTACTACTCTACCAATAAGGTTATCTGATGTGCCTTCAGGAAGGCGATAAGTAAGAGACTTTAGGTTTAGCGGAAAAGCTACTTGAGCAAACATGATTATAGATTATTAACAATAAATTTCCCTTCTTTCATTATAGCTTTAATATGATTCTTCTCGATCTGTAATAGGGTTATATCTTCTAAGGGGTTACCAGTTATTACTAAGAGATCTGCATATGCCTGAGGTTTAATCTCACCAATATAATTTTCCATTTTAAATAATTCAGCACAAACAGTGGTAGCTGAACGAATTATATCAGCTGGTTTCATTATTTGTCTTCTTAATTCAAATTCAATAGATTGATATTTATGAAAGTATCCAAGTAGGTCAGTCCCAAAAGCTATTTTTGCTCCTTTTTTATAAGCTAACTCAAGTGATGTTAAAGATTTCTCTCTTAGGTTCCCTGCTTTCTTTAAGAAGTCTTCTGTGAAGGCTACACCGTTTTCTTTTTTACTAAACATCTCATAGGTAGCCAAGGTAGGCACAAGAAAAGCTTTTTTTAAGATTAAAAAATCTAAGGTGTCTTCATCAATTAGATTGCCATGTTCAATTGATCTTATCCCACAGTCTAAGGCTCTTTTTATAGCCTTTGATGTATAAGCATGAGCCATAACATAACTGTTGACAGCTTCTGCTTCCTCAACGATAGCTTTTATTTCTTCTATACTAAACTGGGTCGCCTCAACAGGGTCAGTTGGGGATGCAACACCCCCTGATGCCATGATTTTAAGATGTGTTGCGCCTTTTCTTAGCTCGTCTCTGGCTGCCTTTCGTACCTCTGAGACTCCATCACAAATACGGCCTAAGGAACCTAAGGAAGGATAGATGCTTTCAATAACATCATCTGCTCTGTTCCTTAAATCACCATGTCCGCCGGTTTGAGAAAGGGCATGTCCGCAAAATAAAAGTCTTGGACCATCAAAGATTGCTTCATTAAAGATCTTTGCAAGTCCCCAGTCAGCACCTCCTGCATCTCTTACTGTAGTAAATCCACGTTTTAGCATAGCTTCTGCTATCTTTATTGAACGAGCTGTTATATAAGATACGGGTAATGTCTTTAACTTAGTAAGGTCTACCTCAATAGCTGTGATATGGACATGGGCATCACAGAGTCCTGGCATGACAGTTTTGCCTTTGAGGTTTAGTTTTAACTCAGCAGAAATATTAATAGGTTTGTCATTTACTTCTTTTATTATTTTATCTTCAATGAGGATGTGGTAATCTTCTTTTAATATTCCATTAGCAGTATCAAGCAGATTACAATTCTCCAGTAGAACTAACATTTGCTTGTCCTCCTTATATTTTTGATTGATAAAATTTTATCAGAGGTTTAATATATTATTTTTATTTCAAAGATTTGTGATTAGTAAGGTTATCTTTTAAGATATTCAATAGATAATCAATAAATCAAATGTCTTATATTATCCCTAAAATTGATTGATATATATATAGAAGAAAGATACTTTTACTCTCTTCAGAAAGAGAGTTTGAAAGAAACTATCTAAAGTTGCTAATTTGCGTTACCTTTATAAATATTTATGCTAAGTATATGAGTTGAAAGACATTTTTATTCCTTAGTCTGGTATCTAATTTTTTATTTTGAAAAGTGCTGTTATGGCTTTTAGAGTTAGCAGAAAATACTTTGAATCTCTAATTGAAGATGTTTTACTAAGGTTGCCATCAAAATTTTTAGTAGAGTTAAATAATATAACGATTATCGTGGAGGATTATCCCTCTGAAGAAGTGATAAGAGAGTTGGGTATAAACAAAAGGGATCTGTTAGGTCTTTTTGTTGGTATACCTTACAAGGAGAAGAATTCTTTCTTTAGTCCTTTCAGCTTTCCTGATGTTATTTATATTTTTCAAAAAAATATAGAAGAAATAAGCAAAAATGAAGAAGACCTTATAGCACAGATAAGAGAAACCTTACTACATGAGTTAGGACATTTTTTTGGATTAACAGAGGAAGACTTAAAGGATTAATTAATAAAGATGATAATACAAAAATTGTTAAAAAAGTTTATCAGCATTAGTTTTTACTTAAAAGTCTAATCTATTTACCCAAAATACTTTTCATCAGATCCTGATGAATGTTAAAATGCGTAGGTTTATATTGATAATAAAAACTCAAAAATATAAGTTTAGAGGTGATGTCGTATGAGAGAAATATCAAGCTATGAAGAACTAACTTCATTAGTAGGACAAGAGATTGGTATAAGTGATTGGTTTGAGATTACTCAAGATAGAATAGATTTATTTGCTGAGGTAAGCATGGATCATCAATGGATTCATGTAGATTCTCAGAGAGCAAAAGATGAGTCCCCTTTTGGTAATACAGTTGCTCATGGTTTTTTAACTTTATCTCTTTTAAGTTTCTTAGAGTCACAGGTATTAAGGTTAAAGATTCCATATAAAATGAGGATAAATTATGGTTTAAACAGGGTAAGATTTCCATCTCCAGTTATTGTAGGCTCAAAAATAAGAGCTAAAATAAAATTGCAAAATATTGAGGAGACCTCTAAAGGGGTACTCTTAACCCTTCATTTCAATATAGAAAGACAAGGCTCATCAACACCCTGTTGCATAGCAGAGTGGTTACTACTGTATTATCAATAGCCAAAGTAGATTTTAGTAGATTGAATATATCTTTACATAAAATAATTTTCTAACACTCAACCAGGGCATCAAAGCTTTTTCTAAGGCTTTCTTTATTGCTTAACCTTAAAAGGTTTTTTTGTTCTTTAGAAAATCTCTCAGAGTTATATGTCTGTTTTAATGCTGAAGCTTTCAAAGTGCAGGACTGAGAAAAGATTTGTAATTCCTATGAGTTAGAATTATAATATCTTATGAAGAAAATCATACCACCTTTTTCTACAACAGGTATAGGAAGTTTGCCTCACAGAAATTCTTACGATGCATGTGAACTGATCTTAAGAAGTGTTGATATCCCCTTTTGGCCTCAGTTACCTAACCTCTCTTTTAGGGAATATATGATTACTCAATTCTCAGAAGGTATGCCTTTTGTAAAGATGAATGAACAAGACAATAGTTTATGGGTTATCAGAGATGGCAGTGATGAGCTTGATAGATTTTATGAATCTTATAATGAAAAGACAAAGATAGCTATATCAGAAGATTATGCAGCAGGCTTACATGCTTTTATGAAGCTTATTAAGTGGAAAAAATTTGG
>JAOAHE010000052.1:0-263 GCA_026415415.1 Thermodesulfovibrionales bacterium | reverse complement strand
CTTTAAAAGATCCTTATGGTCGGTTAATTTATTTTGATGATGAGCTCAGGGAGGTTGCTTCACTTATTCTTCAGGCAAAAGCTCGTTGGCAAATAGAGATATTCAAACAATTTTGTGATGAGGTGATTATATTCATAGATGAACCTATATTATCTGCAATAGGAGGCTCTTCTTACCTTAGCGTTAATCCAGAGGAAATTTTGCGGTTACTGAAAGATATAGTTTCAGCTATTGAAAAGGCAGGTGGCATAGCAGGTATTCAC
>JAOAHE010000051.1 GCA_026415415.1 Thermodesulfovibrionales bacterium | reverse complement strand
AAAAAGGAGTAAATATTAAAGAGAGGGAGTTTTTCTCTCTACAAAGACTAACTCCCCATTACCCTCTCTTAAGCTAAGAGGAAGGGATAAAAGTGCCTCCCCTTTATGATAAGGGAGTTTAGGTGGGGTGTCTTTACGTTGCCTTTCTTGATAAAGAGACGATTGAATAACATATTTAAGATAAACATTTCTCTGCACCATGTATTTGTAATAATTTTAGTAAATATTAGTTGGGAGGTTAGAGAAGGTAAGCTGAAAAAAATCTTTATTAAAAAAATTCTGTGATCAAAAATAACTATTTTTTAAATAAAGCTCTTTGATTCCTTGTGATGGTAAGATGCAAACTACAAATATTGAAACTTATTTAAATCTTTAAGGTGAGTTTTGCATAATTTATTTTTTTGAGCATTTCCATTATTTTTATTGGTTCTTTAAAAAATTAAGGGCAGCTTTAGCTGCCCTTAAAATATTAAATCTGTATAGGGTTTTATTGCCCAGTTTGCCTCGCAACTCAGCTAAGCATACAAATTAACTTTGGTTACCAATCGCCTTATGATAGCGACAGTGTTTGTTATTACATTTTTTCTGAGCATTTTCTATCTTATTTAATCTCCCCTCCTTTTCTTTTAGGATCAAGTTTCTATTGAGTAGCTGTAGTCAATCTACTAAAATTATGGCACTTAGAACAATCAATCTTTTTATCTTTAACATGTTTATTGTGAAGGGATTTATAATCCATCTTAAGTGGGTCTTTATAAGAATGACATTGATTACATATGGAGGACGCAGAACCTTTCATAACATAACCTAAACTTTTTAGGTTCATCTGAGTTGCCGCTGATCCATGACAATCTTTACAGCTTAATGATTGTTCCTTAGGCATAACTTGATGGGTTATTAGTTGAAATGTGTCTGTTTCAATAAAAGTGTAAGGTTCATTAGCTGAATAGCCCATATTTACGAGTCCTGCCTTAGTTGCCGCGTGAGGGTCTCCTGAAGCAAAATATACGCTTGTATCAAGGGGTATTAATTTATTAACTCTTGTGGCTATTGGTTGATTTGCTGTTTTGTATTTAAAAGGATACAACTTGCTCTGTGGATCATTTATGCTGCCGTCAGGCCTTGATGTTGGGTATTTTCCAGTGAGAGGATCAATGGAGATTATTTCTCCAAGACTATAGCCATAACTATACATATTCCAAAACTTATACACTGGTTTGACATTATTAAGAAGAGTAGGTGTAGGATGAATAGCTCCTGAAGGTGTAAGATGAGGCTTAAACCAATCCCTATGTATCTCTGTGGCTTCTGTTGCAGGTGTATCTGTAGCATTTCTTGCAAAACTCTTTATATGGCAAGTCTGGCAAGCTACTTTATTCATATGTCTATTGATATCAGAGGAGGAGTGTCCCTTTGAGGTAAGCATTTTTGGATGACAGTTAGATGTTGAGCAACTCATCTTAACATTTAAGTCTGTTTGTCTCAAATCAGAGCCTCTCCCTGCTATTTTATGGTTTTTTACAGTGTGGCATGATTGACATGATAGGTTAGCACCAGTTTTTGCCATATGCACATCAAAATTCCTATCAGAGGTGTTGCCATGAGCGATGGCAAGATCACCCCTTTTATAATTATCCCCGCCACCACCTTTAGCATGACATTGCAGACAATTTTCTCGGGTCGGTTTGTGAACTGTTTTAACTGCTTGATCCATTGTGATGGTCATATTAGTTGTATCAGGCACAAAAACCCCGTTGACCTTTTTTCTTCTGTAGTCTTTTTGGTGGCAGACAAGACAATCAATATTTTGTAGTTGAGATATGGAAGTAGTTGTTTCAGGCTTAGCTCCAAGACCTATATGACAATTACTACAGGCATTCCAATTTCCAAGTATATTTATGCAGTAACTATTTACAGCAGTTTTAAGTTTTCCCTGCAGTGGCGGCCCATTAAGTGCATAAGGTGCTTCGCCTTGCCATTGATAATGAACTGAGCTATGAACCTCTCGTGCTTTATCTTCATGGCACTGTAAGCAAGTTTGAGGTCCTTTCCAAATGAGGTTTGCATGATATGTGCTTGATAAAGCACTTCCAAAGAATACCATTATACCAATTGCTAATATAGATACAATAGGTATCAGAAACCTCTTTTTAAGCATGGTTTTCCTCCTAATTTCTAATATTTATACTAATACTATAAAGGCTTATTATTAAAGGATTATTAAAAAAAGATTAAAAAAATTTAATGAAAAGTTTTAGGTAGGGTAATTAGAAACTCACTGCCTTTGTTTAGTTCACTTTTGACTGTGATATTGCCTTGATGGGAATCTATAACCCATTTTGCAATGGCAAGCCCAAGACCGATGCCATTATCTTTTAATGTATTGTCTTGCCTTGCTCTGTAAAATCTTTCAAATATATAGGGTAAATCTTTTTTGGGTATTCCAACTCCTGTATCTGTGATGGAAGTTTTTATTAAACTTTCCTCTTGCCAAGCTTTTATCGTTACAACACCGCCTGAGGGTGAATATTTTATGGCATTTTCTATGATGTTGGTAAAAGCTTGCTCTAACATATCAATGTCACAATATAGCTCAAGGTTGCCCTGATAGCTTTCTACTATCTTAAGTTCTTTAGTCTGTATTTTCTCACTGAGATTTTCAATTACAGTCATAAATATTTTTTTAATGTCTATATGTTGTTTTCTTAAATGAAGAATATTTTTGTCTGCTTTTGCAAGAAAGAGTAAGTTGTCGGTTATTTTAGACAGACGAATTACATCAAAGAGGCAGTTTTTTAGAACTTCTTCATACTCTTGAGCGTCTCTCTTTTTGCGAAGGGCTACCTCAATATTCCCTCTTAAAGAAGTTAGAGGTGATCTTATCTCATGGGATACATTATAGGCAAAAAGTTTCTGAGTCTCTGAAAGTTTTTGATCTCTTTCAAATATTTTATTTAACTGACAGATAAGCCTATTATATTCCTCTACATTTAATTTTAAATTAATCCGCTTATTAGGATTTTCATTAAGTATTTCTTCAGTGGCAGCACTAATTTTATTAATAGGAGATACAGCTATCTTTGAAATTAGCCAACCTATAGTAAGCGAAAAAAAAGACACAAATGGTAAAAAAATTATTAAATTACTTTGAAGCCGTTTAACATCTTCATCTACTGGCGACAGAGAGAGCGAATGGCGAGTTACATTATCACTGTTTAATGGAAAGTATAGAACCCTTAGCTTTTCATTATTGAATTGAACTGTTTCAAATCCAAATTTACCAGTAAAGGCTTTAGCTAATAATATTTCATTAAAGGGTAGACCATAGCTTATTACATTTAGAGCTGATATGGTATAGGAACTACCTTTGTTGATAATGTAAAAGTATTCATTTCCTTTTTTTCTAATTAGTTCTACATCTTTAACTATTTTTGTTCTTTCAAAATCACTAAGTGCTTTTTTTGCCTCCTCCATAAGCTTGTTATCTATGCTTTTAAGTAAGTCTTTTTTGTGTTGGATTAAGATTACTGAAGATAAAGTTAAAAGTAGCACAATAGTCGCTAAAGTCCAATATAAAGAAAGCCTAAATCTAAGCTTGCTTACCATTTTCAGCCTTAAGAATGTAACCCGAGCCTCTTACTGTATGAATTAGTTTAGGCTCAAACCCATTATCTATCTTATCTCTTAGAAATTTGATATGCACATCTACAATATTAGTCTCAGGATAATAATTATATCCCCAAATCTTCTCTATTATCTGGGTCCGAGATAAAACCCTTTCTTTGTTTTTCAGAAGATATTCAAGTATAGAAAATTCCTTAGGGCTTAAGATTATCTCTTTGTTACCTCTGAAAACTCGCCTTGACAGTAAATCCATACTCAAATCAGCTATGCTTAACTGATGGACAAAATTATAACTTCTTCTACTTAAAGACTTGACTCGTGCTAATAATTCAGCAAAAGCAAAGGGCTTTGTCATATAATCATCAGCACCGCTTTCTAAACCTTCTACTTTGTTGTCGATGGTATCAAGGGCTGTAAGCATAAGTATAGGAATCTTGATACCTGTCTCTCTGAGTTTTTTACATAAGGTAATACCATCGATTTTACCAGGAAGCATTATATCTAGTATAATGATATCGTATTCATAAGATATAGCCATATTGAATCCTTCAGTACTGTTGTCAGCAATATCTACTGAATAGTATTCTTCCTCAAGACCCTTTTTTATAAAAGAGGATATATTTTTGTCATCTTCAATCAAAAGTATCTTCATGATTTAATAACCTATTTAAAGGTAAAATTCTTAAAATAAGATTGACTATTGCTTAAAAATAGACATATTTTAAATCTAATGTTTATGCGGTTCACTTTTAAGGGATTTTTTAGAGGGCTATTTTCCATTTTTATGTCTTTTTCAGAACAAGAAGGTGGTGTCATTGGCATCTTGTTGCCTATTAGCATAATACTCATTTCTGACATCATTTTTTCATTCTTTTCAATCATCTTTTCGAGTTCTTTAGCTGCCTCCTTTTTCTCAGCGTTACTGATACCTCTTTAGATCTTCCCCTGAATTTTTATTATATCCGTCATTATATATATATCATGTCACGCATCATTATTCCATGTCCCATCATATGCCTCATTGACATTCCTTCCCTCATCATAACTACACACATATCCATCATTTGGTGTCCTGAATGTCCCTTTTGCCCATCCATATTTAATTGAGCCTAAGCTACAGGGCTGATAATAAATAAAAAAGCAAGAGAAAGTAATAGGTTTTTTCATTATTCACCTCATTATTGAACTTTTTAAATGGAAAATAATCTATGATTTAGACCTTTTTAAGGCATTCATTATCTCTTTAAGAAATGCTGGAAGGTCTGATGGTTGTCTTGAAGTAATGAGATTCCCATCAACTACGACTTCTTTGTCTTCGTAAATAGCGCCAGCTGCTTTGAGTTCTTGCACGACACTTCTATAGCATGTGGCACGTCTTTGTTTTAATAAGCCAGCAGAGATAAGAATCTGGGGTCCATGACATATAGCTGCTACTGGTTTGTTTTTTTCAAAGAAATGTTTTGCTATCTCATGGACTTCTTTTTCTTTTCTAATTAACTCGGGAGCTTTTCCACCTGGTAGTATAAGGATATCATAATAAGCTGGTTTGATCTCTCCAATAGATTTATTTATTTCTACCTCATAGCCATGTTTTCCTTTTATCTTTCCTTTGTTTAGAGATGCGATGTCAACTTCTATCTCTTCTTCTTTAAGTCTGTAATAGGGGAAGAGAAGTTCAGTGTCTTCAAAATAATCTGCACTTATGATCAATGCTTTCATAGATTTATCCTCTTATCATCTTATCTTTTTATGTCTTTGGTGGAAAAAACCCGCTTTTCTTTAATTAAAATCTTAATTAAGTTATTTCACTGGGCTTATGAATATAAAATCATTGTCTTTTTTCTGTGAGTGACAAGCAATACAACCTTTAACTTTTCCATATGCTTCTGTCTTGCCATCAGGAGAATACTTTGCCCAGAACCAATCCCCTCCCTCAGGATTATATCCTTTAATCTTATACATTATTGAAAGAGAGATAAATTTCTTATCAGCAGTATAGTTTTCTTTAACTATTATTGAGCCATCTTGCATCCCCTTTTTCTTTTTTATTGAGTCAAGGGCTGTGTCATTTACGAAAGTAGTAAGCAGGGCCCCATGAGGTTCAGTTCCTTTATATAATTTCCCTTTATTAGGCCATAGAGACCATAATCTGTAAGGATAATATGTTGTTATATACTCTAAGAGCTTTTCTGGATCTGCACCAGGCTCGGTAATGGTTGATTCAGAAGGGATAATTTTGTGAATAGCTTGAGCAGAAAAGACTATGCTCATAGTTATAAAGAAGCTTAAAATTATTATTAGTGTTTTTAAGCTCATATAACTGCTCCTTTTTGAAGGTATTTATTTACTCTATAAACTTTGTAAATATATAATCTGAGTCTTTTACCGTTGAATGACATGCGTAACACTCTGTTTTTACATCTTTCTTAAGATATTTGCCGTTTGGATCAAATACAGCATAGGTCCAACCGCCTGTCTCGGTTGCTGCTTTATCTTTTTTCATGTATACATAAAAGAGTTTTTTGCCCTGGTGAATTGAGTTATCCTTTTCTGTTACTACATCATAAAAAACGCCAATAAATATAGTGCCCTGAGGATATTTGCCTCCCTTCTTCAGAGTTTCAAGACCTGTTTTGTTTACATAAATATGGTGAAATCCATAGAGGTCGTGGCTTTTGTCTGGAATCACCATTGATTTTGCATGGATAAAGCTTCGCCAGTCTTTTGGCAGCGATGGCTCTTTAGAGCCCATCTCAGCAAAACTAATTGTTGATACTAAGATAAAAATAACGCCGATTAAAAGAGATAGTTTTTTCATTCTTGCCTCCTTTTTTGTAGTTTGTACTCCCTATAATTAGTAAGAGTAATTATAGGGAGTTTTTTTATTTTTTACCGTGTTCTTGTAGCAGTGAAATTTTGACCTGTTACATTTGCATTATTAATAGTTACATCTCTAAAAGTAGGTGCAAAGGTTAAACCTGTAGCTGTAGGTGTAACCCTGTAGCTACCATTTGTAAGATTGATAAATATATAGTCACCATTTGCATTAGTCGTTGTGCTTAAAGTAGCATTGCCAGTAAGATTAACTGTCACACCTGATACCCCATTACCTAAGACATTTACTATCCTACCTGAGATGCTAAAGGCTCCACCAGTTGCTGTGGCTACAAAGTCCTGCCCTGCTACATTTGCATTGTTAATAGTTACATTCCTACTTGCAGGTGTAAAGGTAAAACCTGAAAGTGCGGGCGTTACTGTATAGTTTCCGTTTGCTAAGTTGGTAAAGGTGTATACACCCAATGCATTAGTAGTAGTAACTGCATTTGCTGCACCACTTAGGGTTACCGTAACACCAGAAAGGGGACCTCCTCCACTTAATGTTATCGTCCCACTAATTGAAAAGGCCCCACCCGTAGGTGTGGCTGTAAAATTCTGCCCTGTAACATTAGCTCTCCTTATAGAGACAGCCCTGCTTGTAGGGGTAAAGGTAAAGCCTGAAAGTGTTGGCGTTACTGTATAGTTGCCAGCTCCTAAGCCTGCAAAAATATATACCCCTGCACTATTTGCTACGGCTGTCCTACTAGCAGTACCTGTAAGGGTAAGGGTTACCCCAGCTAAGGGCGCTCCACTTGAGGTGATAGTTCCTGTAATAGTAAAGTTTGAAGCATTGGCTGTAAAGTTCTGGCCTACTATGTTGGCATTATTAATGGTAACGGCTCTGTTTGCTGGTGTAAAAGTAAAGCCTGAAAGAGCAGGTGTTACAGTATAGTTGCCGTTGTCAAGGTTGTTAAATGAATAGTTTCCATTTGCATCGGTAGTGGTAGAGGCAGTAGTTGAACCTGTTAGGTTAACGGTCACTGCAGGAAGAGGGGTTCCTGATCTCGTTATCGTGCCTGAGATAGAAAAGACAGAGGAGCCAGCTTGGCTAACTGTGAAAGTCTTTCCTGCAATTGTTAAGGTTCCTGTCCGTGAGCCACCACTGTTTGAAGCCACTGAATAAGAGAGGGTTCCGTTACCAGAGCCGGCGTTTCCAGAGGTTATAGTTATCCATGAGATATTGCTTTGAGCCGTCCAACTACAATCACTATTCGTTATAACATTTACAGTTCCTATACCACCTTCCTTAGGGAATGTTTGACTTGTAGGACTAATACTGTATGTGCATGAGCCACCAACTGCAGCAAGTAAGTCAATACGAGGCTTAGTTATATTATTTCTATGGTCAGTTACTTGAACACCATTGGTTGTCATTCTATTTAATATCTGATCAGTGGTCTCAGAAGGAAAGGCATTTTGTCCTTTTAAAACAGCTATGGATCCAGCTATATGAGGGGTTGCCTGGGATGTCCCAAACATTGTATATCCACCAGCAGTAACTGAGGCACCAGGTGCAAGCATCGTAAGGAAAGTTGCACTATTTGAAAAACAAGTAACTTTGTCAGCATAAGTAGTTAAGTCTGAGCATGTAGAGTATGAAATACTTCCAATATTTCCATCATATACAGCACCTACAGAGACGGCTGCAGGGACGCAAGCTGGTGATGAGATTCTATTTGTAAAACCATCATTTCCTGATGCTACCGCAGAAAGAATACCTGCACTTCTTGCATTTGCAATGGGGGTTGCAAAAACATCATTGGTGCAAGGCGTTGTTGAACCACCACCGCCAAGACTCATATTAAGAGCAACGATATTATAGGCATTTTTATTAGCAATAGCCCAGTTAATAGCCGAGATAATATCAGAAGAATAGGCAAATCCATCAGTCCTAAATACATCAAGTGCGGCTATTTTTGTCTCAGGGGCTACTCCTACTACAATGGCTGAAACATTAGTACCGTGACCATCGTCATCAAGAGAGTTATCATTAGGGGCAAAATCCCGCATACAGGCAACTTTACAACCAGGAGGTGCAGGAGGAGGGTTTGTGTCTGAACAATTACCAGGAGCAGGGGATGTGCAAGTGCCAAATTCGGGACGGGTATAGTTTAACCCTGTATCGAGGACAGCAACTGTAGTGCCAGCACCTTTCATGTTTAAAGCTGCCACTTGTGGTTGATTAATGAAAGGAAGGCTTGAACTTAAAAAATGTCTATATCTTTCATCAGGATATACTCTTAAAACCTCCCTCTGTATAAGCAATTGTATCAGGCTATTTAAAGTTTTAATCTTAATAAAGGACATAGGTAAGTGGCTATAGTCTCTTTGGAGGGTGAACTCCTCTGAAGGCATTCTACTTAAAACATTCTCTTTTAAAGTCTTAAGTCTATCTCTTTTAATCTCAAGAATCTCAGGGGTATCTTCTGATACTCCAATATTGAAGCGATAAAAGGAAAGTTCATTTTGTATAGGGGTGTCATCAAAAAGTATTATTAGTTCTTGGGGTTTTCCTGATGCAATTTCATTTAAAAGATAATTGGGAATTTTTTGTTGCCAAGGCTCTTGAGCATACGCTCCAGTTAGGATAAAGTGAAAAAATATTAATAAAGAGATTACAAAAGAATTTAAAATTACTTTTCTAAGAAAGAGAGATTTTCTAATAACCATAAATTTGTCCTCCTAAAACTTAATTTGCTACCCAGCATCATAGTCGCCCATAGTGTAGCGGTAATTTTCAAAAAGAAATTCGGGACTAAGCCGTTGATTTAATATCTTAAACAACAATGGAACACCTTTATTTTCATTATACCCATTTTTTAATAATTTATAATAGGTTTCTTCACTTGGATTTAGCCAGATGCTTAGAGAACTAAGCTTTTTTTCTAATAAAATGCTTTCAAGGATCCTTAATAAGACCAAAAAAAGCTCTTCTTTACATAAACAATCAGATACAAGTAATTGATTATCATTAATCCTATAGATGCATAAAGCTTTTAAAGCTTTAGTGAAACGACTTCTGACAACAAGTGGTAGGTATTGCTTTGTGGGATGTTCTTTGTACCTCCACAGTAAATAATCACTCTTCTTTAATATTGTAAGTTTTTGCTCCTCTTTAATATTATCCCATAATTTAGCTATTTCTGAGATTTTAATATCCTCCCACGATTGAGAGACTTTATATAGGATATTTCGGCTGTAGTTGCATTTTTTATGATCCTTGCTTAAAACTGAGACATGTCTATAGGGAGTGTAGTTGAGCTTTTTTGTACCCAATAAAGCATGTCTTTCTGAAGGAAAGCCATAAGCAAAATCCATCTCATAATTACTAAAAAAATACTCAGCCGTCTTTACCATGAGACCTTTATGAGAAAAAAATTTCGCTCTGTATTTTGGGTGAGTCATTACATCACAGGGTTGATATACTGTAAATGTTTTACCTTTATAATAGAACATCGTCTTGATAGCACCATAATGGGCAACGATATTTTCACCATCTAATGCAACTATAGAGGCGCTTTTCCAAGGTGATTTTTTATACTTCCACAACCACTCATCATAGCTTAACTCTTTGTTAAAGCATTCAAAAAAAAGCTTTCTAATCTGGCTTTCTTCGGTATCCTTAGCTTCTCTAATCTCTACATTCATCTTAAAACTCAACCTTTAATCCATGTCCATGAACCACAATACCTCAAAGAGTCAAGAAGTAGACATCTTAAAAAGTATCTACCTTCACCTAAGCAATCCCATAAATCAGGGGGGAACATAAAGGAGTCATCTTCTATAAAAGCACCCGCTGAAGGTATAAGAACCTCTAAAGGAGACAATAATAATAGTTTTCTTCCTCGGCTTTCAAACTTAAAAAAAGGAGGTTTTTTTATTAAGCCTAAGTCTATTTCATATCTTATAGATGATGGGGCTTTTAGTCTTTGTGATAAGAGTTTTTTCATAAAATTTACTAAAGAACTCTGAAAACTAAAATGTTTAATAAAATATTTTTGCATTGATAGATTAAACTTATACTCTGCTGCTGACTTATCTTTTTTTGCGCTTTGGTTGTATAGATGGATTACCTCAGAGTCAGGAATTAAGTATAGATCATAACCTGATTTAAGCATTCTAATTGACCAATCGGTATCTTCAAAATAAAGAGAAAAGCCTTCATCAAATCCACCAATACTTTCAATAACTTCCTTTTTTGTCATTATACAAGCACCTGAAAGCATCTCTTGCTTAAGTGGTTTATCTGTAAGCCAAAAAACTAAGTTTCTCTTTACCCATCTTTTAAAGAAAGCTTCATAAAAAGCCCTTGAAGATCTCGCTAAATCAATCAATAAGTTGCCAAAAGGTGTGATTATCTCACTCTTAGGAAGTAAAAAATCTCTGTTGTAGTTCCACCAAGTCTTTGGCGCTACCGCTCCACAATTTGGGATTTGTCTTAAAGCATCAGACATTTTTTGAATGCTCTCTTTTAAATAAATAACATCAGGGTTGGATATTAATATATGCTGCCCTTGTGAGTTTTTAATGCCTAAATTTACAGCCTTAGCATAGCCTATGTTTTCATTAGCAAAAATTATTCTTACTTTATTATCTCTAATTTCTTTGAGCTTTTCTTTATCCAATTCTTCAGAACCACTGTCAACAATCAGTATCTCTATAGGTTGATCATTACAGAACCTATTTATTGATGAAAAACATTCTTTAAGTACCTCTGAGCTGTTGTAATTTACAATAATTATAGATAACATTTATCTGTGCCATCTAAAAGGTATCCGACACACACCCCATTCCTTTTTATCAGTTACAATTCTAAAGGCCTGAGACTCTTTTCTATCAAAGACACAAATTCCGGTCTCATCAAGCAAAAAAATGACAACTTTATAAGTGCCACTTAAAAGAGGTAGTCTATCAAAGACTATACTAAATTTTTCTGAAGAAGGCCCCCTAAACGGTTTAATCCCTACACTATTTAAAGCAATAGCATAGCAACAAAGGTTATCAGTTCTGTCAATGGCAAAACCAATGCTAACAGAAACATCCTCATAGATATCAAAAGATACTGAAACATTGAGCTTACAAAAAGATCCTATAGAATTTTCAACAAATTCACCATCAAAAGAAAGCTCTATATCTCTAACCGAAGCTACTTTCCCTTCAGAGATTTGGGTGGAGACTTCACCATTTTTTTCTAAGCTCTGTTTTTCCCTAAGATAATCTTCATATTGGGATATAACTATATTTGTCTCACCAATTGATTCCACTTTACCATTTTTAAGCCACATGACTCTGTCACAAAAATTTGCCACGGTGTAAAGGGAATGAGAACAAAAGATAATTGTTGTTCCTTTCTTTTTTAAGCTCCAGATCTTATCTATACATTTCTTCTCAAAGGCTCCGTCTCCTACAGAGAGGGCTTCATCAATTACTAAAATATCAGCATCTACATGAACAGCAAGAGAAAAAGCAAGTCTTACATACATGCCAGATGAATAAGTTTTTACAGGCATATAAAAAAACTCACCGATATCAGCGAAACGTTCAATCTTAGAGATTCTTTTCTCGATATCTGATGATGACAAGCCATATAAGGCACCAGTTAGAAAAACATTTTCTTTACCACTTAACTCTGGGTTAAAGCCAATTCCCAACTCTAATATAGAGGAAACCTTACCATTTATCTCTACTACACCTTGAGATGGCTCTAACACCCCAGCTATGATCTTAAGAAAGGTGCTTTTACCAGCACCATTTTCCCCAACCAAACCAAGGGTTTCACCTTTGGGTATTTGCACATCAATTGGTCCTAAGGCGTTGAAAACCCTGTGTTTTTTTACTTTTAAAAATAACTCTTTAAGTCTCTCCTTAGGATTTTCATAAATATGATATTCCTTGACAAGCCCCTTTGTCCTAATAGCTAACTTCTGCATTATAAAATGTCCACAAAAGCCTTCTTTGTTTTAAAAAAAATAAAATAACCAACCATAAAAATAATTAACGAGAAAATAGTAGGGTATATGAAAAGAGCTGGTTCTGGAAAAATACCCTTAACCAAAAGATTTCTATATATTTCAACTAAAAAATAAAAGGGGTTTATATGGTAAAGCCATCTAACATTTTCTGGTATTACGCTTGCAGGATAGACAATAGGTGTTAAAAAGAAGAAAAAATTTAATATCATCCCTATTACCTGGGTGATATCGCGAAAAAAGACAGCTATACTACCTAACCCCAAAGAGATGCCGTATATAAGCAGTAGTTGAATAACGAATGGTAAAAAAATAAACATAGCAGTTTGGTAGTTAAATATTCCTTCGTAAGTCAATACCAATAAGTATATGAATAAATAAATAATAAAGGATACAGTAGATGATAAAACAGTAGAAACGATACATATTTCCATTGGAAACTTAACTTTCTTTATTAAGTTTCCATTTTCCAAAAAAGCCGAAGTCCCTCTTAC
>JAOAHE010000050.1 GCA_026415415.1 Thermodesulfovibrionales bacterium | reverse complement strand
TTTTTTTACTGCTTAGCATAATGGAGAATACACCCTCTTTTTTTCTCACTTAAAGTTTTTACACAAAAGATTTTAAACTACCAATTTTTACTTTAAAATCAAAATTCATATTAACTAACAATAGATTAGTTAAAGACTCAAACAAAGTAAAAATTAATTAATTTTGAAACAAAAGAACAAAGCATTTGGTTTGTCTTGATTACAATTAAATCCATAAATAGAGATTAAGCTGTTGTTTTATGAAAAATAACTTGTTTCTTTACTATTATATTACTGGAAATTGTTTTGATTACGTATAGGGAAGTTAACCTCCTATAAGAGTAATAGTGTTGATGAAAGGACAAAACTTTACTTTTACTCTGGTATGGTTTAGAATATTTTTCTATGTTCTATTATTTAATTTGGAGGTGTTAAGTGATTGATATTGAATTGGCAGAAAGGGTTAAAAATCTACCCCCTTATTTGTTTGCTGCTATTGATAAGATGAAACAGGAAGCCATATCAAAAGGTGTGGATTTAATAGATTTAAGTATAGGTGACCCAGATTTACCTACGCCAGCCCATATAGTTGAGTCTTTGAGGCAGGCTGCGTTAAAGCCCGAACATCATCGTTATCCTTCATACGAAGGGATGCTTTCGTATAGAGAAAGCATTTCCCATTGGTATAAAAGAAGATTCAATGTTAACCTTGATCCCAAAGCTGAGGTATTATCCCTTATAGGTTCTAAGGAGGGTATAGGGCATATCCCTCTTGCTTTTGTTAATCCACAAGATGTAGTTTTGGTCCCCTCACCTGGCTATCCTGTATATCCTGTAGCAACTCTTTTTGCTGGAGGGCAACCTTTCTTTATGCCATTAATAGAAGAAAATTCATATTTACCTGATTTGAAGAAAATCTCAGCAGATATTTTGAAAAGAACAAAATTGATGTTTATAAATTATCCTAATAACCCGACTTCTGCTATAGCAAGTAAGGATTTTTTTAAAGAGGTGGTAGCGTTTGCAGAAAAACATAATGTTATAGTGTGCCATGATGCTGCATATTCAGAAATTTACTTTGATGAGGAGAAACCTTGTAGTTTTTTAGAGGTAGATGGGGCTAAAGAAGTTGGTATTGAATTTCATTCTCTTTCTAAAACTTATAACATGACAGGCTGGAGAATAGGTTTTGCTGTAGGCAATAAAGAAGTTATAGCTGGTTTAGGCAAGATAAAGACTAACCTTGATTCTGGAATTTTTCAAGCTATTCAGGAAGCTGGCATAACTGCCCTAAATACTCAAGATCATATCCTTTTAGAAATAAGAAATATTTATCAAAAGCGAAGAGATATTTTGTATGAAGGTCTTAAGAAGCTTGGTCTTTCTGTAAATAAACCTAAGGCAAGTTTTTATCTTTGGGCAAAAGTGCCAAGTGGTTTTGATTCTTCAAATTTTGTATCCTACTTGCTTCAAAATGCTGCTGTATTGGGGACCCCTGGTGTAGGTTTTGGTGCTGCTGGTGAAGGGTATATTAGATTTGCTCTTACCCAATCTGTTGAAAGAATAAGTGAAGCCGTTGAAAGAATTGGAAAAGTTCTTTAGCTTTTATGATAGTGCATATCGCAATAGGTTCAAACATAGGTGAGAAATTCTCTAACTGTAGAAAAGCTCTTCAACTTATGATGGAAAATGGTATTAAAATAACGAAGACTTCTTCTTTCTATGAGACCGAACCTTGGGGAGTAAAAGACCAGCCCAATTTTATAAATCTTGCTATAGAGGCAGAAACAACTTTATCTCCTGAGGAGCTTTTGTTAATCTTGAAAAAAATAGAAGATCAGTTAGGAAGGGTTGAGACCTTTAAGTGGGGACCTCGAGTGATTGATCTTGACATACTTTTTTATGAGGACATGGTTATTGAAGCTAATCATCTAAAAATTCCTCACCCATACCTTCATAAGAGAGATTTTGTTCTTTTGCCTCTTTCAGAAATCGCCCCTGAGAAGGTACATCCACTTTTAAAAAAAACAATCTCACAGTTAAAAGAGGAGTATGGAAATGATTAAAACTTTAAGCATAAAGAGCAAAACAAGAACTGAACTAATTGATATTACAGAGGATATTAATCGCATTATAAAAGAATCAGGGATAAAAAGTGGTGTCTGTTATCTCTATGTTCCTCATACAACTGCGGCTATAACAATTAATGAAGGAGCAGATTTTTCGGTAAGAAGAGATATAATGGCAACTCTTAATAAACTCATACCTGCCTCTGGGGATTATCAACATCTTGAAGGCAACTCAGATGCCCATATTAAGTCTTCTTTAATTGGTGTATCAGCTTTTGTTTTTTTTGAAGACTCTAAGTTGATAGTTGGGACTTGGCAGTCTATATTCTTTTGTGAGTTTGATGGACCAAGAAGTAGAAAGGTTTTAATAAAAATAGTTTAGATTGCTTCTTAACCTTGATGGTATTTATCTAAGGCAGCATTTGCAAGTTTATCTGCTTCTTTATTTAAGGCTCTTGGTATATGATTTATATAAAATTTTCTAAATTCCCCTAGGCATGTTATGACTTCATTATAGAGACTTTTAAGGTTAGGACTTTTAATCTTATAAATCCCTCTAATTTGCTTAACTATAAGTTCTGAGTCTAAATTTATCTCTATGTCTTTTATTCCTTCTTTTTTTGCCTCTTGAAGTCCTATAAGCAGAGCTTTGTACTCAGCTACATTATTTGTAGTAACACCTATATACTCAGATATGGTTTTTTTATAACCATCTAATAATAGTACCACACCTATGCCAGCATGGCCAGGGTTCCCACGGGAGGCCCCATCACAATAAAGAATCCCTCTCATAGAGTATTTATCAACAAAATTAACACTTTTTTTCTATACTGTGTTTAATCTCTTTTTTTGTTATATAATTATACCAATGAGAAGCAAACATTAACCATGATTATATATTTCTGGGCATAAAGGATGAGAGCTTTAGTTTTAGAGAAGGTATCAACCTTTAGCATAAATCAAAACCCTTTAAGGCTAACTTATCTTAATACGCCAATACCTGAGAGAGATGAGATTTTAATAGAAATCTCAGTTTGTGGTGTATGTCATACTGAACTTGATGAGATAGAAGGAAGATTAAAAGTCGCTCATCTTCCGATTGTTTTAGGACATCAAATAATAGGCAGGGTTATCCAAAAAGGAAAGGATGTGAAAAAGTTTCATATCGGAGAAAGGGTTGGTATAGGCTGGATTTATTCTTCCTGTGGGAAGTGTATCTTTTGTAGGAATGAGAAAGAAAATCTTTGTAGAGAGTTTAAGGCGACAGGTAAGGATTTCAATGGTGGTTATGCTGAATATGTAAAAATTAAAGAAAGTTTTGCTTTTGCTATACCAGAGAAGTTCAGCGATGTTCAAGCAGCTCCTCTATTTTGTGCAGGTGCTATAGGGTATCGTTCTTTGAGGCTATGTAATCATTTAAACGGTCAGAATCTTGGACTTGTTGGCTTTGGTTCATCAGCTCATTTAGTTATTCAACTGTCTAAGTTTTTATATCCCCAATCAAAAATATTCGTATTTGCACGCTCAGCTAAGGAGAGAGAGTTTGCTAAGGAGCTGGGTGCTTATTGGACAGGAGATATAGAAGATGAACCACCACAGAAGCTTTACTCTGTAATAGATACAACCCCTGCTTGGAAACCAGTTGTATACGCCCTAAAAAACCTTCAAGAGGGTGGAAGGGTGGTTATTAACGCTATTCGTAAAGAGGATTTTGATAAAGAAGAACTTTTAAAGATAGATTATCCCTCTCATATATGGCTAGAGAAAGAAATAAAAAGCGTTGCCAATGTTACAAGGCAAGATATAAAAGAGTTCTTAAGAATTGCTGAGGTTTTAGATCTTAGGGTTGAAGTACAAGAGTATCAGTTAGAAGAAGCTAATAAAGCTTTGCAAGAATTAAAGGATAGAAAAATACGGGGTGCTAAAGTTTTAGTTATTAAGTAGGTTGATAACAGAATCTTTAACAATAAAGGATATTTTAAAGGTATGAAAGTAAATCTTTTAGATTTCCAGAAAATTAAAACTTTTTCAATAAAAGAGCGACAAAACAAAGCAAAAACGATAAAGTTTTCTAAGGATTATCAAAAAGGTTCAACATTTAAAGATTTTTTGCATATACTGCCTGATTTTTTAGCAGCCTCTGATATAAAAAAAGTTGTAAAAGCGATCATCCAAGCTTTTAAAGATAAAAGACCTGTTATTCTTGGAATGGGTGCTCATCCTATAAAAGTTGGTCTTTCACCATTAATAATATCTCTTATGAAAAAAGGTATAATAACCGCTATAGCAACTAATGGAGCCTGTATTATTCATGATTTTGAGATATCTTACATCGGTGAAACTTCAGAGGATGTACTAAAGGAGCTAACAACCGGAAAATTTGGGATGGCAAGAGAGACGGGTCAATACCTTAATTTTGCTATTAAAGAAGGTATAATTAATGGTAAAGGGATTGGTGAATCTATAGGTGAGTTTATTATCAGATCAGATTTTCCTTTTAAAGACTATAGTATTTTTGCATCAGGACATAAGTTATCAATTCCAATGACTGTGCATGTTGCTATCGGGACTGATATTATTCATATGCATCCTGAGGCTAATGGCGCCTCAATTGGTGAAGGCACTTTAAGGGATTTCAGGACTTTCACTTCAATAGTGGCAGATTTAGAGGGTGGAGTTTATATAAATCTGGGTTCTGCAGTGATTATGCCCGAGGTATTCTTAAAGGCTCTTACAATTGTAAGAAACTTGGGACATAAAGTGGAAGAATTTACAACAGTAAATATGGATTTCATTCAACACTATAGACCTCGTGAAAATGTTCTAAGAAGACCAACGATAGGAAAAGGACAAAATTTTGCCCTCACAGGGCATCATGAGATTATGTTTCCGCTGCTTGCAGCGATGATACTTGAGGAGCTCTAAGCTATGGATATAATGGTATTTGAAGAAAGATGCATAGGTTGTGGCAACTGTGTAGAGATATGCCAAGCTGTTTTTCATCTTAACGAAGAAACTGGCAAATCTCAAGTGATAGATCCTGATGCTTGTGATTATGTTGGATGTTGTGAAGCTGCCGCTGAAAACTGTCCTGTTGAAGCTATCGTAATTAAAGTTTAGAGTTTATCTTATAAACCATAGGAAAGGCGTTCAATAAGATAATCTGGAAGAGAATAATCTAACATTTTTTTTTGCGTTATTTTTATCTCATAAGCAATACGATGAAACTCAATAATTCCATCATTATATATGCAGTAGCAAGCCCTCGGATCACCATCTCGTGGCTGTCCTATACTACCAACATTTACGATATATCGTGATCCTTCAGATAGTTCAATGATGTTTTTGTTATAAACTACTAACTCGGTTGATGGTTTTTTCTCCACTATAAAGGGTCTATGTGTATGGCCTATAAAGCATATTTTCTGGTTAAAACAGTTAAAGTTTTCGTCTGCTTCTGCCAACGTCTGAAGATATGTCCAATGGTCTGGATTTTTAGGTGTTGCATGTACTAAAAAAATGTCCTTAGAAGAGATGCTTTGATAAAGATTATATTTCTTTAATAAAGATAAGCTCTGGCTATTTATTTTTTCTTGTGTCCATTCAATAGCTTTTCTTGCATATAAATTAAAATTTTTAGTACTTATCTCTCCTAAGACAGCCTTGTCATGATTTCCAGCTATCTGCACTAAACACTCAGACTCTAAAATCTTAAGACATTCATCAGGATCAGGACCATAACCAACAGCATCTCCAAGAAAATATAGTTCTTTTATGGCTCTTTTCTTTAAATCCTCTAATACAGCCTGCAGAGCTTCAAGGTTAGAGTGTACATCAGAAATTATCGCATATACCATAATTAAACATAAAAAAACAACAATTGTTTATTTTTTATAATTTTTCAAAATTATTATATTTAAATTATAATTCTTTTTACTTAATTTTTAAAATCTATTTTTAATTTTTTTATTTTTTTGTTGACAATTTTTAAATAATTGTTTAAAATTTAGAAGTTAGGGGTAAAAATGCTGAAAACTCTTTTTTCCTCATCTACAAGAGCTGATGTTCTATCACTGCTTTTTAATAATCCTAATGAAAAATTCTATATTAGACAGTTGTCAGATATTCTTAAGAAAAATCCTTCTGGGGTTAAGAGAGAATTAGATAGGTTAGAAGAAATGGACTTAGTGAAGAGTGAAAAAATAGCAAATCTTAAGTATTTTCAAGCAAATATCAACTCACCACTTTTTGATGAGTTGAAAAGTTTAATATCAAAATCCTTAGGTTTTAGAGGTGCTCTAAAAAATTTATTTCAGGCTAATACTATTAAATTAGCTTTCATTTATGGTCAGTTTGTTGAGGACGAAGACACAAGCACAGTTGATCTCTACATTGTAGGTAACGCAACACCGGCTGTATTAATGGGACTGCAGGATATAGAAAGAAAATTCAATAAGTCATTAAACTGCACCTTCATTGATGAAGTAGAATTTAAGAATAAGAAAAAGACGGATAAGAATTTAATTAATATTTTACAAAGTAAGAAAATAAGTCTTGTTGGGAGATTAAGATAAAACTTAATAACACAAAGTAGCCCTAATCTACTAAAAAAGGAGGTGTTAAAAATGGCGGCTACTAAAAAAGCCTCATCAAAGAAGGCTGCTACCAAAACAACTACAAAAAAAACAGCAACAAAGAAAAAATAACGGTTTTACAAACCAAAGAGAAAAGGAATATCTGAATTTGTTGGCTTACCACACATTCAGTTTATTCCTTTTTTATTTGACACTTATAAGGTTTAAAACTGTACTGTCAGCTTCATAAACAGGAGAGTCAGTTATAATTGTGAAGTGCTCAGTTGAAGATAAAAGTTTTCTTAAAAAATTGATGTTCGCTGTATGCCCAGCTTTTTCAAATATTATATGCCCGATTATAGGTCGCCCCGCTAAAAGTATATCTCCCATAGAGTCAAGTATTTTATGCCTAACAAACTCATCAGAAAATCTTAACCCTTCTGGATTTAAGATGCCTTCATCGCCTATGACTATAGCATTATCAAGAGATCCTCCTTTGGCAAGCCCATTTTTTCTTAAAGTCTCCACATCCTTTAAAAAACCAAAGGTCCTTGCAGGAGCAATCTCTGTTATGAAGCTTTTTTCAGTTATTTCAATGGTAAGTTCTTGCTGGCTAAGAAATTTATTATTGAAATTAATATAATAGGAGATACAATAGCCATTATAGGGAAGGGCTATTATCCGTGAGTTATAATCTTCATAAACGATAGGTCGTTTTATCTTTAAATACTCGATAGACCTATTTTGTTTAATAATTCCTGCCTCAAGTAACATGCCTGAGAATATCGTTGAGCTGCCATCAAGTATTGGTATTTCGGGGCCTTCTACAGTAATGAATAGATTATCTATACCTAAGCCCCCAATAGCAGCAAGTAAGTGTTCTATAGTTTTAATTTTAATACCTTGAGACTCGATTGTTGTCGCAAATGCTGTCTCAACTACATTGTATATAGAGGCTTTTATTGGTATAGCACCTGATCCTGCTTTATAAAACACTATGCCTGTATTAACAGGTGCAGGGGTAATAAGCACAGAAGAATGGCAACCACTGTGGAGTCCTTTGCCTTCAAAAAAGATTTCTTTTCCTATAGTTCTTTGTGGTCTCATTAGAGATGAGGACTTGCAATTAATATGCCAAATCATAAATAGTAAAATTCAAGGAATTTTTTTGAGTTTATGTAGTTTTATTTCAAAATTGTGTCTTACTTAACACACTTATCTAACTTCACCTCCTACTACCATTTCAGGTATTCTTAATGTTGGCATGGCATCAGATACCGGCACACCTTGAGAGTCTTTACCGCAAGTTCCTATTGAAAAACCAAGGTCTGAAGCGACCATGTCTATTGAGAAAAGAGTCTCAGGTCCGTTACCGATTAAGGTTGCTCCTCGTACAGGCTCACCTAAGAGTCCATTTTCAATTAAGTATCCTTCTTGAACTTCAAAGACATAATCACCAGTGATAGTATTAACTTGTCCGCCTCCCATCTTTTCAACAAATAAACCCTTATGAACTGACTTAATAACCTCTTCAGGAGAATGAGTGCCTGGTGCTATATAAGTGTTCGTCATACGAGGAATTGGTTTGTGTTCATAAGACTGCCTTCTGCCATTACCTGTTGATTTTTTTTGATCAATCAACGATGTATATATGTCATACATATAGTTTTCTAAAATGCCATTATTTACAAGGATATTCTTTTGTGACGGGGTTCCTTCATCATCAAAGGTAAAAGAACCTCTTTTGAAAGGAATAGTACCATCATCTACAACAGTAATAACTGATGAAGCAACCTGTTGACCAATCTTACCTGAATAGACAGATAAGCCTTGTTGAGCCAGATCAGCCTCCAATCCATGTCCGATAGCCTCATGTATCATTGTGCCACCAGCTCGTGAAGAGATAACCACAGGCATTCTTCCAGCAGGAGCCCTCTTAGCAGTAAGCATCATAAGAGATCTCTCTGATGCTTTTAAGGAGATCTGTTCAAAAAAATTATCATCAAAAAGTTCAGCACCTATCATACCACCGATAGCTTCATAGCCTGTTTGTATTTGATCACCATCAGAGGCAACTACCTGTATGGTAGCAGTAGTGTATATTCTCTCATCTTCAGCAAAAAATCCTGTAGAATTGAACATAGAGACTTTTTGTATAGAATCCCAGTATATAACCTTTACTTGCTTTATCTTATTGCTTGATTTTCTGGCTATCTCGTTTGCCTTTTTGACCTGTTGTATTTTCCATGAAGTAGAAATAATGTTAGGCCTTTTCTTAATCTGAAAAGTTACATTAGGAGGTTTTCTTTTAAGATTAATCTCTTTAATTTGTGAATTTTGGTCTTTTGTAATTTTAGAAACTGTTTCTGCTAAATTTATCAAAGTATCATTTGAAAAATCGTTGCTAAAAGCATAAGCTGTTAAGCCTTTGTAAATAAGTCTTATACCTACACCAGAGTCAGAGCCGATCACTACCTTTTCAATTCTGTCATCTTCAAGTTGAATAAATACAGAGCTTTTACTCTCGCAAAATATGTCTGCAAAATCACCACCTTTTGAGGTTGCTATCTTTAATAGCTTAGAGGCTGCTTCAGGCAAAATCATTATAATACTCCTCCATCTTTTAAGTTTCTGTCTATTGTAACAAAAAATTATCTAAATGGCAGAATCATAAGAGAAATCATCTTTATATATAGCTAAATTTAAAATAATAGTGACAGCTTCGGCTTTTTAAATATAAAATATAATATTATGTCGTCTTTAGAAATAAAGTCTTACCTTAGCGAAAAAAAACAGTTGATTGATAATTTCCTTATTCACTACCTCTCAAGTTCCTCAATTAAACCAGAAAAACTAAAAGAATCTATGCTTTATTCCCTTTCAGCTGGAGGCAAGAGAATTAGACCAATTCTCTGTATGGCAGCATATGAGGCTTGTGGTGGTAAAGATATCTATGGAATTTTGCCGTACGCATCTGCCTTAGAATTAGTTCATACTTACTCTTTAATACATGACGACTTACCATCTATGGATGATGATGACTTAAGAAGGGGCAAACCTACTAATCATAAGTTGTTTGGAGAAGCAATAGCTATACTTGCTGGTGATGCTTTGCTTACTGAAGCATTCTATATGATATCATCTTACTCTTTAAGAGAACATACTAAGCTCTCAGCAAGATCTGTTTTGACAATTATATCAGAGTTAGCTTATGAGATAGGTGCAAATGGTATGGTTAGTGGTCAGGCACAGGATATCTTATCAGAGGATTCAGAGCCAGATGCTGAAATACTCTATTTTATACATAGCAGAAAAACAGCAGCTTTTATAACCGCATCTGTAAAGATAGGGGGTATACTTGCTGACTGTAGCTCCGAGAATTTAGAAAGCTTAACAAAATATGGGAGATATATTGGTCTTGGGTTTCAAATTATAGATGATATTCTTGATATAGAAGGAGAGATTCAAAAGACAGGGAAAACCACAGGCTCTGACGAGAAAAAAAATAAACTAACATACCCAAAATTATATGGTCTTGAGATGTCAAGAATTAAAGCCATAGAAGCTATAAATAATGCGTTAGTTGCATTAAGTGATTTTGACTCCAAAGCGGATGTTTTAAGGGCTATTGCTTCTTATCTGCTTATAAGAAAAAATTAATCAAAACACATGCTGGAGAATATTAACTCACCTGACGATTTAAAATCTTTAAGAATAGAAGATTTAGAAAAACTTGCTAAGGAAATCAGGGATGTTATCATAGAGAGGGTCTCTATTAATGGAGGACATCTTGCCTCTAACCTTGGTGTTGTTGAGTTAGCAATTGCCTTACATTATGTATTTAAGTCTCCAGAGGATAAAATAATTTGGGATGTAGGGCATCAATCCTATCCCCACAAATTGTTGACAGGAAGATATAAAGACTTTCACACCTTAAGAAAATTCAAAGGTATCTCAGGGTTTCCTAAAAGGTCTGAAAGTCCCCATGATATCTTTGGAACGGGACATAGTTCTACTTCTATCTCTGCAGCAGCCGGGATAATTGAAGGTAGAGACTTAAAAAACAGCAAATTTAATGTAATCGCAGTAATTGGTGATGGTGCTTTAACATCAGGTCTTGCTTTTGAAGGGTTAAACTATATTGGACATGTAAAGAAAAATTTGATAGTAGTTCTAAATGATAATGAGATGGCTATTTCTGCAAATGTTGGCGCTTTATCAAACTATTTAAGTAAGATATTGACAAGTACTTTTTTAAAAAAATTTAAAAGGGATACAAAAGCTTTTATTGAAGGTATACCTAAGATTGGTGAGTCTTTTGCAAAATTAGCTGCGAAAGCAGAAGGAAGTATTAAATCCTTTTTCCTTCCAGGGGGCTTATTTGAAGATTTAGGATTCAACTATGTAGGACCTTTAGATGGTCATGATTTGCACCTTCTTATTGAAACCTTTAAAAATCTCAAGGACTCATTTGAGCCAATATTTCTTCATGTGGTTACAAAGAAGGGTAAAGGATATGCTTATTCAGAGCAAGATCCATCAATTTACCATGGAATCGGACCCTTTAAAGTGGAGACAGGCATTGGTAACATTACGAAAAAATCAATAAATGAAAACGACAACTTAACAACCATCTCTTATAGTGAACTGTTTGGCAAGACTTTAACAGAACTTGCTGCTACAAACGAGAAAATCATTGCTATTACAGCAGCAATGAAAGAGGGGACAGGACTTTCTTTATTTGCAGATAAATTCCCAGATAGGTTCTTTGATGTAGGCATAGCTGAACCACATGCTGTAACTTTTGCAGCTGGTTTAGCTACAGAAGGCTTTAAGCCAGTAGTTGCTATATACTCTACATTTCTTCAAAGAGCTTATGATCAAATTATACATGATGTTTGTTTGCAAAAGTTACCAGTCATTTTCGCAATAGATAGAGGTGGCATTGTAGGAGAAGATGGAGCTACCCATCAAGGAATTTTTGATCTATCTTTTTTAAGAGTAATTCCTAATCTAATCATAATGTCTCCCAAGGATGGTATAGAATTAATAGCTATGTTAAGATTTGCAATAGAACAAGATAGACCAGTTGCTATAAGATATCCCAGGGAGAATGTTACTTTCTCAATAAAAGGGCAGTCTTACCCAAAAATAGAGCTTGGCAAAGCAGAAGTTATCAAAGATGGCAAAGACTTAGCAATAATAGCTATTGGTAGTACTGTCAATCCATCCTTTTTAGTAGCCAAAAAATGTATGGAAAACTCAATAGATATAGCAGTTATTAATGCGCGTTTTATAAAGCCTCTTGATGAAAAAATAATAGCAAACCTTATAGAGCAGGGGATCAAAAAAATTATCACCATTGAAGAAAATATTCTTGCAGGTGGTTTAGGAGCAGCTGTTTTGGAGACTCTTAATGATATGCAAAAAAATAATTTATTAGTGAAAAGGTTAGGGATAAAGGACTCCTTTATTGAACATGGCTCCCAACATATATTAAGAAAAGAATTGGGACTTGATGTCGGTGGCATATACAAAGAGATAATTGATTTTTTTCATCAGAAGGCTTAGCTTTTATTAAATGTTGAGAAATATCTTTTATAAAAAATTAGCAAAGAATGCCTAAGTGGAGAAAAAGATTAGATGTATATCTTGTAGAAAGAGGATTAATAGAGAGCCGTCAAAAGGCAAAAAGTTTAATTAACAGTGGGAAAGTCTTTGTTAATGGTTTCCCAGCTTTAAAAGCTGGCACATTAATATCTGAGAATGCCCATATTGAGTTGAAGACTTTGGAGACCTCTTATGTCAGTAGAGGAGGATATAAACTAGAGTTTGCTATTGAACATTTCAATATTAATGTAAAAGGCAAAATAGCAATGGATGTTGGTGCATCAACCGGTGGCTTTACTGATTGTTTATTAAAGTACGGAGCCTTAAAGATATACTGTATAGATGTGGGGTATGGGCAATTAGCGTGGCGATTAAGACAAGATCCACGAGTTGTAGTTATTGAAAAAACAAACATTAGATATCTCAAAAGAGAAAAAATACCAAATGATATAGATATAGCAACTATTGATGTCTCTTTTATCTCGTTAACTAAGGTTGTCCCCAAAGTAGTTGAGTTCTTACGACAAGATAGTGAGATTATAGCGTTGATTAAACCCCAGTTTGAAGTTGGAAAAACAGAGGTAGAAAAAGGAGGTTTAGTAAAAAGCGAAGAGAAAAGACTTAGAGCTATCCACTTTGTTCGTAAAAGCCTTGAAAATCTTCCTCTTCAATTTCAAGGGGTTGTAGAATCTCCTATCAAAGGAAGTAAGGGGAATATTGAATATCTTATCTACTACAAACTAATTTATCATTCTTGATGAAGGTAAAACTATGCAATATCATTAATATATAAAAAATCAACTTAGAGAAAGAAGACAAGAATAACCTTCATTACAACTTATAGCTATTTTAAAATGCAAAAGTCAATGATAACGCTGAACGACTCAGGGTATCTACCCTGAGTCGTTTTCTGTTCTATCTCATCCTAAGTGCTTTGAAGTTTAATCCTACTATATCAGCATTCGTTACACTTATATCCCTATACGCAGGT
>JAOAHE010000004.1 GCA_026415415.1 Thermodesulfovibrionales bacterium | reverse complement strand
TTTCCATAACTAACTCACTAACTCACTTGCGTCTAACTTACTACTTTAGCCGACCTCAATTAGAAGGGATTGCGACCGAGAAACAGAGCAGTAGAGCAACGGAGCAGCAGTGCAGCAGTGCTGTGATGTGATATAATTAACAGTGGCTAAGTATAAAAATCTTATTGTCTGGCAAAAAGCTAATGAACTTGCCTTAAAGATGTATAAACTTACAGAGGATTTTCCTAAAAAAGAGACATTTGGCATAACCTCACAACTCAGGCGAGCAGCTTTATCAGTTCCTACAAACATTGTTGAAGGTTACGGCAGGAGATCAAAGACAGAGCTTTCTCGTTTTATAGATATGGCTCGTGGTAGTCTTGCCGAGACAGAATACCTTTTAGAATTTTCTCAATCCCTTGGCTATATAAAATCAGACATTTCTGAACTACAAACTCTTATAGAAGAGGTTAGTAAACTTTTATGGAATTTTCAAAAAGGTCTTTAGCTACTGCTCTACTGCGCCACTGCACTGCTGCTCTATAGGGAGGGATTGCGACGGCACGCCTAAAGGCGTGAAGTGAATTAGGGATTAGTGAATTAGTGATTTAGTGGAAAAGATAAAGGATTTTAGAGAATTAATAGTTTGGCAAAGGGCTCACCAGTTATTCTTAACTACTGTTAAAGATATTGAACTCTTTCCATAACTAACTCACTAACTCACTTGCGTCTAACTTACTACTTTAGCCGACCTCAATTAGAAGGGATTGCGACCTCGTATGCCACAAACAGGGAGTCTTCAGTTAATACGTAGGAAAGAAGACCTCAATTAGAAGGGATTGCGACTGGATTTTCTCCAAAGCTTTGCTACCTTTATTAGTAGGAAAGAAGACTTCAATTAGAAGGGATTGCGACGGAATTAAAACGGAAATGCGGAAGGAGAAAAAAATGAATTACCATTGAACAAACTTAGCAAGAAAAAAGAGCAGAAGATAACTGGATAGCGTGATATTTAAATCTATGGTTAAACACAAAGATTTTATCGTTTTTCAGAAAGCTGATGAACTTGTATACAAATGTCTAAACTAACTGAACATTTTCCAAAATTTGAGATATTTAGGTTAACTTCTCAATTAAAAAGAGCTGTTTTATCTATACCAACAAATATAGTTGAAGGCTACGAAAGGATATAGCTCTAATACCCACAAACTTTTTTTTTAAAAAACCTCCATTTCAGCTTCGACAACTACTTATATTTCATTGGTTCATATAAATAACTCATCTTTTACAACCCTAATGAAACACAGAATAATATTACTTTTAAAATTTTAACAAACATTATAATAAAGCCGAATGTAAAAAATAATCCATGAGAAAAAATCTTTCCTCATATTTGGCAAAAGCCAACCCCTTTTAAGTCTCTTTTAACCTTAGCTTCACTTATATCAAATATTAAAAAAGAGCCTATTAAGAGTCCTACATCTTTGGAGTATATAAAGCAAAAAGATAATTCATTATATTAAAAATTTGAAAAAAATAATGATTTATAAATATTTTTTATGTTAATATTATAACACTATGAGTTTAGAAGACCATAAGCTGAAAGTTTTTTGCACTGTTGCAGAGACAAAAAGCTTTTCAAAAACATCAGAGATTGTTCATCTTACCCAACCTGCTGTTAGCTTACAAATACAAGCTTTAGAAGAATATTATGAGACCAAACTTTTCGATAGAACAAGTAATACTATAACTTTATCGCCATCAGGTGAGGTCTTATATAAATATGCTAAATATATTTTAGCATTATACTCGGCTGCTGAAAAAGAAATAGCAAAAATTACAGGACATACAAAAGGAAATGTTACCATAGGGGCAAGCACAACTATCGGTAACCATATACTTCCAAATGTAATTTTTGATTTCAAAAAGAAACATCCAAAGGTAAAGATGAATATTTTTATAGAAAACACAAGAAAAATCATGGATCTTTTAAATACAGGTGCAATTGAGTTTGGACTTGTAGAAGGGGAAATGTCAAAGTATAAAGTCACTTTAGATCCAATAATTCAAGATGAGTTATTTGTTATAGTTCCACCGTCGCATCCATGGGCAAAGAGAAAAGTAATATCAATTCATGAGATTACAAAAGAGCCGTTTATTATGCGAGAAGAAGGCTCAGGTACACGACAAGTTACTGAAAAATATTTTTCCTCAAAGGGCGTGAAGCTAAAAGATCTTAACCTCACAATAACTATAGGAAGCACAGAGTCTATAAAAGAAGCTGTTGAAAGTGGAATGGGAATTTCTATAGTCTCTAAATGGGTAATTAGAAAAGAGGTTAAGTATGGAAGTCTTGTCCCTCTTTCTATTAAAGAGGGAAGATTAAATAGAAATTTCTATCTTGTAATGAATAAAAATGCAATAATTTCTCATGCAGTAACTGAGTTTTTGACCTTCCTAAGAGAATACCCCTACGATGAGCTATTTAATTAAGCTAATTATACTTAAGAAGCTTAAATATTCTTAATTCTTAAGCTAATTTAGTTCTTCCTTTAAGCAAAAACGAAATTAACCATATCTTTAAAGCTAATATAAGGCTAAGGACATAAAATCATTAAGTGATAAACTGTCTTAGTTGGAGTAGAAATAATGTTTTATTTTGCATTGACAGTCAACTTTTTTAAAGGTGTATTTATTATCTAAGGTTTTCTTATTAGAATCTATTTCTCTAAAAATTTATGCTGACTTTTTAGTTTATTGCTGCCTAATATATATGTATATTAATCTGTTAAGGTAGAATTGATTTAAAAGATAATAATAAAGAAGTTCTACTTTATTATTTATTTCCATAATGAGACTATCTCATTTTTCTTTTCTTTTATATAAATCTCTATTTCCCTTTTATATTCTTTATGCAGCAATTTATAAAATTTACCTACATTAAAACTTGTTTCGTTGACTTTTTTCACTGGGATAAGCTCCATAGATGAGTTTGTAAGAAACACCTCTGAAGCACTTAAAAGGTCTTCCTTAATAAAACGACCTTCTATCACATCCAAACTATTTCTGTGAGCAATTTCTAAGACTACATTTCTTGTGATGCCATCTAATATACCACAACTAATGGAAGGAGTACAGAGGACCTCATCTTTTACGAAGAAGATGTTACTTATAGTCCCTTCTGCAATATAATTATCCATATTAAGCATGATAGCTTCCAAGGCTTGCTCTTTTTTTGCCTCTATTTTTGCAAGTATATTATTCAAAAAATTAAAAGACTTTATTTGAGGGTTAAGAGCCTCGGTTGGGTTTCTTCTTGTTCGTGAGATTATAGTTTTGATTCCATCCAAATAATAAGAATTAGGATAAGACTTAAACTCATTTGTTATAATCACGAAGGTTTTTTCAGTGCAAAGATCTGGATCTATCCCTATAGGTCCTATACCTCTTGATATGCTTAGCCTAATATAAGCATTATTAAGAGAATTAGCCTTGAGTGTCTCATAAAGGGCGATTTTAATTTCATTTAGGTCTTTGTTTATATCCAATCCGATCAATGAGGCTGAGCGATATAGTCGATTTAAGTGTTCATCGATTTTAAAGATAACACCACTGTAAGCCCTCATGGTCTCAAAAATCCCATCACCATATAAAAAACCATGGTCAAAGACTGATATTTTAGCCTCAGATGATCTTACAATTTTATTGTTGAGATATATATACATCTTCTTTAATTAATTTATTAATCAAATGCATCTTTTATATGTTCTATCTTTGTTTGTCCATTTTCAAATTTTATACTAATAACATCAAACCTTACTTGGTAGAGTTCTTGGATGTTTTTTAAGTAAAAAAGAGCTATGTTTTTTAGTTTAGCTTGTTTTTTTAAGGTTACTGATTCGTAGGGGTTTCCAAATGTCATTCTTTTACGAGTCTTAACCTCTACAAACACTAAAGTATTATTTTCTTTAGCGATTATATCAACTTCACCATAGGGAGTCAAATAATTACGGTGCAATAATAAATAACCTTTTTCTCTTAGATAATTAGCAGCTATATTTTCACCCCTATTACCAATCTTTGACACTGTTATTCTCAGATATTTTTAGACTATTTTGATTGCCTACAAGTCTTTTATATAGACGGGGGATATCCTCTACATCTCTTATATCTTTTTGACATATGGCTTTGATTGCTTCTCTAAGGTAAGAGAACTCCTCCCATAACCCTGTTAAGTATTGGGATAATTTTTTATAAAGAATCTCTCCATTACTATCCCAATCAATTAATAAAACAATTTTTTCATATTTTTCTAAAATATTTTGGCAAAATTCATATAACCCAATCCCGGAATAAACAGTTAGTATCTCTCCAACAAAACCCAATTTTCTTAAGGCTTCTACATCTTTTTTACCTTCAACAAGAATAGGGATATCTCTATTTAGTTCATACAATATATTTAAATGTTCTTTCAATCTTTCAGCTCTTTCTATATCAGGCAAGAAATAATCTTTAATATCCTCTTCAACTTGGAAAATAGAAGAGTATTTTTCTTTTCTTCTAAGCCTTACAAGATCAATCTTCATGCCTTTATTTTTGTGATGCATCTCTATAAATAATAATGTTATAATGATTTTAGAGATTCTCTAATTTATACTATTTTAATATTATAATTAAAAATTAAAAAAACTTTGAATTTCTATGATAAAAGTTTTAGTAGTAGATTTTAACGACTCTTACAGAGAACAAATAAGAAAAGCTTTAGAGACAAAAAATTGTTATGTCCTTGAGGCTAAAAATGGCTTAGTAGCATTACAAATTGCTGAACTACATAAACCTGACATTATAGTCTCAGGCGGGCTCATGCCAGAAATTGATGGAATAGTTTTTTTAAGAAAAATAAAGACCCTAAAGACGTTAGAGAAAATCCCTTTTTTGTTTAACTCTAATTTTTTTAAAGGGGAGAAAGAAAAAAAATTAGTCCTTTCCTTAGGAGCTAATGCTTTTTTTGATAAGAAAATTAAAGCTGAAACATTATGGGATGAGATTACTAAAGTTTTAAATTCATCTACGGAAGAAAAGTCAGTTGCTATCTCAGAAGAAGAATTTCTTAAACTTTACAATGAGATATTGTTTGAGAAGTTAATAGATTCTCAATTAAAAATTAAGTTTGAACAAGAGCAATGTTTATATCTTTACAATAGCATCAGAGATGCAATATTAGTATCTGATACCGACAGATATATAATTAAAGCTAACCAACCAGCTACAAAGGAGATTTTTGGCTATGAGAATGAAGAATTGTTAGGTAAAAATGCCAGAATACTTTTTGCTGATGAAGAAGGATATAATTATACTGGCAAAGAAGTATATAATTTCAAACATTATGTACCTGGAAAGATTTTACAAGTAAATTATAAAAGAAAAAATGGTGAGATATTCCCTGCCGAAGTTTATGCCCTCAAGCTGCTTAATGAACACGGTAATCCTATTGGCAATATAGGCATAATTAGGGATATATCTCAAAGAATCCAGACAGAGCAAAAACTTAAACACACCAATAGACAGTTCACTGAATTGCTAAATGCTTTACCTGACAGAATTACCTTAATATCATCTGAATGGAAAATTCTCTGGGCAAACGATTTTTCCCTTAACTATCTTGGACAGCAAATAGAAGAGGTCATAGGGAAGCTATGTTATGAGCTCTGGCATCACAGAAGTGATGTATGTGATGTTTGTGCCGTCCGGGAAACTTTCAAGACAGGTAAGCCATCAATGATCAATGTTACGACACCTGACAAAAAGATCTGGGAGGTTAGGACTTTCCCTATAAAGAATGAAAAAGATGAGATCTTAAGTGTTTTAAGTATTTCCCGTGATATAACAGAAAATAAACGTTTAGAAGAACAGCTCAGACAGGCTCAAAAGATGGAGGCTATTGGACAGTTAGCAGGAGGTATAGCTCATGACTTTAATAATATCCTTACTGCAATAGTTGGATATGCTACCCTACTTCAATTAAAAGTAGAAAATAGTGAACCTGTAAAACACTATACTAACCTTATTCTCTCCCTTACTGAAAAGGCTGCAACCCTTACTA
Organism: Thermodesulfovibrionales bacterium; assembly: GCA_026415415.1. Lineage (GTDB taxonomy): Bacteria > Nitrospirota > Thermodesulfovibrionia > Thermodesulfovibrionales > Dissulfurispiraceae > DYHD01. Next base: position 75,172 of record JAOAHE010000004.1, on the reverse strand, counting down.
AAGGGTTACTTGCTTTTAGCAGAAAGCAGATTTTCAATATAAAACCAGAAAATATAAACGAAATAATTAAAAATTTAGAAAAGATCCTACTAAGAATATTAAGGGAAGATATAGAACTGAAACTTTATTTATTCAAACAAGATTTGATATCCATAGTAGATGCAAGCCAAATAGAACATGTTTTAATGAACTTAGTCACTAACGCTTGCGATGCTATGCCCAACGGTGGGATCTTAACTATTAGCACTGACTTAGTAGAGATAGATGAGGAATATGTAAAGACTCACGGATACGGAAAAGCAGGAAAATATATACTCATCTCTGTAGAAGATACAGGGATAGGTATGGAACAAAGTATAAAAGAAAGAATATTTGAACCATTCTTTACTACAAAAGAAGCTGGTAAAGGCACAGGGTTAGGTCTCTCCATCGCCTATGGTACTATTAAACAACACAACGGTTATATTAATGTTTACAGCGAGCTTGAAAAAGGCACTACCTTTAAGATATATCTACCTGCTTTTGAGCTCAAACCCATGAATTACATTAGAAAGCCAGCAAACAATGATATATATCTAACGGGGACTGAAACTATTCTCTTAGCTGAAGATGACAAAGCAGTAAGAAGTGGAATAACAGAAATCCTTAGAAATTATGGTTACAACATAATAGAATCTGTAGATGGAGAGGATGCCATAGTTAAATTTAGAGAACACAAAGATATAATTGATCTGCTAATTATAGATGTGATTATGCCAAAGAAAAATGGGAGAGAAGCCTATCAAGAAATGTTGCTTGAAAGACCAGAGCTAAAAGCACTATTTATGAGTGGTTATACATCAAACATAATTCACAAAAAAGGAATACTCGAAGAAAATATTAATTTTATAGCAAAGCCCGTATCACCTATAGAGCTACTTAGGAAGATAAGAAATATTTTAAAGGGCGAATAAACCCATAAACTGCTAAAATTTTTATCTCTTGATTTTAATATACCTTTTAATTAACTCTTTTATAACCTCAAGGAAAACTTCTTTTACCTTAAACTGTTAGTTTCTTTGCAAAAATTTAAAAGCAATGCATAATATTCAAAAATATATAAAAATCTCAAAAGCCATTTTCATCATATTGTTAGCCAGAAAAACGACTTAGAAACATTAAAAAACAATATATATTATTATGTGAGTTACCAATTACATTTATGCCTACACAAACTGTCTATTTAGTTATATGAATTAAGTTCTGCGAGATCAATCAATAGAGATCAAGCATCAACTCTTTAATGTTTCTGAAAAGACTCTTATTAAAATAGATAATAGAAGAAAAAATAGTAAAAAACTTTTTTAAGTAGTATACAGGTATTATCAATTTTATTTTTGAAAGGTTCTTGAGTTCTTCTTTTTCTTAATCTACCTCATTATGTTTTGAACTTTTTAAGTGGAAAGTACTTAAAGCTTTTTTAATTGCAAATAATGATGTATTATTTATCTTTTATAGACGGGGGATCTTCAAACTATTTGAAAAAAAAACTAATTCTTTCTTAAAATATATAGTTTTTAAACAAATAAAGACGGAGGTAAAGATGTCTGAGATTTTAGAAATTAGATGGCATGGAAGAGGCGGACAAGGCACAGTTACAGCAGCTAAAGTCTTTGCCGATGCCTGCTTAAGTGGTGGTAGACATGTTCAAGCATTTCCTGAGTATGGACCAGAAAGGGCAGGAGCACCCCTTAGAGCTTACAATAGGATTAGTTCCCACGAACTTCGTATGCATTGTCCAGTTCTTAACCCAAAAATAGTAGTTGTTGCAGATCCAACTTTACTTGACAGTATAAATGTTACAGAAGGTGCGCCAGATGATGCAATCTTCATAATTAATTCTTCTAAAGACCCTTCAATAATTAAAGCAAAAATTAACCCTACAAAAAATCAAAAAGTTTTCATGATAGATGCAACCAAAATAGCAATTGAGTGCTTCGGCAGACCAATGCCAAACTCTCCTTTAGTCGGAGCGTTGGCTAAAGTTAGTGGAGCTGTTACCTTAGAAACCATATTAGAAGATGTAAAAAAGAGCTTTGGTAAAAAGTTCGCAAAAAAAATCATTGATGGCAACTTAGAAGCAACAAAAAGGGGTTATGAGGAGGTAAAAGAGATATGAAACTAAAAGGATGGAAAGAACTTACTCCGGGAGCGGTTATTCTTGAAGCTGGCAACTCTGCAGAGTTTAAAACAGGCTCATGGAGGGCATATAGGCCTATATGGATAAAAGAAAATTGCATACAATGTCTTTTCTGTTGGTTATACTGTCCAGATATGGCAATTATAGTTAAAGACGGAAAAAGAGAAGAGTTTAATTATGATTATTGCAAAGGCTGTGGCATATGCGCCCTTGAGTGCCCTGGCAAAAAAGGTAATAAAGCAATAAAAATGGAAGAGGAGGGGAATTAATGTCTAAGGTTGTTGCAGTTACAGGAAATGAAGCAGTAGCTAATGCCTTAAGGCAAATTAATCCTGATGTTTGTGCCGCATACCCCATAACTCCACAGACTGACTTAATGCAAAGATTTGCAAGTTTTGTATCAGATGGTCTCGTTGATACTGAAATGATCTTAGTTGAGAGTGAACACAGTGCCATGAGTGCTTGTGTGGGAGCCGCTGCGGGAGGAGGTAGAGCCGTAACTGCTACCTCAGGACCTGGCCTTGCATTGATGTGGGAGATTCTTTTTGTAGCATCAGGCATGAGGCTTCCAATTTTAATGCCTGTAGTAAATAGATCTCTTTCAGCACCTCTTAACATCCATGGAGACCACTCAGATGCTATGGGCGCAAGGGACTCTGGCTGGATTCAACTGTGGTCAGAAAATGCGCAAGAAGCTTATGATAACACAGTCCAAGCCCTTTTAATTGCCGAACATATGGACATAAGGCTACCTATAATGGTATGCATGGACGGGTTTATAATAAGCCATTCTATAGAAAGAGTTGAGTATCTTGATGATGATGTTGTTAAAAACTTTGTTGGTAGCTATAAACCTCTAAATCCTCTTCTTGATATTAAACACCCAAAAAGCATAGGACCTTTGATACTTCCTGATCTTTACCTTGAGTATAAAAGAATGCAACATGAAGCGATGTCAAAGGTAAAAGATGTTGTTTTACAAACAGCTGAAAGCTTTCAAAAGATAAGTGGTCGGAAGTATGGCCTTTTTGAAACCTATAGACTTGATGATGCAGAGATAGCCATAGTGATTCTTAATTCAGCTGCTGGTACTACAAAGGACGTGATTGACATATATAGAAACAAAGGAATTAAAGTCGGGCTTTTAAAGCCAAGGTTATTTAGGCCTTTCCCTTATGAAGAAGTAGGAGAGGCGTTAAAGCATCTTAAAGCAATCTGTGTTCTTGACCGCGCCGACTCTTTTGGAGCTTTTGGTCCTTTATACACAGAGATCGTATCCAGTATTTATTTAACCAAAAGTCAACCTATAGTTATTAATAAAATCTATGGTCTTGGTGGAAGGGACTACATGCCTGAGCATGCTAAAATTGTCATAGAAGAACTCATAGATATTATAAACACTGGAAAAGTAAGACTATATAAAGATTATTTAGGAGTGAGGGAATAAAATATGACGACAACACCTTTAAGTTTAAAAGAACTCTCAAAAAAAGAGATTTTGTTGTCTTATGGACATAGAATGTGTTCAGGTTGCGGTGCACCAATAGTGGTAAAAATGGTTCTTTTAGCCTCTGATTACCCAGTAATTGCTTGTTCATCTACAGGTTGTTTAGAGGTCTCTACTTGTATCTCTCAGTATACAGCTTGGAAGATTCCTTGGATTCATAGTGCCTTTGAGAATGCTGCAGCTACTCTTTCAGGAGTTGAGACAATGTATAGATCTTTAAAAAAGAAAGGTAAAATTAGCGATGACATTAAATTTATCGCTTTCTGTGGCGATGGTGGAACCTATGATATAGGATTTCAGAGCCTTTCAGGTGCTATGGAAAGATGGCATGATATGCTTTATGTCTGTTATGACAATGGAGCATATATGAATACTGGTATTCAACGTTCCAGTGCCACACCCTTAGGAGCAGACACTACAACCTGCCCTGCTGGTTCTGTAATACCAGGTAAACAACAACAGAGAAAGGACCTAACGAAAATCATGGCTGATCATGGTATTCCCTATGCTGCCCAAGCCTCAATAAGCAATTGGTCAGACCTTATGAAAAAAGTTAAAAAAGCCCTGAGTATTAAAGGTCCAAAATTTATGAATATTTTAGCACCTTGTAACAGAGGTTGGAGATCCAGAAGCGATGACGCTGTAATGTTAAGTAGGCTTGCTGTGGAAACTTGTTACTGGCCTCTTTATGAGATTGAAAATGGTAACCTTAGAATAACTTATAAACCAAAGGAAAAAAAGCCATTAGAGGAATTCTTTAAAACTCAAGGACGGTTCAAACATCTCTTCTCCCCTGAAAATGAGTGGATTCTTAAAAAATCACAAGAAGATGTTGACAGAAACTGGGAAAGACTTTTAAGAGAAGAGGCGTGCATCTCTCAACCAGAGGTAAATAAGGAAATAGAGAAATCTCAGTAGTCTTTTACAACTAATCTTAGACAGTTGGGCACTACCTCTATATCTATAGGGGTGGTGCCAAAATAATCCCCATCGATCTGAACTTTACAATCATCATCTAAAACTGTTACTTTAGTAGCCTTAGCATAGGTTATATCAGAATAACTCAAATGCCTTTTAATCAAAACCCCTAAAAATATCTTTATAAGATTACTTCTACCTTTACTATGAGAGATAAAAACATAGAAATTAGGATCTGTCATCTTAGCATCAGGAGTTATCTTAAAATCGCCTCCATAACAAGAGGCTTTCCCTACAATAACATTAACCCCTCTAAATGAGCCTACCTCATAACTACATAGTTTTTGATCCAAACCAATTTTACTTCCTTCAATGCCATGAAAAATTATCTCTGTAGTTTGAGGGCTATAGTTAATAAAAGCTTTCAGTCCACTAAGGATATAACCAAGCTTACCAAAGTATTTTTTTATAGTAGGATTTACTCCAAAAACTGCTTCTGCATCAAATCCAATACCTACCATCAAAAGAAAATATCTTGATTTTTTCAATCCTTTAAGATCTTTTATTAACCCCAAATTTACAAGTCTTGCATCACCTCTAAGTATGTAATCCACTGCATCAGATAATTTATAAGGCATTTTAATTTCCTTAGCTAGAACAGAGGTAGTACCAACTGGTAAAATAGCCATAGGAACCTCTGAATTTGCTAATCCATTTGCTACTTCATTATAAGTGCCATCACCACCTGCGGCTATTACAAGTGTTGATATACTATCACTTAATTCTTTTGCTATCTCTTCTGCATCACCCTTTCTTTTTGTAAGAAATACTTGTACCTTATATCCTTTTTTTTGAAAAATTTGAGAGGCTCTAAAAATCTTTCCGCTTGCACCTCCCCCTGCTATAGGGTTACCGATTATGATTACATCCCTGAAATTAAACATTTATGGTTGAGTTTCAATAAATCAAGGTTATGGATTATAATTATCTTATTAATTTATCGTATTACACTATATTAAGTTTTTTCAAAGATTTAGCCAACACATTGTTAACAATTATGAGAAATAGATTAGTATAAATTATCTCTATTTAAGGAATACAGACAAGATGATGAAAATTAATTCCCTTTTATCAACTCTACCCTCTATAGATGAGATTATTAAATCACCAGAGGGTATCAGGTGGTCACAGAAGTATTCTCGAGAGTTCGTTGTTGAAGTGATAAGAGACATTATCAACCAAAAAAGACAAGCTATTCTCTCAGGTCAAACAGAAAACTACCATCCCTCAGATTTATTGAAAGAAATAAATAACAAATTAGAAAAATTTTTCTCATTTAGCCTCAAAAAGGTTATCAATGCAACGGGGGTTGTAATCCATACTAATTTAGGTAGAGCTATTCTTTCAGAGAAAGTTATGAGACATGTACAAGAGATTGCCTGCAATTACTCAAATCTTGAATATGATATAGAAAGAGGACAAAGAGGCAAAAGATACTCGCATATACAATACCTACTTTCTAAAATTACTGGAGCTGAAAATGCTCTTGTTGTAAATAATAATGCAGCTGCAGTGTTAATCTGTTTAAGCACTTTAGCAAAAGGCAAAGAGGTAATCATATCAAGAGGTGAGCTTGTTGAGATTGGTGGTTCTTTTAGAATACCTGAGGTAATGAAAAGTAGCGGTGCTATACTCAAAGAAGTAGGTACAACGAACAAAACCCATCTGAGAGATTATGAACAAGCAATAACAGAAAATACTGCTTTATTGTTGAAAGTGCACCAGTCTAATTTTAGGATGATAGGGTTCACTGAATCAGTATCTTTGAAAGAACTTGTAAAGTTAGGCAAGAGATTTAATTTGCCTGTTATGTTTGATCTTGGTAGCGGTTGTCTCATTGACCTTAAAAAATACCATATATTCATTGAGCCTTCCGTCAGAGAAGTTCTTAGTGCAGGGATTGATATAGCAACCTTTAGCGGAGATAAACTTTTAGGCGGTCCTCAAGCTGGGATAATTACAGGGAAAAAAGAATTATTAGAAAAGATATCATTAAACCCTCTTATGAGGGCACTTAGGGTAGATAAAATGACCCTTTCAGCGCTTGAGGCAACACTAAGATTTTACCTTTATGACAGTGCAGCTGAGGCCGAAATTCCAACCTTAAAGATGTTAACTCAAGATAGATCAATATTAAAAAATAGAGCAAAAAAAGTTATCCAAAAAATTAAAAGTATCCCATCATTTCTGAAAAACTTAGCAGAACTTAGTATCATTGAAGACAGTTCCCAATCAGGGGGAGGTGCTCTACCAGAGATTGATTTTCCTACTTATGTCGTATCTATAAAGCCTTATGAAAAATCAGTTACATCCTTTGAAAGACAGTTAAGAGAGAATGAACCTCCAATAATAGTGAGAGTTAAGAATGATCGCATAATCTTAGATATGAGAACTATTAGAGACAATGAGATAGAAATCCTTGCAAAAGGTATAGTTGAATCTTTGAGAAAATAGGGATAAAATTTAATATTTGAAAAAACTCTTTAAATGCTATAATAACTAATGGAAATTTCAAGAGAAATAAGAGCCTTTTACATAAAACTACCTACCCCATCAGTAGCAATCAAGCAAAAAATTAGCAATGCCCTTTGGAGCCTTGCAAGAGGTTTACATATTTGTACAATAGAGATAAATAATAACGAGATATTGATTCACTCAGAGGTTGAGTTTTCTATTGATAACTGGGAAGCAAGTGTTAAATATTTAAAATCTATATTGTCACTTTTACATAAAAAATCAGGTTATATCATAATAAGAAAGATTAAATTTACACAAAATAGCCTTAAGACAGACTTAGAGAGTTACAAAATAACAAAAAGAGGTATTTATCTATCGGATCCCCCTGATTCCCCTTTATTTATTGCAGATCTTATAAAATTCTCAGGCAGGAATAAAACTATACAGTTTGTTGATTCCCTCAGTAAGATCTTAAAAGCTATAGAAAACAATCCTAAGGAAAGAGATTTTGAGGAGCTTTGATATAGAACCCCAGTTTTTGTCACAAAAAAAAATATCTCCAGATGAGAGATTAATTTTGGCTCTTGATGTCTCTAATTATGATGAGGCAATAGCTTTAGTAGAACAGCTTGGCGACTCAGTGAAGTTTTATAAACTTGGGCTACAGATTTTTTTATCAGGGAATTACTTTAAGCTCATAAAATGGCTTTCTAAAGAAAAAAAGAAAAAGATATTTGCAGATCTTAAATTCTTTGATGTACCAAACACAGTAGCTTCTGCTATAAGACAACTTCACCATAAAGGTATTACATTTACTACTGTACATGGTAATGACTCTATATTGGAAGCAGCAGTAAAAAATAAAGGTGACTTAAAAATCATAGCTGTTACAGTTCTTACAAGCCTTGATCAACGTGACATAGAAGACCTTGGATTTCAAGTAGATATAAAAAAATTAGTCCTCTCAAGAGCTAAAAGAGCTTTAGAGTTAGGTTGTGATGGTGTTGTATCTTCAGGGTTAGAGGCATTAGAGCTTAGAAAATTACTTGGAGAAAAACTCTTAATAATAACGCCTGGGATAAGACCTGTTATTAATAAAAGCACAGACGACCAAAAAAGGACAGTAGATGTTAAACAAGCTTTTTTAAATGGTGCCGATTATATTGTGGTAGGCAGACCAATAAGAGAGGCTAAAAATCCCAGAGAAGTTGCCAACTCAATTCAAGAAACTATACACAATCTTTTTAAGTAATATGAGTGAACGATTATTAAAATTAATGCATAATAAAACCCCTTTAATTGCCTGCGTTTTAACGGATGATGATGTAAGGACTATAAACGAAAAGGTTTTAGAAGCTGACTTAGTTGAACTTAGGGTGGATATGTTTTCAAACCCCTCTGAAGAAGCAGTAAAAGACACTTTCTTACTTGCCAAAGAAAAGTTTAGAAGACCAATTATTGGTACTATAAGAGATGTATCAGAAGGAGGCCAAGTTGAGTTTTCAGATAGATTCTTTCTATATAAAAGTATTGCTTCTTTAGCCGACCTAATAGATGTGGAGATTAGCTCTGAGTTATTACTCAAAAAAATCCAGACTATAATTAATGACAAAATTATATTAATCGGTTCTTACCACAACTTTAATACAACTCCACCTGATGATTTTTTAGAAGGAATGTTTATAAAAGCGAAAGAAATGGGTTTTCATATAATTAAAATTGCAGTTCATGCAGAAAATAAAGATGACCTTATTAGACTTCTTTTATTTACCTTTAGACATAGAGACGATAGGGATATAGGCTTAATAACCATAAGCATGGGAGAGGAAGGAAAATACTCACGAATTATTTTTCCTTTGTTTGGCTCACTAATTACTTACGGTTACATAAATCGCCCATCAGCCCCAGGGCAGTTATCTGTTACTCAATTATCTGAGCTGTTCAGACTTTTCAATATCAGATAGGTTGATCTTATCTTTTTTCCCAGCAATAACTACAATGTAATTATGTGGGTTCAAATACTTTATAGCAGCACTTTTAACTGACTCTTGTGTTACCTTTTTTATATATTCAGGGTATTTTATAATATAATCCTTCCCCAGCTGATAAAATTCTACTAAAGCCAAAAAATCTGCTATCTTTTTAATAGTCTCAAATCTTCGTGGAAAACTTCCTATGAGAAAAGCTTTTGCTTCTTCTACCTCCTCTTCAGAGATGTTTTCCATAACCATCTTTTTCATCTGTCTTAAGATCTCTCTTATTACCATATCTGCTGATTCATGCTTGGTTTGCACCTCTATATAAAACTCTGCAGGGTATTTATTGGCAGAAAAGGCGCTATGAATAGAATAAGTCAATCCCATTTGATCCCTAATAATTTTCATCAATCTTGATGAAAATCCCCCACCACCTAAGATATAGTTCATCACAACTATGTCATAATAATCAGGATTATCTCTACTGATTCCTCTATGTCCTAAGATAATATTTGCTTGAGTAATATCCCTTTCTATAAATTTAATTTCAGGTGACTGTATTTCTCTATATATCTGATGAATAAATTTTTCCTTAGGTACAATAGTTGTTGTTCTTTTAAACCAGTCTTTGAGATATTTATCAATCAAAAAAGATATCTCAGTTTCATCTATACTGCCAACTACTACCATTATGGAATTATTTGGAAGATAATAATCAATATAGAATTGTACTAAATCATCTCTGGTTATTCTATCTAAAGTCTCTATAGTACCTTCAGTGGCTCTGCCATAAGAATGATTACCAAAAAGCTCTTTTAAAAATACCTTACTTACTATATAGGAAGGATCCTCTTCTTTTTGCTTAAGCATACCCTTCAGAAGTTCTTTTTTCCTTTTTATCTCGTTCTCAGGAAAAGACGGTCTTTGAATAATATCAGCTAATACCTGGAACCCCTGCTCAAGATCTTTCTTAAGAAGAGATAAAGACAAAGTTGTATAGTCTCTTGTAACCGAGATTTCAAGACTGGCTCCTATAAACTCTATGCTTTCATCTATCTCAGCTGAGGTTCTATTTAAAGTGCCCTCTCTTAGCATATTAGCGGTTAAATAAGCGACTCCTGCTTTTTCATAATCTTCATTTAAAGGCGAAGCTTTGATCAAAAAATTAATAGCTACTATAGGTAAGTTATGTCTTTCAACGAATAAAATATTAAGCCCTGATGGATGAGAGAGGTTCTTGATACTTAAACCATAAGCATAGCTGGAAAGAAAAAAAAATATAAAAAGAGTCAATATTACTGAAAAGTAAAAACGAAAAACATCTCTTGACTTGTAAATTATAGGAGAAAAAAAACTCATTAAGTCCCCTCTTTTTTAACCGGAATTAAGATACCTACAGTTTTATTGTCATCTATAAAGTATTTATTAATAACCTTTTTTATATCCTCTTTGGTTACTTCTCTTATTCCTTCAAGGTATTTATTAATTAATCTTCTATCTCCATGTAACTCAAAAATGCCTGTATAAAGCCCTTTAGAGAAGTTTGAGTCTTGAGAGAAGATAAATGAAGACTCTATCTTATTTTTAGCTTTTTGAATCTCTCTATCTGTTGGTGGTTCTCTTTTTAATTTTTCAATCTCAGAATAAATAGATTTTTCCAACGTTTCGATATCCACATTCGGCATCGCTGTAGCACCAACAAAAAACAAGAAAGGGTCTAAATATAAACCATAATAATCAGCAAATACATTTACTGCAAGCTTTTGATTATAAACAATTTCTCTATAAAGCCTTGAGCTTTTGCCTGATGAGAGAATAACTGACAATACTTCAAGGGCATAGTTGTCTTGTTGTGGAAAAGAAGGCACATGGTAAGCTACTAGCAGATATGGTAATTTTGCTTCTTTTTTTAAATAAACTCTTTTTTCTCCCTTTTGTTCCAGTTCATATTGAAGGAATTTTTGTCTTAGCAGTTCTTTATTGTTACATGGCTTTATTTTCCCAAAGTTTTCTTTAAGCATAGGCAACACTTCCTTTGGCTTAACATCACCACTAATAACTATAAAGGAATTTTCAGGGCAGTAATGTTTTCTATAATGTTCATAAAGGTCTTCTTTAGTTATAGAAGAGATATCTGACATCCATCCAATTATAGGCCATCTGTAAGGTTGAAATTTAATGGCTGTTGCTATAACCTCTTCCAACAATGAACTCTGAGGGTCATCCTCATATCTGAGCCTTCTTTCTTCCATTACTACCATTTTTTCAGACTCCACATCTTCCTTTTTTAAAAGCAAGTTTCTCATTCTGTCTGCTTCAAGCTCAATAGAGAGGTTTATCTTATTTGAGGGAAGAGTCTGGAAATACATTGTATAATCGCGTGTTGTAAAAGCATTATCTATACCGCCATTTTTTTGAATAATATTGGAGAATTTTTTTGAAGGATTATTTTTTGTGCCTTTAAACATCATGTGTTCTAATAAATGACTTATCCCAGTTTTACCAAGTGGTTCATTCCTTGAACCGACTTTATACCATATCTGAAAGGTTACTATAGGAGATTTATTATCCTCAATGAATATTACTTTAAGGCCATTGTCAAGATAAACCTCATCTTGTGCATTGCATAAGGAAGGCAGGAAAAAGACAATTAAAAAGACAACAAATTTTTTCATAATCTAAATTTAACAGAAATTCATTTATAAAAACAATAATATGTACAAAATATCTTTTTAACATTAAATTATTAAGCCTTTAAATCAATTATTTTAATTAAAATCTCATACCTTAAAATTATATTTTCCATAATACTTAATTGCATCATGAAAAATAAATAAACAATTCTTTTCTTTAAACATAAACAGTAGACATAACTATTATTTTGAATAAAAAGCATGTAAACTCTGCCAATTTTTTGTTAATTTTTGTTATCATTATCATTTAACTAAGTTTGCTTTAAATATTTAGTATTCAGGAGGATAAGAATGATCTCTACAAGGTCTAAAAACATTAAACCTTCACCTACACTTTCAATGGATGCAAAAGCCAAGGAGATGGCATCTAAAGGTATTGACATTGTTAACTTCGGTGTAGGAGAGCCTGATTTTGATACACCTGAGTTTATTAAAGATGCAGCTATAAAAGCTTTAAAAGAAGGTTTCACTAAATATACACCTGTAGGAGGTATTATTGAACTAAAAGATGCCATAATTCAAAAATTTGAGATAGATAATAACCTCAAATACAGTAGAGAAAACATCTTAGTCTCATGCGGTGCTAAACACAGTCTCTACAATATCGCACAGGCACTTTATAATCCTGGTGATGAAGTTTTGATTCCTTCCCCTTATTGGGTTTCTTATCCAGACCAAGTTTTACTGAACGATGCAAAACCTGTATTTATAGAAACATCTGAAAAAGATAATTTTCTCCTTGATCCTGATGAACTTAAATCTAAGATCTCTAATAAAACGAAGGCCCTTATACTTAATTCTCCATCAAACCCTACAGGTCTTACATATGATAGAAAAACTCTTGAAGCAATAGCAGAAATAGTTATTCGTCATAATATTTATGTTATATCAGATGAGATATATGAGAAGCTTGTCTATGATGGTGTTGAACATGTAAGTATAGCCTCTCTTGGTGAAGAGATAAAAAAGAAAACAATTATAGTAAATGGCTTATCAAAGTCTTACTCTATGACAGGTTGGAGAATAGGCTATGCTGCAGGTGACAAAGAAGTTATTCAAGTAATGACAAATATCCAAAGTCAATCAACATCAAACCCTAATTCTGTTGCCCAAAAAGCTGCTGTCGCCGCATTAACTGGACCTCAGGACTTTATTAAAAAGATGATCGAAGAATTTGATAAGAGAAGAATAAATCTTGTTAAAAGACTCAACTCAATAGAGGGGGTAAGTTGCCTTACACCCACTGGAGCTTTCTATGCTTTCCCAAATATATCTAAACTATACGGGAGAAAAACCCCTGATGGCAAAGTAATAAATTCATCCTTAGAGATGGCAATTTATTTATTGGAATTTGGTAAGGTAGCCCTTGTTCATGGTGGTGCCTTTGGAAGTGATAACCATATTAGAATTTCCTATGCTACTTCTATGGAAAATATAAATAAAGGTTTAGATAGAATCAAAGAGGCTATTCACAACCTTACTATTTAACTTTGTATTAGGACAAGGTAGCTATACGACGAAATCTTTCAGCAACAAGAGAGTCAATAATCATCTGACTTAAGTGATAGAGTATGCCAGGTATCATCGCAAGAGGATATAGAAAGGCAAAAAAACCTGCCCATACAACATAAGATACAGTTAAAGTTTTTTGTGATACCTGGATAGTGAAAGCGGTGGTAGAGGGCAAGTCTAACCTTATAGTTTTTGATAGACCAAAATTGATTAGTAGAAACAACAAATGCAATAAAACCATAAAAAAGGCTAAAAAAATGATAGTCATTCCAGCAGTAACGATCTTATCAGTAGAACTTGCAACAGCGTTAAAAATTATCAAAAGAACAATGCCTTGTTGAAAGATACTAAAAAACTTTTTCATAGATAAAATCTTATCTTTAAGAAATGGTCTAAGAATCTGTCCTACTGCAACAGGTATCAAGACAGTTATTAACAGTCCAAACAACATCTTTAAGACAGGCAGCTCAACAGCAACATCATGGCTTATAAGAAGCTTTAAAGATATAGGCATTGTAAATATAGCTAATACATTACCTACAACGCATATGATAAGGGCAAGCGGTACATTTCCTCTCCCAATTGCCGTCATCACAACACCTGAAGCAACAGTTACAGGAGCTGTTGCTATTATGCAAACACCTATCATAAATTCTTCAGAAAGCAAATAGCTTGATAGCACTTTCGCTAATAAAGGAAAAATAAGTAAGGAGGAGATCATAGCTACAACTAAAACTTTGTAATTTTTAATTTGACTTCCTATTCCATAGGTTTCCAAACTAAGCCCCGTGATAAAAAAAGCGATAAAAATGCCAATATTAAGGATATTATATTCCCTTACAAATTGACCTAATTTAGGTAATGTAAAGGCAAAGATAATGGCAAAAAAGATACCTATAAAAAACCAATATTTTTTTATTAAGCTAAGCATAAGTAACTAAAAATAAGGTAATTGATTATATGTTATATTGTCCTTCTGTGACAAGTCCAAATAATCTGAAAACTGGAAGTACTGAGTTTAGCTGAAATGAAATATAAGACAGCTAAGGAAACATAAAAAATATCTTTATGGTTTAAAACTTTATTGTAAAAAGCAAATTAATACTTATTTCTAAAGTTATGATTTAAAACAAATAGAACGCAAAACTTAATAGCTAATAAAAAACTATATATCCACTTCAACTTAAAATTTAAAATTTAGTAAGAAGACAACTCAAAAACTTTCTCTTGTGATATAATATGGTTTTTAGAACAATATGTGGAGGACACCAATCAGAAACATAACAGATAAAAGGGGAAAAGGCTATTTTGGCATATACGGTGGTAGATTTGCCCCCGAAACCCTTATGCCGGCCCTGGAAGAACTTGAATATTACTATTTTAAAATTAAAAAAGACATTTCTTTCCAAAAAGAACTTGAAGCACTTCAAAAAACATACATTGGCAGACCAACTCCACTTTATTTTGCAAATAGGCTTACCCAAAAACTTGGCGGGGCAAAGATTTATCTTAAAAGAGAAGACCTCGCCCACACAGGAGCCCATAAGATCAATAACGCAATAGGTCAGGCTTTGCTTGCAAAAAAGATGAATAAGCAAAGACTTATTGCTGAGACAGGTGCAGGACAACATGGGGTTGCAACGGCTACAGGTGCTGCTCTGGTAGGGCTTAAGTGTGATATCTATATGGGCTCTGAAGATATGAAAAGACAGGCTTTAAATGTCTTCAGAATGAGATTGTTGGGAGCTCAGGTAATAGAAGTTTCGGTAGGCTCAAAAACCCTCAAAGATGCTATTAATGAAGCCTTAAGAGACTGGACTACTAATGTAAGGACTACCCACTATGTGCTTGGCACTGTTTTTGGACCCCATCCTTTTCCATCAATGGTTAGAGATTTTCAATCTGTAATAGGCAAAGAGGCAAAAAAACAGATACTCTCAATGGAAAAAAGACTACCCCATTGCCTGATTGCCTGTGTTGGAGGCGGAAGTAACGCTATGGGGTTATTCTACGAGTTTCTTGATGATGATATAAGAATGATTGGAGTTGAGGCAGGTGGTAAAGGTATTGAATCAGGTGAGCATGCAGCAAGATTTGCAGGTGGTTCAGTAGGAGTCTTTCAAGGATGCAAAAGCTATCTTCTTCAGGATGAAGACGGCAATGTCCTTGGCACCCATTCCGTCTCAGCAGGTCTTGATTATGCCTCAGTAGGACCAGAACATGCCTTTTTCAAAGATTTAGGTCGCATTGAATACACCTATGCAACAGATAGTGAAGCTCTTGAAGCCTTTGAGCTTTTATCTAAGACTGAAGGTATCATACCAGCCTTAGAGTCTGCCCATGCAATCGCAGAGGCTATAAAGGTAGCTCCTCAAATGCAAAGGGATGAAATTATTATCGTAAACCTCTCAGGCAGAGGCGATAAGGATGTTCAGCATGTAGCAAGGATAATGGGGACAGAGTTGTGATGATAGACGAAAAAGAGTTCTTCAGATGGTTTAAGCAAGCAGAACACAATTTAAGATCTGCCAAATCTGATGCTCAAGACGACTCCTTTGATTGGGCATGTTTTAAGGCACAGCAGGCAGCTGAAATGGCTGTTAAAGCATTAATTGTCTGCTTAGGCAAGATTGTTAAAGGACATTCTATTTTTGATCTGTTAAAGACTCTTGAGCTTTTTGGCTTTGCTACCACAGAAGAACTATTAAAATGTGCCAGAAAGCTGGACAAATTTTATATCCCTACAAGATATCCTGATGCTATAGGATTAGGAAGTCCCTTTGAGAGTTTTGATTCTGAAGACTTTGAAGTAGCATTACGATGCTCG
The DNA here is from genome assembly GCA_026415415.1 of Thermodesulfovibrionales bacterium. Taxonomy (GTDB): domain Bacteria; phylum Nitrospirota; class Thermodesulfovibrionia; order Thermodesulfovibrionales; family Dissulfurispiraceae; genus DYHD01. The sequence continues at coordinate 59,043 of JAOAHE010000004.1, read as the reverse complement.
GAAGCAATACTGCTTTTCGTTAAAAAAGAGTTTGAAAATGTTAAAGATAATTAAAGAAAGAAAGAAAGAGCAAGAGGAAAGATTTAAGATTGCCCTCGCCTATGTTCAAAGGCTTTCATCCTATATTGGGCAATTTTCAGCTATCTTATATGGTTCCACTGCAAGGGGTGATTTTAAAGATTGGAGTGATATAGATATCTTGATCATCTCAGATGATCTACCAATAGATCCGATGGAAAGGTTAGACTTCTTATATGATTTTTCAGAAGGACTTATCGAGCCAAAGGGATTTACTATTGAAGAGTTTAGGGCAATTATAGATAAACCTTTTGGGAAGCTTCTTAATGAAGAAGGTATAGTTTTAAAGGATGAGCTTAATCTTTTTAGAGAAGCAAAAAATTAATCTAATTAATATGATTACCGATTCAATTGAGAAAGAGATATTAAAAGATAAAGAACAGGGTCTTACTGATGCCGAGCTTGGTAGAAAATATAAGATTACCTATCGGCAGTTAGAGAAGATAATTAGAAAATCTGTTGGTGTAAATGTTAGTTCTATAAAGGCTGAAAAAAAGATAAAGACCTTATATCCAAAGGATTTTAAAGAGGAGACTACAACTGTATGGAGTTTTAAAAATAGAGGAAACTGGGCAACCCATAGCGGTGAATACAGAGGCAACTGGTCAATATAATAAATTATAACTTTAACAAAAAATGAAGCAATACGAAGCTGTAATAGAAGCGATGGAAAAAAATGGTGGTTATGCTACCCTTGGTTTTTTGTACCAGGAGGTTTTGAAAAACAAGGAATGTCTATGGAAAACAAAGACACCCTTTGCAAGCATAAGAAGGATAGTTCAAGATCAAAGATTCTTTTTTAAGATAAAACCAGGTCTTTGGGCTTTGAAATCTTACAAGAATAAGTTACCTTCAAACATTTTTCCTACAAAAGAAATTTCAAAAACAAAACAAGAAGAGTATAATCACACCTATTATCAGGGGCTACTTGTAGAGATAGGAAATCTAAAAAAATTTCAAACCTTTGTCCCTTACAAAGACAGAAATAAGATTTATTGCAATAAAAAACTTGCAGAAATAGCCACTTTAAATAAAATTTACAAATTTTCCTATGATACTTTGCTGAAAAAAGCTCAAACAATAGATGTAGTTTGGTTTAACTCAAGAAACATGCCGCATGCCTTTTTTGAGGTTGAGCATTCCACACAATTTCAAAATTCTCTTCTAAAGTTTTTAGAACTACAAGATTTTTATGTGAGATTTTATGTTGTAGCTGATTTAGTAAGAAAAAATGAGTTCGAAACAAGGCTATTTCTTGATGCCTTTAAACCTATTTTAAGAAGGACTCAATTCATAAGCTATGAGAATTTATCTCATTGGCATACAAAAACCTTTGAACTTACTAAATTAGAAGAAAGTTTTAATGTAAAATTATGAAAATTAAGACATGTATACCCTCTGTTACTGGTTTAAACTTGGCTAAATAGGCAGTTAAGAAGAATTTTTTGTAAAGAGAGATTTTAAAAAACCTATGAACAGAATAGACAAGACATTTAAAAAATTAAAGAAAGAAAACAAAAAAGCCTTTATTCCCTATATAATGGCAGGGGATCCTTCATTAGAAAAGACGCTTGGCAATTTTAAGGTTTTAGCGGAATGTGGTGCTGATATTGTTGAGCTTGGTGTGCCTTTTTCAGACCCCCTTGCCGATGGTCCTACAATCCAGAGAGCTGCTGAAAGGGCTTTGGCAGCTGGGGTAACCCTTAAAAAAGTAATAAATCTTGTAAGTCAAATCAGGACATTCTCAAATATCCCGATTGTGCTTATGACCTATTACAACCCAATCTTTAAATATGGAGAAGAAAGATTTGTCAAAGATGCAGTTGAAGCCGGGGTTGATGGAGTAATAGTTCCCGATTTACCTCCTGATGAGGCAGTTAGCCTCATTGAGCTTTCCCATAGTGTAAATCTTGCTACCATCTTTCTCGTAGCACCTACAACCACTGAAAGAAGATTAAAAACCATAATCAAGGCAAGCAGTGGTTTTATCTATTATGTCTCCATAACTGGTGTTACAGGTGCTAAATTGACCTTACATGAGACATTTAAAGAGCATCTTGCTCAAATTAAAAGCCTCACAAAGAAGCCTGTTGCCGTAGGCTTTGGTGTCTCAACACCTGATGAGGCACATACCGTCTCTTGCCTTGCAGACGGCGTCATCATTGGCAGTGCAATAGTCAAAAAATTCTATGAAAAACCACAAGATGCAAAAGACTTTATTTTAAGCTTAAGTGATGCAATCAAAAGGCTTTAACCTTGCTTTTATTACTTAATTTCATCATGTTAGGGAAAATAAATATCTTTATTAAGATTAACCCCAAAATTATTAAAAATTAGTAATTTGATAAAAAAATATCTCAAACTCACAAATAAATTTAACAAAACTCTTCAAGGAAAGGAAAAAAGAAAAAATTATATTTTTGAGAATGTTAAATATTTTTCAAAATTATAAAACATCACTTTTTTTCAATTAGGGCTCTTGGTAAAGGGGTGATGTATTCGGTTACTTACAACTTTAAACCTTTACAAGGTACATAAAAGAAGCCTTTTTACAAAATAGACTTTATAAACAAAGGAAGGCTTCAAGGTTTTTAGCCTTGCAATTGAATCATTAAGAATTCTATAGAAAGATTATTTTGGCATACTTTTAATCAAAGCTGGCATAGAACTGAATAAATAAAAAAGAACGCAATCTGGAAGACCTGTATTACAATAACAATTTCTTTTCTAACAAGCTTTAATCAGTAGGTTACATCTGAAACATTAAATAAAGTAAGTAACTAATTAAAAAGTTTTTTTCTTTTTAAAAAACTTTTCTTCTTTCTTTGAAGATATAAGACTTTTTATAAAATTTAGACCTTTTTTTAGCTTCTGATTTGGCATCTGCAGAAATAGAAGCAAGCTGCCCATAAGATTTTATTGTAAGATTTTCATTACTAACAATCGCACAAGCTATTGTCAGTAGTTCAAATACTTCCTCTTCACCTTTCCTGTTTTTAGAAGTATAGTAGCCTTTTAAAAAATCTTCACCGTGTAAATCAGGTAAATAGGATTCAAAAATTTGTATAGCATTTTCTGCTATTTTGAACGAATCTTGTGGATTTGTAATAATTATAAAATCATCTCCCCCAATATGTCCTGCAAAAGCATTTTTTACTCCTGTGATGGTCTCTAAAATAGCTATCCCTAGGTAAATTATAGCTTTATCGCCCATATTAAAACCATAAACATCATTATAAGGTTTAAAATTATTGATATCAATATAGCTCACATCAAATGAGATTTGATCCTTTATTCGCTTTTCAACCTCCCTCTGTATAGCCCAATTACCTGGCATTCCAGTTAAAGGATTTGCATCTTTTGCAAGTACGATTGACTTTTGAGTTATTGCCTCAAGAAGAATATTAATAGGAACAAGCCCATAGTATCTCTCTTTTTTAGTGACTATAATGTCATCGTAAAGATTTTTTATCTGGCGAGACTGAATCATATGCGCTGCTTGCTCTAAGGTGATTGAATAGTCAAGCATAAAACTTGGTTTTTCCATTACTTCGGAGACAGATTTTCGTGAGTTTAAATGAATACCATATCCAAACTTGCCCAGCACGATATTTTCAAGAAACCTGTTTCTGTGAAGTTGACCAATGACAAAATCTTCCTTAACTACAGGTATGAGTGTTAAACTTTCTTCTCTCATAAATCTCTTAAAGGGCTCATTAATGGTGGAATTATAACTAATAGATGGTGTCTCTAATGCTATATCACCTATTGATGAGTCAAGTATTGATAAACTAAAAGTTCTGGTAGAGCCGAATAAGTCTAAATTTACTTTCATGCTCTCAACGACTGTATTTCAGCAGATGGCTTCCCAAGATAGTGTCCTTGCAGAAAATCAATACCTATAGATATCATCTCTCTCATCTGCAAATAAGTTTCTATTCCTTCGGCAACCACCTTAATATCTCGTTTATGACATTCTGATAAAGTAAATTCTATAAAGGCTTTACAATAATGATTATTTAATACATTAGCTATGAAATGCTTGTCTATCTTTACTATATCAGGCTCTATAAGACTCATAAGTTTAGGACCGCCAAAGCCAGCTCCAAAATCATCAATAGCTATTTTATAACCTCTTTTCTTATAAAAAAGTATAGATCTAATGAAGATGTCATAATTGTCAATTGCTGTTTCCTCTGTTATTTCAAAAATAATTCTTTCCTTGGATATATTATACTCCTCGATTAACTTATCAGTCATATCAATAGTGTAATCAAAATGCAATAAAGTCTCTGCACAAGTATTTATTAACAAATAAGAATCAATTGCCTGCTTAGAAGCATATTTTATAGCATTTCGCCTACACATCATGTCAAGAAGAATTTCTGTTCCATTTTGTTTTGAATCTAAAAAAAGTTTTTTTATATTGATTTTTTTTGATATATGTCTTGTAAGAGCTTCATATCCAAAGATATCACCCGTTTTAGCATGAAAAATTGGTTGAAAGTTTACCGTTAACTCAGCACAAAGATTTGTGAGTTGGACAAAAGGAGATTTTTCCTCAATCCCTAATAGATATTGCAAAAATTTATTTGGATAGAGTTCCATTAAGACTTTCAATACTTTTAAATATCTAATAGATTTTGAATTTCTGCCGGAGAGGCAAGGTTCTTCAGGTATTCTACAATATCTATCTTTTCACGCTTATACTTTATTAGGATACACCCAGATATGAGACTTGGCTTTATATACTCAATGCCATCTGGCTTTGGAAATAATGATATTTTCTTCCTAATTTCATGCAGTCTTGCCAAAGAATGCTCCTTAAATGAAACTTCAATCCTAATATGATCAGGGGTATGATGGACTATTTTATAGAGGATCATCTCAATTAACCTTAAAGATGCAATTACTAATTAAGATTTTAAATAAAGTTATTTTCAATATTATTAAAGAAATATTAATTTTTCTTTAAAACTAATAGGTAAGTAATTAAAGATTTTATAGACACACTAAAATACTATGTGATAACTTTTATTATTACTTTTAAAGAACAAGATATAGAAAATAATAGGATTATTACTATTCTCTATATATTTATATTTAATCTTTTTGAGAGAGAAAATTAAAGTACAGCATCTTTATTCAAATAGCTTAAGTTGTCCGTAGAAGAATCGTTCTGAAAATCAGTAACCCAAAAACTTAAAAGTTTTAATTAATATCCAAAAATACTTTATTTCAGTATTAAGGAGGATCAAATGTCAATCTTTAATAATGGACTTAAAGGAAATTTACTTAGTGGTCTTGCAATTGGAATAGGTGCTACAATAGTGGCTCCTATTGTTTTACCTATCTTAGCAAGTGCCTTTAAGCCTATAGCAAAGGCTGCAATTAAGAGCGGTATTATGCTCTATGAAAGAGGGAAAGAGACCGTTGCAGAAGTTAGTGAGATGTTTGAAGATATTGTTGCTGAGGCAAAAGCTGAGATGTCAGAGTCCCATATTGAGCCACAAGAGGTAAATTCTGGCATTGCTGATATTAATGCTACAAAAGAAGCATAATCTCTTTAAATAGCAAAAACGGAGTCAAGAGTGTCTCAAATCCCAGAAGCAGTATTGACCCACTGTGTAAAAAATAGAATCAGGTTAAAAGTTCCTTCAAAAAAAGGAAACACAGATTATTTTAAATTTGTAGAGAAAAAATTTTTAGAATGTTGTGGATTGGCTCATATAAAAGTCAAACCAGAAGTTGGCAGTATTCTAATTCAACATACAATAGATATTGTTAAGATCTCAGAGTTTGCAAAAAAACATGAGATCTTCAATTTAAAAAGCCTTCAACCCCAACCTTTAAACTTACATAGCAGAATATCAAAAACCTTCACTGATCTTAATACACATTTTCAGAAGATGACTGGCGGTAATTTTGATATCGCTGACATAGTTTTTTTATCTCTCTTAGGCATCGGCTTCTATCAGATAAGTAGAGGTAATATTACAGCTCCAGCTTGGTATACTGCTTTCTGGTATGCTTTGGGTATTTTTTTTAAATCCTCTAAAAAGTAAGAAAAAATTTAACCGAATTTTAACCTGATTTTAAAGCAACAGTAATATTGATACTTTATGATGATATCTAATGGGTGAATTTTTTATTCAAACAATAAAAATTTTTTAGCTACAAAAAACTTTGTCCTAAAGTTTCATGATTTTATTAATAAACAAAATTTTTATGTTTCCATACAAAAACCCTTTAGATTAAAAATGCGTTCTTCTAAAAAAATTTTTCATGAAAGAGTTGGTAACTTTTACTTAAAAAGTAACATTGGAAGACAAAAACCTCTATAGGTCAAAAACCTTAAAAAATTTTATTTAACAGGAGATTCTAAATGACAGAGGAAAAATTTGATAATAGTGGCATTAAATCAGAAACTATAGGTAAAACTGGCTCTACTATTAAAGACGGTGTTATTAGTAGCCTAAAAGGTATCAATGAGATAGAAGCAGAAATTGTAAGCCTTGTAAAAAATACTGTTTCAAACACCCTAAGAGCAACAGGAGCTGTCGCAAATGAAAGCTTAGACATCACTAAGGATGTAGTCAAAGGGGCTATCCAAGCCACAGAAGAGGTTGGCACAGGTCTTATTCTAAGTATTAAAAATGTGGCAAAAGGCATCGTAATGGGGGTTGCAGATGTAGGGGGTGATATAATTTCAGCATCAAGTCAGACAGTCAAAGGCGCGGTAAAAGGTGCTGCAGAAATCGGAGCAGATGTAGGCTTAGTCGCAAGAAGATCAGTAGATGGAATTATAGAGGCAACCAAAGAGATTGGAGGCAATGTAGAGGAAGTTGCTAAAGTTGCAGTAAGTGGAGCCATAGAGACAGCAGGTACTATTGGTAATACAGCTGTTAAGACTGTCAAAGATATGCTAGTGGGTGTGGTGGAAGGTGTTAAAGAAGTTGCAAATACTGCATTACCAAAACAAAAAAACTTAAATTCTGTACTCAATAACAAGCAAGAAACATCAGAAACACCAGAGATCACAACAAAAAGTAGATCACGAAGGAGCGATTAGAAGTGTGACTCAATTAATACATAACTCAGTTAAAGGACGAGCCAGGTTTAAGGTTAAAGGACTATACCGATCTGAATCTCTCAGAGAATTTCTTGAAAAGAGAATCATTCAAATAGAAGGCATAAAAAGTTTTCAAGTAAATACCCTTACAGGAAATCTTCTTATCTTCTATGATTTACATTTAGATGCTCAAGCAATTGGACGTGCTATTCAAAATTGCCTTAAAGAGTATCAATTCTCTGAAGATACAGAAAAATGTATCCTTACAAAACCAAAAAAACTTGAAGAAAAACTAACCAAAGTAGTTTCTTCATTTTCACTTAAAAATATTCTACATACACCAAATTACCAAAATAATATTAACTCACTTCCTTCATCACCATCTTTTTTAAAATTAGATATCATTGAAGGAAAAAAAGATACTAAAACACAACCAATTAAAAAAAAGGCTATCTTAAGCTCAACTTACCAAAGAAACTCTATCAGCAGAAGAAAACTTAAAAAATCAGTTATAAACTCTTCAGATCAAATCATGCAAAAGTGGCATTTAATGGATATAGAGGATATTTTAAATAACTTTGGAGTTGATAAAAATTGTGGTCTTACTTCTGAAATTGCCTCTAAAAACCTCAAAAAATATGGTCTAAATGTCTTACCTGAATCATTTCCACGTTCAGGATTCAGCATCTTTATTGAACAATTTAGATCTATACCTGTCGCTTTATTAAGTATAGGAGCAGTAATTTCTCTCTTAACAGGAGGTTTAGCTGATGCCCTCATTATAATTGCAGTAGTTATTATAAATGCTTTAATTGGCTACATTACAGAAAGCCATGCTGAAAAAACTATCCATTCATTAAAAAATCTTGTAAGACCAACTGCTTTTGTTCTAAGAGATAATAAATTATTACATATTGGCGCAGAAAATGTAGTTTTAGGTGATATTTTAATATTAAGACCAGGTAGTTATGTAGCAGCCGATGCTCGCCTAATAGAAGCTCAGCATTTAAGTATTGATGAATCATTATTGACAGGAGAAAGCATGCCAGTTTTAAAAAACGCGTCTTCTCTCAAATCTAATCCCAACATGCCGGATATACCACTTGCAGAGAGATATAACATGGTATACATGGGCACTATCGTTACCGGCGGTCAGGGCATAGCTATTGTGACTGCCACAGGAAGATTTACCGAGATAGGCAAAATTCAAACTCTTATAGAACACACAAAACCCCAAAAAACACCGATGGAAAAGCAATTAAGTGAGTTAGGAACACAACTTGTAATGATTAGCAGTTTTGTATGTCTTGCGATCTTCTTCATAGGAATTACAAGGGGATATGGTCTTTTACAGATGCTTAAAACATCTATATCTCTTGCTGTTGCTGCAGTTCCTGAAGGATTGCCTACTATAGCTACAACTACCCTTTCCCTTGGTATCAGAAATATGCGTCGTCATAACGTTTTAATTAGACACCTAAACGCTGTAGAAACCCTTGGCTGTGTTCAAACCATCTGTCTTGACAAAACAGGCACCTTAACTATGAATAAGATGTCAGTTGTACTTATTCATACTGGTATGAAAAAAATAAGGGTCTCTGAAGGTAGGTTTGAGATAGTTGATTCCTTCATTCAAAATATTAAAAGTGAAGCTACAGTGAAATATAATCTCCTTCAATCTGACGAATTGCTAAAACTTATTAAAATTTGTGCCTTATGTAGTGAAAGTGAGGTAAAACAAAACTACGATAAATTAGTAGTCACTGGCTCTCCTACAGAAAATGCATTAATAGACCTTGCTGTCAAATCAGGTATTGATGTCATCTCTCTTAGAAAGAATTTTCCTCTTTTAGGCATAAAGCATCGCACTGAAAGATCTAATTATATGATTACTATTCATGATATGAGAATAGTACAGAGCAATGGGAAGAGTCCAAAAATATTAGCAATTAAAGGTAGTCCTTTAGAAGTATTGTCATTATGTAATTATTACTTAATTGATGGTAAAAAAGTCTATCTGTCAGATTATGAACGATTAAAAATTGAGATAGAAAATGAAAAAATGGCTGCAGAAGCTCTAAGAGTTCTTGGTGTTGCATATTCCTTCATAGACGAAAAAATGCTCGATGGGATCAATTTCTTTGGATTAAAAGGTAATGGGTCTGATGTTGAATTTATCTCTTGGTTGTTAAGTGTCTCAAAAGAAATTACTTGGCTTGGACTTATCTGTATATCAGACCCTATAAAAGAAGGTGTAAAAGAACTAATAGAGGAATTTCACAAAGCAGGAATCGATACAATTATGATAACAGGTGATCAAGGACCTACTGCCTATGCTATAGGTAAAAAACTCAACTTAAGTAATCATAATCCCCTTGAAATTCTTGATTCTACTTATCTTAGCGAGATAAAACCTGAGTTTATGATGGCAATGTGTAACAGAGTCAAGGTTTTTTCAAGAGCAAGCCCAGCCCATAAATTACAGATTGTCCAAGCCCTTCAGGCTACAGGTAAAGTGGTAGCAATGACTGGTGACGGAATCAATGATGGCCCAGCTTTAAAAGCTGCTAACATAGGAATCGCTATGGGGCAAAAAGGCACAGACGTTGCTCGAGAAGTAGCTGACATTATACTTGAGGACGACAACATGGAGACTATGATCATAGCTATCAAACAAGGAAGAACTATCTATAACAATATTAGGAAATCCGTCCACTTCCTACTTTCAACAAACCTCAGTGAGATAATGTTAATGTTCAGTGCAATGGCTTTAGGCTTAGGTCAACCATTAAGTGCTATGCAGCTTTTATGGATAAACTTGATATCAGACATTACCCCAGGACTTGCCCTTTCTCTTGAACCACCAGAACCTGATGTTCTAATTTCACCTCCTCGTGATCCTAATGAACCAATAATAAATACAACAGATTTTAAGAGAATTTCTTTTGAGTCAGCTATACTTTCTGCAAGTGCTCTTACTGCCTACTGTTATGGAATAGCCAGATATGGCATCAGCCAAAAAGCGAGCACAATAGCTTTCTTAAGCCTTTCTACAGGCCAGATACTTCACTCAATTAGCTGTCGTTCAAGAAAAACAAGCATCTTCTCTAAGGAAAAAACTTTTCAAAATAACTACTTAAAGGCTTCTGTATTGGGCTCTTTAGCTTTTCAAGTATTAGCACTGACCATACCAGGGCTTAAAAGTCTGTTAGGTATCTCTGCGGTTAGTTTTATTGATTTTTCAGTTATTGGTTGCTCTGCAATTACACCACTTTTAATAAATGAGGCATCTAAGAATAGTTTAATCATTTAATCTCTTAATAAATTTCGTCTTGAGGTAAAATAAAAAATGAAAAAAGATTTCATGTTCACCTCTGAATCTGTAACAGAGGGACATCCAGACAAATTATGTGATCAAATTAGCGATGCGATAGTTGATCATTTTTTACAAAGAGATCCTTTCTCAAGGATAATTGCTGAGTGCGCAGTTTCAACATCTATTGTATTTATAGCTGCCAGGTTTGCCCCAGGACTCAACATAGATTTCTCTAACATAGCCAGAAAGGTTATAAACCAGATCGGTTATGCTCAAGATTCTTTTAACAGTAATACATGTAGCGTGCTAACCAGTTTAAAAGAGTTATCTGAAAAAGATCTTTGTTATTTTGATGAAAGAGTGCTTACGGATGAGGAGATTGAGAAGATACCTGCTAAAAATCAAGTAACAGTCTTTGGCTTTGCATGCAAACAGACCTCAGCTTTTATGCCTTTACCCATCTGGCTATCGCATAAAATTGCAAGACGATTAACGGCTGTAAGGTTACAAAAAATTCTACCCTATCTTTCCCCAGATTGTAAAACCCAAGTAGGGATTGAATATAGAGACCGCAAACCATTCAGGATTCATAGCATAACTATAGTAGCTTCTCAAAACAGTCCCTCAGAGCCCAATATTAAAAAACTAAGAGAAGACATAAAAGAAGTAGTTATTAAACCCGTCTTTAATGATGAAGAGATAAAAACTGACTCAAAAACAAGAATTTTTATAAATCCAGACGGTCCATATATTATGGGTGGACCTGCATTACACTCAGGGTTAACCGGAAGAAAAAACGCAATAGATACTTATGGTGAATACTCTCGCCACAGTGGAGCAGCACTAAGCGGAAAAGATCCTATGAGAATTGATAGAGTTGGAGCTTATGCAGCTCGTTATGCAGCTAAAAATGTTGTCGCAGCTGGATTAGCCGAGGAGTGTGAGATACAATTAAGCTATACAATAGGTCTTTCAAGGCCAGTTAGTATTCAAGTTGAAACTTTTAATACAGGTATAATTTCAGATGAAGAAATAGCAGAAAGGATTAAAAATACTTTTGATTTTAGATTAGCTGGAATAATAAAAAAATTTAACTTGCGATATCTCCCATCTATAATAAAGGGTGGCTTTTATAGGAAACTTGCCTCTTATGGCCATGTTGGGAGAATGGATATAGGATTACCATGGGAGCTAACTGACAAAGTTGATTTTCTTAAACACCCTTAAAAAAAATTTCATGATGGGGAATTTCCCATCATGAAATTAGAGAGAGATGATAGCTTTAAAGATTGAGGTCTATATAAGGAGGGAAAGAAAAGAAAAAGGCGTCCTTTCTAAAGCCATACCAGCAAAGGTGCTAAACAAGGTTTTGCCAATAAAGGTTCCAACCTTAGTTGCAGTCTTATGTAAATAGTCATCATTTGTCTCTGCCTCAGAAGAGTTAAAATAACCTTTGCCTTCAAGAAGCTCAACTATTACTGTGTGTTTTATCTCTCTTAAGTCATAGTTTATTAAAAGGCTACCTGTTGTAAGATTAACATCAATGCTGTCTACACCTGATAGATTATTTAAACTACTTACTACATCATTTGCAGCATTTTTATTGTTTTTCAAAAAAGGACTTTTTATTCTCAATCTACCAGGCACATTATGAATATAATAGCTCATGACTCCTCCTCTTGTATCTTAAACTTTCTAAAAGTCTTGCACCCAGGATAGTTAGAGCATCTAAACCTCACAATATCTAATTCAATTCTATATAAATGCATAGCCTTACCACAGATAGGACAACAAGGTTTCCCTTGTACTTGAAGTTTATTGCCTCCTAAGCTGAACTGGCGATTACAAATAAGGCAGCGGAACCTTTGTTTTTGTGTCTTTGTTTTACCATATTTATAAAAGGCTTCAGAGTTACAATAGGGACAGCTAACCATTGAATCAATTTTTAGCTCTAACATAGTCTTGTCTGATTATATAATTCAATGGTTACAGGCATATTAAGGAACTGTTACAGTTTTATTAAATCTTACATATCATCAATGGTTGGTCAATTTTATTTTTGTAAGTATCAATATCTATAAATCGTTTTTCATTAGCAATTTTTCTAAGGAACTCATAATAAATATGACATACCTCAAATCGCCTTTTATTATTGATGCATAATTTTATATTTACATCTTCCATTTCTTTAATAAGATTATCTTTTGACCTCGATAAATAAGCATCACAACGTGCACCTTCGTTGCTTCCTCTTAAAAAAGGACATCTAAATAACATAGTATTCAACATCTCAACTCCTTATATAATTAAACTATTACAGTAAATATACTGTAACAACAATTTTGTTACAGAATTATTACAAAGAGATTAAAAATCTATTACAACTTATTCATAAGATGACAGAATTACAGACTCTCTGGAAAAACTTTGAAGTAACCTTGCACCCTGTTCAGCAAGCCTTGATCTTACGCTTGTCTTCATATTCAAGTAGCAAAAATTCTCTTCATTAATAAATCTACTTATAAGATAAGAAAGGCCATTGCTCATAGCATCCAGATATGGCGTATCAATCTGATTTAAATCGCCAGTAAAAACTATCTTAGTACCTTCTCCACACCTTGTTATGATAGTTTTAATATCCAATGGTCTTAAATTTTGTGCTTCATCCACTATAAAATATCTATAAGGAAGGCTACGTCCTCTTAAGTATGCTAAAGCTTCGATATGTAAAATCCCGCTTTCTATCAGATATTGGTAACTTTTATATTTAGATCCTGCATGAGCTTCTCTTATATGAGTTGATGGATTATTGACAATTATCTGGAGATTATCAAAAATAGGCTGCATCCAAGGAGCAAGCTTATCTTCTATGTCGCCAGGCAAATAACCAAGATCATTACCTAAGGGGATAATCGGTCTTGCAACAAGCACCTGCTCATAAAGGGGAGATTTTTTAGTTGTCTGATGTAACCCCGCAGCTAATGAAAGAGCTGTTTTGCCTGTTCCAGCAGGTCCTGTCAATACAACAATCTCTATATCAGGACTAGTTAAAGCATCAATGGCACATTCTTGCTCTATATTTTTAGCTACAATGTTATCTAAGGTTTTCCCTCGTTTAATTTTCACTTGCTTATCTTCACCTTGAAGCCTGTAAATACTTTCTCCTTTTTGTACATATCTTACAGAGTGTATTCCGTTGGCATAATCCTGTTCACTCAAAATACTGCCATATTTTATAAAATGTGTAGTTTTATCGTTTTTGTAATCCTCTGTATATAAACCTAAAGACTCAGACTTTATCCTGACCGCTGTATCCTTTGATATAAGAATAACCTGTCGGTAGCCATTTTTATTTGCATTATTCATCACATGTAGGGCAGTCTTTATGATCTTATTATCAGTTGACACATCATCACTAAAATAAGGTAGAGGCATCACAGTTAAAGACCCTCCTCTTTTAAGTGGAACGCCCATCGCTAAGTTTCCATTCTCCCTAAGTGAATCAATATTCTTTAACGCTTGTCTTGCTGAATAAGCTATTTCAAAGTGCCATTTCTTAAATTTATCAAGCTCTTCAATTACTGCTATAGGAATGACTACGTCATTTTCTTCAAATTTAAAAATACAGTCAGGATCATGGATTAAAACATTCGTATCAAGAACAAAAATTTTCTTCAAATATTGCCTCCTAAAAAAGTCTTTTTACATTTAAAAAGTTTTTTATCTTATAAACTCACTCGGCTACTTCTATTTTCGCTTTCAATGACCAAACTTCTTTTTTTAATTTCAGAGGTAAGATACTCAATTGACTTTAACAATTCTTGAAGCATTGATAAATCACCATATAGATCTTTTCTTGACTTTATAACTATCTCAAAGTTCTCATTCATAAACCCATATTCCCACATAACTTATCCTCCTTTAATAATTTTTAGGCAATTCTTGCCTTTATTGCATAAAATATCTTATATCCCAGCGAGTAGAATCCTGTATCTGTATGTGTTGATAAAATAGAATCTTTACCAATTATATACTTGTTGCCTCTCCATATAACTACCTTACTAAATAAAGGGATAAACCAGATCACACCCACAATTAAGTCCTTAAAGGGAGATAAAAGATAAACATAAGGATTGGATCTAACGCCAATTATCTTAGCGATATAAAGATCTCCTGTGATCTTAAACAAAGCTACAAAAAGGGCAAAGAAAATGGTTAAGATTGATATCTCCCATAGTAGCAATGGTAAAAAAGACATAAAAACTGGGTTTGCTATTAATTCACAGAGATACTTAATACCACCAAGCTTCCATCGTAATTTACCCCATCTTATATGTCTATTAAGAAATTTTTTTAACCCCCAGTACTCATTAATGTTATTAATTACATAGTTTGAAAGAATTACTTTCCTACCCCTTTTATGAATTCTCTCACCTATTACATAGTCTTCAGCAAGAAAATCTTTAACCGCTTTAAAACCACCGATAGCTTCTAAGTCTTGTCTTCTCATAAGCATAGACTTACCAATGACGCAAGGTTTCTTTAAAAATTTGTCTAAAAAACAGACACTTCCTACAATAAAAGTGTTCAGATGCAAGTTTTCAAATATTGAACCTAAGGTGCTACCACCAGTGCCTTTGATAACATTACTTACAAGCCCTACTTCAGGGTCTCGCATGTTCTTAACAGTCTCTCTTAAGTAATCCTTTCCGACCATAACATTACTATCACTTATCAATATGAAATCATATCGAGATACTTTATAAGCTGTTATTAAATTATTAACTTTTGGGTTAAGACCTATATGGCAATTATCCACCACTATAAAAATATCTTTATCGGGATATTTATCTTTGACTTTTTTAGCTACCTTAAAAGCTGGATCGTTATTATCTTGAAGAGAAAATATTATCTCGTACTGAGGATAATCTTGTGTGCAGAAACTAACAAGATTATCAAAAAGGTTATCATCAAGTCCTTTAAGGGGTTTTAGAATTGATATAGGTGGCAATATATAAGTCTCCGTCTTAGGTATATAAGAAAAAGTTTTTAACTTCTCTGGGGTTGCTTGTAAAATTTTGCCTTTAAATAAAGATCTTACTGCTAAAACCTGTAAAACATATGCAAAAAGTCCAATAATAGAAAGCACTGCAAATAGATAGAAAATCTCCATTCTACATATCCTCCTTATTTAATCCACTCTTCTATATCTTTTATATTTATGGTTATCTATCCATGCCTTATCCATCATATAATTCTCTTAATCACTTATTTTCTAAAAAGGGTGATAGCAACACCTTTATTTTGCTTTATGCATCTCTTCACAGAATTTATATCTTTCTGACAATTAAGGAGTGTTTTCCATGAGTAAAGATGTCTTACCCTGTGAAAATCACTATTTGCGATATAAGGATATTTCTTAAGGCTTATAACATTGAAAATATCGTCTCTGTTTGCAATCTCCCAAGCATCAATGTATTTAGCATATTTGTCCCTATTGTTCCACAGAAAAAGGGTGTCTCTACCTAAATCAGACATATGATGTGGATGGCAGGCTATAATAAGAGCGTCTTGCTGTTTTGCAGACAAAAAAATCTTTTCATAATTCATACAAGCTGGAATAAATTCCTTTATATCAATAATTAAGATGTGAGCTGACTTCTCAGGAGAGATATGGTTTTTGCTGATTTCGACACCAGCAATAACAAGCATCTCATACTTATCCCAAGCTCTTTCTGCTTCTATCTTTATGTTAAATAGATATTCCTCAAAATTTTTTTCATTTATAGAGAATTTAAAACGATGGGCAAGTTTACCGATAGCATTATCTCCATTTACAACATGATCAGTTATAGCTATTACATCAAAACCTGCCTGCCCAAATATATCAATTACTTTTCTGAGCTCCACAGAACCATCAGAATACTTAGTATGAATATGAAAATCACACAGAAGCATATAGTCTATCAACCACTTAGTACCTCCAAATTTTACTTATATAATTTCTTCTTTGCCTCTCATCTTGCAGAAATAATAAAGATTTATCTTTACATGAGTATTAAAGGAGTATTAATTTTTTGTTAATGGAAATAGGGGTTTTTTAAAGTTTCCTTAATTTTTAATTATTAAACATTGACTTAGCTTAGGAAAAATTATTCCCTTTTTATTACAAGCTCATTAATGAAAGAAATTTATGGAACTTAAGGTTTAATAAAAATCTTTAGCCATAAAGGTTAGAACTATATCATAGCGATTCAAGCATAAAGATAAAACTTTACCTAAACAGGTATTAAACTAAAAAGCCCTCCTCTTCATTAAAAAGAGGAGGGCTATGGAGGAGGAGTATGTCTATGAAAGGAGGTCTGTGGTTTTAATTATAAGCCAACCAAAAATTAAGACTTAAATAAAAAAGATTTAAACTTTAATATCAGCTTAGTTTGAATGATAAGAAATCTATTAATTCTTAAAATAAAATTAATTTTTCAGGACTTTAATATCTTTAAATATCAAACTTTATGGGCAAGTAGTCTATGTCCTACCTGCCCATAAAATTATTAATTTGTTGAATGTTTAAATACATTCATTTGCGGTCTTTTACCAATAATAGGTATTGGAGGGCTGAATCTTTCACATAGATAGCCAAGTCCAAATATTGCTAAGCCTATAAATGTATAATAACCAGGACCCATCATTACCAGTCCCCCAACAAAATATAAAATCCTCTCAAGCAATGTTGAGGGCTTAGTCAGAAAACCCATCAACCCAGCTTCTATTGCAAACATTGCTACTACAGCACCAACGAATAAAAAAGCGATATCAAAAAAGCTACCTTTCATTAAAAAAGCTGGTACAAATAGGAAATAGAAAGGCATTATATAGCCACCTATTCCTAACCTCATTGAATCCCATGCTGCTTTAAGCCAATTACCTCCTGATATTGCCGTAGCAGTAAAAACAGCAATACAGACAGGTGGTGTAAGTCCAGATTTGATAGCAAAATAGAAAATAAATAAGTGACTTGCAAGGGGATCCAATCCCATACCTTCCATAGCAGGCACTAAAACTGCAGCAGCAATAACATAAGCAGCTGTTGTGGTCATACCCATACCAAGGATTATTGCAGTAAGCATTGCTGCGATAAGTGCAAGCCAGACGTTATGTCCTGACAGGCCGATAATAATTTCCGATACTTTTACACCAAAACCAGTTAAAGAAATTACTGTAACGGCTACTTGCACGCAGCTCATCATGACCATCAACCATGCAAGGGCGGTCATTATACCATCTAAGTATCCACCCCATATTATCTTTATCCTTTGCCATATCTCCTTAGCAGTCAACCCGCCACCAATTAATAAGAAGGTGACTATTGAGATCAATAATGCCCAGACTGCACAAACTTGTGGAGGGAAAAAGGAAAACAATAATGCTGTCAGAGTACCTATTGGTAGGATAAAATTTAGAAAAACCCTTGGCCTTAAGACCTCTTTAAGAGAAGGTATGAGTTCTTTTGGCAGTTTTCCCATACCATATCTACCTGCCTCGATCCAAACCCCAGCAGATATACCAACAAAATAAATGATAGCGGGAATGAGCCCTGCTATCATTATGTTTGTATAAGGAATATTGAGGAACTCTGCCATGATAAAACATCCTGCTCCCATAATAGGTGGCATTATCTGACCCCCTGATGATGCAGAGGCCTCAACAGCTGCTGCAAGCTCACGAGGGAAGCCAAGTCTCTTCATGGTAGGGATAGTGAATGCTCCTGTAGTAGCCACATTAGCAACAGATGAACCAGAAAGCATTCCAAAGAATGAGCTTGATATAACTGCTACATGGCCAGGACCTCCTCTTAGACGACCACCCCATGCTTGGGCTATGTCCATAAACACCTTACCAACTCCTGTGGCAAAAAGAACAGGTCCAAATATAACAAAAGGAGCAATAATTCTACTTGTCATATCTGTAAGTAATCCCCATATTCCTTCTGTCATAAGGTAGAGCTGGTATAGTAGCTCTTCAAAAGTGAATCCAGCATGCCCAAAGGATCCAGGCATTACTGTACCATAAAGAGCATATATCACAAACCCAATTACTACCAATGGTATTACTATACCTAAGGATCTCCTAGTTCCTTCTAAAAGACATATTATCAGTATCCCACCAAGTATTAACTGAAAAGTTTCATACTCACCAGGGTTTCTTACAATCTGCTCCCAGTATAACATTATGTAAAAACATGGGATAAGGCTAATAATTATTAACACTATGTCAAGTATTGATGGGGAAGTTTTAGATCCAAAGATGAGGTATTTGAGTATCCCTTTGTGTCCAGGATGTCCTTCTGCAAGAGTCTTCTTTGTTATGGGATATGCTATAAAAACCAATATTAACCCAAAACTAAGAGATATACCACCTTGTAACAATGGATGAAGGGCAACTGTTAGAGAGGTATAAATTATAAAGATACCCCATATACCTGCAACTATACCTGTTAATACTTTCCAAAATCCACTTAATTTCCTCATATCACCTATCCTTTATAGACATTTTATAGTAAAGAGCAAATTTCTATTTTTTAGGTATTACCTCAAGGAAAAGAACAACCTGTGAACCCTTGTTGCCTATAACCTCTATCTTGTACTGTCCTGGCTTAGCCATCCTTGGTATAGCTGAGTTTGCCGTGAAAGTGCCAGTAGCATCAGCCTGGATTATCTCAACTTTCTCTGTCCCAAGTCCTATCTTCATACCCTCATCAATTGTCATTAATATATCTATCTCTTCTTCTGGTGCAAATCCTTTACCGGATATCTTTATTGCTGTCTCAGGAATACCACTTGAAGGGCTTATCTCAACTACTGCTCCTTGAGCTATTAATAACGAGGGAAATGTAACGCAAAGCACTAATAAAGTAGCAATTACAATAAATTCTGATTTATATTTCATAGACTCCCTCCCATGTTATTTTTTCTTCATCTCAGGTGGTAATAACCTATCGGGTACTTTCACTTTTAATACTTCTTGATAAAACTTTACAGCTCCAGGATGCAGAGGAACTTGTATATATTTCTCTGCGTTGCCGTATAAGTCATCAAAATTGCCTTCCCTTAATGTAGCTAACGAATTAACTAAGTCTTTCCTCTTTTCGTAGATGGCTTTTACTATTTTATATACAACATCATCAGGTATATCTTTGTGAACAAAATCTGAAACTACATATGCAAAACTTAATTGGTCTTTCTTGACTGCTTTAAATAAGTTAGCAGGTATCATCATGCTTTTTGCTTGACCTGGATATTTTTCATTTGTCTTATCTATCCATTTCTTATCTATTGCTAACACATTAATATCCATTGCTGACTCTAAATCTAAGATAGCTGAGTCTTTATATCCTGCCTTAAACCAACCCTGTGCTACACCAGATTTAAGTGCATCAACGCTTGCACCTATTCCCATCATTTTATAATCCGGCTTAATTCCATTTGCATCAAAAAACATCTCAATTGCCCTACCAGAGGTAGTGCCTGGGTTCATTGCAAAGGGCAGTCCGTTAAACTTCTGTAGAGTATCAGCACCACTCTTCTTAGTTGATACTATATGTATTGGAGTAATATATCCACCCCACAACGCCCTAAGATCCTTATTAGCTTTACCTTTATAGTCTATTATTCCTTCATAGTTAGCATAAGCAGCTGCAGCATCTGCAGGTCCTAAATGGATAGATTTTTTCTGTAGTCTCACTAAGTTCTCTGTAAAACCTCCCGTCTCCACTACAGTTATTTCTATCTCCCCAGGATAGGCTTTATTAACTATCCCTGCCATTGAGACTGTGTTTGCATACAGCCCTGAACGAACACTCGTAGCTCCCCACTTCAGATAAACCTTTTTTGCCTCTGCTATCTGAGATAGCACCAAAGGAAGTATTAGTACCGCCAATAAAAAAATTAATCTTTTCACTTCATCCTCCTATGTTTTTTTTAATCTACTACTTTCATTAGTAGTAAAAGCCATTGATTCTTTTGTTATATTACTCAATTTGCAAAAACAGCTATCATAACACCTGCTGCTACAGCTGTTCCTATAACTCCTGCAACATTAGGTCCCATAGCATGCATTATAAGAAAGTTGCTTGAATCTGCTTCTAATCCAAGTTTATTAGATACCCTCGCTGCCATCGGAACGGCTGAAACCCCTGCTGAACCAATGAGTGGATTAATTTTGTCCTTTACAAACTTATTCATAATCTTTGCTACAGCCACCCCAGAGGCTGTACCAAAAGAAAATGCTATTAATCCTAACACAACTATACCAATTGTCTCTGGTTGAATAAATTTAGATGCCACCATCTGAGTACCTATACCAAGACCAAGAAAGATTGTAACTATATTGAGTAGCTCATTTTGTAGGGTCTTATTTAATCTCTCAACTATCCCTATCTCCCTTATAAAATTCCCAAAAGTAAAACTACCTATTAATGGTGCAGCTGCTGGCAGTAATAATAAGGTAACACCAAGAAGTAAAAGAGGAAAAATAATTTTTTCTGTTTTACTTACTTGTCTTAACTGCCTCATACGAATTTTGCGTTCCTCTGGCGTCGTTAAAGCTCGCATTATAGGGGGTTGAATTAGTGGAACTAAAGCCATATAAGAGTATGCAGCAACTGCAATAGAACCCATCAAATCAGGAGCAAGCTTTGCTGAAAGATATATAGAAGTAGGTCCATCCGCACCACCAATAATAGAGATAGAGCAAGCCTCTTTTAGTGTATAAGATATTCCAGGAATAGCATTCAGCGCAACTGCACCAAGCAGTGTACCAAACACTCCAAATTGAGCTGCAGCACCTAAAAGAGCTGTTTTGGGGTTTGCTATTAAAGGACCAAAATCGGTTAATGCACCTATACCCATGAAAATAATAAGAGGGAATATCTCGTTACCAATACCAAAATCAAAGATAAGCTTTAGAAATCCACCATCATCCCCGATGCCTGCAAAGGGTATATTCACCAATATAGTCCCAAAACCAATTGGTATCAAAAGAAGAGGTTCAAATTTTTTAACTGAACCTAAATAAAGTAAAGTACCACCTACTATCAGCATTATTAATTTATGCCAACCATAGACAGTTACTTCCATTCCACGAAAAACTGACTTCTCTTCAGAAAAGATAAAAGCGTATATTCCAGAATTTTTAAATATATTGTTCAACAAAACATAAATCGAGATAGGCTCAACAGCATGCTCATCTTGAACAGCAAAAACAATATTATTTAATAAAAAAAGTAACAAGCCTCCTAATATAACTACTAAAACTATTATAAAAAATATTTTTTCACTTGGATATCTCATAAGCTGACCTTAACTTATATTTGCAAGTACTTGTCCAGCCTCCACTGAGGCTCCAGCATCTACTAAATAAGTTATTTTCCCAGATGATTGAGCCTTAATGTCTAACTCCATTTTCATAGATTCAATAACTAAAACTGTATCTTCTGCATTGACTGGATCTCCATTATTTTTTGTTAATTTTAAAACTATCCCTGCTATAGGTGCTTCAACTACTTCAGCTTTCTTTGTAGTTATATTTTTATCGACAGCTGTATTCATCGTCTGCTTTGATGGTGATACTTGTACACTTCCTTCTTCACGAACAGTTACCCTATACTCTTTATTGTCAACATTGACGATATACACAGCATGACCGTTAGAAGCTGACCTCTCAGATGTTGGAGAAGCCTTTGCAGAAGCAGGTTCTTCAAAAGAGACAGGTCCTTTATGTCTATTTTGGAAAAATTTAAGAGCTATTTGAGGAAACATAGCGTAAGTAAGCACATCATCAATAGGAACTGACTCTTGACCAAGTTTTTGTTTAAGTTCTTTTTCAATACTTTCTAACTCATTTGGAATTAAGTCAGCAGGCCGACAGTCAATAGGTTTATCCATATTTAACCCTTTAAGAGCCATTTTAACCAACTCTGGGTCTGGTTTTGCTGGGGTTCTACCATATTTACCAACAAGCAGGTTCATAGATTCTGCAGTAAGCTTACTATATCTGCCTAATAACACATTTAAGACTGCCTGAGTTCCCACTATCTGTGAAGTAGGTGTAACCAATGGTGGATATCCAAAATCTTTCTGCACCCTTGCATTTTCCTTTAAGACTTCAGGCATTTTATGAAGAGCGTTCTGTTCTTTGAGTTGATTTTCTAAATTAGAGAGCATCCCACCTGGTATCTGAGCTGCCAATATGCGAGCATCTGCTCCTACAAAAGAGCTCTCAAACTTTTTATACTTTGGACGAATTGCTCTAAAGTAATCTGCAATCTCAAGTAATAGATTTATATCAAGACCAGTATCAAATTCAGTGTCACGGAATATCTCTACTATTGCCTCAGTCGGTGAGTGACTTGTTCCCATTGACATAGACGATATTACTGTATCAACAATGTCTGCACCAGCCTCAACGGACTTAACCAAAGTCGCAACTGACATCCCAGTTGTGGCATGAGAGTGGACGTGAATAGGGAGATCTATTGCTTTTTTTAATGCCCGAACAAGATTAAATGCATCATATGGTTTAAGTAAAGCTGCCATATCCTTGATACATATACTGTCAGCTCCCATGTTAGCAAACTCCTTAGCCAGTTCTACATATCCTTCTATTGTGTGAACTGGTGAAATTGTATAACTGATTGCAGCTTGAGCATGTTTACCCATTTTTTTAACAGCTTTTATCGGTACTATTAGATTTCGCGGGTCGTTTAAAGCATCAAAAATCCTAAATACATCTACTCCATTAATTGCCATTCTTTCAACACATTTCTCCACCACATCATCAGCATAATTGCGATAACCAAGTATACTTTGACCTCTTAACAGCATCTGTTGAGGTGTAATAGGCATTGACCTTTTTAAAACACGAATTCTTTCCCAAGGGTCCTCATTAAGAAAACGAATACAAGTATCAAAAGTGGCACCACCCCAAGACTCAATTGACCAGTAACCTACACTATCAAGCTTATCAGCAATGGGAAGCATATCGCTTGTAAGCATACGAGTTGCAAATAATGATTGATGAGCATCTCTTAATACAAGTTCACTTATCTTGAGCTTTTTCATTATGTCTCCTGCATCTTTCTTAACATTTTATTTTGATGGTACTTCCTAACTGCTATAGAAATGGCAGCTACCAAAGCAGCATCATTTTTGTTTTCAGAAAAAGATGCTATTACTTGGGTAGCTGGAACTTGTGGTGAAATAAACTTAGAAATAAACCAAGAGGTCATCTGGATCATGAGAATCAAAATGCCAAGAAACAAAAAGGTTATCCCCATACCAAGAACCATAATAATCACAGCTTGTTTTAGGTCATAAATCCAGTCCATAAACCCCCCATTTTCAAATCTTCAATGCAATAAATTAATAGATAATTAAAAATATCGGAGTAAGATTTATTAAGCAAAAAATATTCCATCAAAGTATCAGGCTTCTGAGGTTGAGGAATAAAAAGTTTAGGGATTGAAGAAGATAAAATTAATTATAACTTTTGTTATAACCTATAACTAAATGAATAATCTTAGCTATAACAATTATTAAAAATCTAAGAAATTTCCATCCATTTGCTTCATCCTTTTGCTCAAAGCTGGCTGAGAGATGCCAAGAAGTTTTGCTGCTATAGACTGATTCCCTTTTGCTCTTTTCATCGCACTATATATAAGTAGGCGTACAGCTTGGTTTATAGTAGGCAGTTCATCAAGGGAATCAAATATCTCTGAGGCAGAGAAGAATTTTTGTCCAGAGTGAGGTAAAATATTCTTATTAATATCATTAAAATGGTCAATAGTAAGAGTGTCTCCTTGACAACGAGCTATAGCATCAAAGGTCATTGCTTTTAGTTCACGAACATTCCCTGGGAAATTATATACCTGAAGCAAAGAAAGAATATTTTCGCTAATATGAGGCTTTTGCCTACCCATATCTTGGCATGCCTCGTTAATAAAATGATTAAATAAAACAAATATATCCTCTCTACGTTCTCGTAATGGTGGTATGTGAACATGATGAGACTTTAATCTATAGTATAAATCTCGCCTAAATTCACCTTTTTGAAGTTTTCTTTCAAGATCCTGATTAGTAGATGCTATCACTCTGGCTCTTAACCTCTTAGGCTGATCACTGCCTAAGGGATAATAATCACCTTCCTGTAAAAGCCTTAGAAGTTTTATTTGTGAAGCTATCGTTAAATCACCTATCTCATCTAAAAAGAGCGTACCTTGTGCTGCTTTCTCTACCATCCCACTTCTTGGTGCGTCAGCACCTGTGAAAGCCCCCTTTACATGACCAAAGAGAGTGTCTGAAAAGATGTTGTCATCAAGTCCTCCTACATTAACAGCTACGAGTTCACCCTTACAATTGCTTAATTTATGAACAGCTTGAGCGATAAGCCCTTTACCTACACCACTTTCACCTGTAATCAGTAAGGGTTGAGAACTTTTAGAGACAGCTTCAAGATATTTAAAAATTGAGTGCATCGACTGGCTTGCTGTCACTATCTTAGAAAAAGCATCAGGAGTAGATAACTCTTCAGAGAAAAAACGGCGACTAATCTCGATATTTTCACGCTGCATTTCTATCATTCTAATGGCATGAAGAACCACTGTTATGATTCTTTCCTCTTCAGAAGTCTTAACAAGATAATCAAAAGCACCTTGTTTCATACATTTAACAGCGGTATCCACCTGATTCATCCCGCTAACTACTACTGTAACAACCTCAGGGAATTGTTCATTTATAAGTTGAAGCAATTTATCGCCAGATAAATAAGGCATTGTTAAATCAAGAAGAACTACCCCAACATCATTTCTATTGAGAATATCAATTACCTGTCTACTGTCTTGACAGGTAATTACATTTGTAATACCTGCTAAACG
The DNA here is from genome assembly GCA_026415415.1 of Thermodesulfovibrionales bacterium. Taxonomy (GTDB): domain Bacteria; phylum Nitrospirota; class Thermodesulfovibrionia; order Thermodesulfovibrionales; family Dissulfurispiraceae; genus DYHD01. Next base: position 33,645 of record JAOAHE010000004.1, on the reverse strand, counting down.
AGCCAAAGAGATTCGCAGTGAACGAAGCCATGCTTGTTCATCATCAACAATAAGTATTTTAAAAGATGGATATAAATCCTCTTTCACTTCTGATCTTCTAAAACAGGTAACCTAACAATTACAGTTGTTCCCTCACCAACAACTGATTCAAAATGTATACTTCCGCCATGCTCTCTGACTATACCATCTGAGATGGCAAGCCCAAGACCTGTCCCGCCAGTCTCTCTCTTTGTAGTAAAAAAAGGATCTGTTAAATGTTGCATGTCCTCAGGTGGTATACCTACCCCCTCATCGCAAACTTGGATAATAACTGATTTTGTAGATGCCTCAAAGAAGGTAGTTACGAAAATCCCCCTTTCAGTATCCGGAAGAGCTTGAGCGGCGTTTAAAATTAAATTCACTACAACTTGTTCAAGTCTTTGTGCATTACCTTTTATTGTTGGAATGTTAGTACAAAGATATGTTTTAAAATGATTTGTTGCTTTCTTAACAGCATTTTCAACAAGACGCATAGAGGTCTGCACAACAGCATTTATATCAACTTCGTCATCATGTTTAACATCACCCCGGCGTGAGAAATGCTTTAAATCTTCCACAATCCTTTTTATTCTTTTAGCAGCTTCTTGCATCTCCTCTAACATCAGAGGCATCTCCGTACGCATTTGAGAATATGGTAGACCAGCAATCATAAAATCACCATTTCTCTGATAATGTTCTTCTAACAAAGGTTGAAGATCACTGTAAACAGTAGACAATGTGGGCAAATTTAACAAGATTAAACCTATTGGGTTATTAATCTCGTGTGCTACACCAGACACTAAAATTCCCAGTGCAGCCATTTTATCAGCTTGTATAAGTTGTTGTTGTTGCCGTTTAAGCTCTTCCGCTGCTTTTCTACGTCTCTCAATCTCAAGTTCTAAAGCATGTGTTTTAATCTTTACAAGTCTTTTAAGAGAGTGTGACCATACTAAAGAAAAAGCCAAACCCGAGGCAAGTATTATAAGAGTAAAAGTGGCATAACGAGTAAGCCATAAAGGTAATTCTGGCTTTGCTAACCACTTGTCATGTAGAATCTTATATTTGCCAGAAGCCTTTAATTTTGCAAAACCTTCATTGAAAAGATTAAGTATTTCTCTATTGCCTTTCATTACGGCGTAGCAATACTTTTTTGTCTCTATATCCTTTGTTATTATTTTTATATCGTTTAACTCATGTGTAGATATAAGGTATAAAGCAGGCTTTGTAGCAAGAACAGCATAGTCATGAAGTCCTGTAGAGAGCAAGTTAACAGCATCCCACAAGGTTTTAGCAGGTATTATATTTGCTCCTATATTTGCTTGTATAAAATAATCATGCATAATACCCCTTCCAAGAAGGATAACATCCTTACCTTTCAGCTCTTCCAAAGAGTGTACAGGTGGAGAGTTATAATGTCCAAATATTGAATGAGATACAAACGAGTGTGGTGGTGAAAAATCAAGAATCTTTTCCCTTTCTTGGCTATAAGAAATACCCTGCAAGATATCTACCTCGCCATTTTCAAGAGCCCTTCTCATATCACTCCAAGAATCGCCAAGGTTTATAATTATCTCAAACCCTTGCTCTGCTGCGATTGCTTTTGTTAATTCAACAACAAAACCATCAGGCTCTCCATTTTTATTAATAAATTCATAGGGTGGGTAGGCACTATTTCCGCCAACTACAATAACCCTTTTTGTCATCAACTCATTGGCAGATAAGTCTGACAGAGGTGAAATAGAAATTAAAAATACACAAAAAAACATTAAGGGATATTTTAAAATTACTTTTTTCATATATAAGAAGATTTTATCGTAAATAATATATAATGCTCAAGGGTTAGTATGAAAGTCTTCACAATTGAAAGCTGCTACAGTGTATGACAGCAAACTAAAATAAGACTTGCTAAAAAGCCTATACGAAAGTAAAAAATAACAATTTATCATTTTAAAAGAAAGATTCAACTTTCAAAATAGATGTAAAAAGAATGAAATCTAAAATTAATCAATATCGAAACATTTTCTATAAACACCATTAAATAATTAAACCACTAAAATTGACATTAAAATATAAATTAGAAAAGCTTGTCACTAAATTCTTTAAAGGCATCTGTTCATTTTACTAATTTTCCTAAAATGATACATCCTCTACAAAAAATATAATTAAAAAAGCTTATAGACCTTTTTAAAAATGATTGAGTTATTTTTTTCTTTCAATAAGATTTCATTAGTAACAGCTAAATTGACAAATTTCTGTAATAAATTTTACACTTAATTAAATTATTTACTCATAAATCAAGTACTATTACCAAACTTTATTTAAGAAAGAGGAGGCTATTTTGCTAAAATCAGTTGAGGGGATCTCGGAGACAAAAAAAAGAATTACCATTGAAATACCTGCTGATGTTATTGAAAGGCAAATTCAACACTCTCTTTTAGAGTTGCAAAAAAAATCACATTTACCAGGGTTTAGACCAGGCAAGGTACCTCTCTCAATAATTGAAAAAAAATATGGCAAAAGTGTTGAATCCGATGTAATGGAAAAACTTGTCAATGAATACTACCAAAAAGCCCTAACAGAAGCAGGTATAAAGCCAGTTTCACAGGCAGTTATTGAAGATGCTACATCATTTGAAAGAAAAATACCTATCTCGATGACCTTCGTTGTAGAAGTAATGCCCGATATAAAAGATATCAAGTATGAGGGAATTAAGGTAAAAGAGCTCCCCACTGATGTAAATGAAGAAGAGATTAACGCTACTTTAACATCCTTAGCAGAAGAGAAAGCAACTTATGAAAGCATTGAAGAACCTATTGCCATCGGAGACTTAATTACAGTAGATTTTGATACCAATATAGATGATAAAACAAACAAAGATGTATTAATTAAAGTAGGAAGCGGACCATACCCACAGGAATTTCATGATTCACTTGTTGGTAAAAAGAAAGATGATAGTTTTCAGACTGAAGTTTTTTTCCCAGAGGATAATCAATCCCAATATGCTGGTAAAACAGTAAAGTTCACAATTACTATAAAAGATGTTAAGAGGCGAAATATCCCAAAAATAGATGAAGACTTTGCTATAGACCTTGGGTTTGAAAACCTTAATAAATTAAGAGAAAAAATCAGAGAATCTCTCCAGAAGGCAAAAATACAAAAGTCAAAAAATTATAAAGGCAACCAAATTATTGATAAACTCATTGAGGAAACTAAATTTGAGATTCCAGAAAGTATGCTAAATACAAAAGTTAATGATTTTATTGCTGAGTTAAGAGCACTTAAAAATGATAATCGCTCAGAAGAAGAATTAAGGAAAGAGGTACTTCCCTTTGCTGAAAGGGCAGTTAGAAGTTTTATCATTTTAAAGATAATTGGAGAAAAAGAGCAAATCACTGTTAGTGAAGAAGATATGAAATCAAAGATAATTGAAATATCCAAGAAAAATAATCTCTCACCAGATGATGTTATAAAATATTACATTGCCAGAGATGGATCGTTAAATTTCATAGAGTATTCTATATTTGAAGACAAAGTATTAGAACTTCTTATAAATAAAGCTCAAGTAGTTGAAGGAGAACAGGCATGAGTATAGTACCAATTGTAATTGAACAAACAGGAAGAACCGAAAGAGTATATGATATTTACTCAAGGTTATTAAAGGATAGAATTATATTTATTGGCACTGCAATTAATGACAGCGTAGCAAACGTTGTTATAGCCCAGCTATTATTTCTTCAAACTGAAGAACCTGATAAAGACATCCATTTATACATCAATAGTCCAGGGGGTTCTGTATCAGCGGGTTTAGCTATTTATGATACCATGCAATACATCAAGCCAGATATTGCAACTTACTGCATCGGTCAAGCAGCAAGTATGGGGGCTTTGTTGCTGGCTGCAGGAACAAAGGGCAAAAGATTTGCTTTACCCCATTCCCGAGTTATGATACATCAGCCAATGGGGGGCTTTTATGGCCAAGCCACAGATATTGAAATACATGCTCGGGAAATATTAAAAATGAAAGAAACTCTAAATAACATACTTTCTCGCCATACAGGGCAACCATATGAGAAAATACAAACAGATACAGAAAGAGATTTCTTTATGTCAAGCGAAGATGCAAAAAATTATGGCATAGTTGACGAAGTTATCTCTACTATAAAGGAAATCAAAACTCATTAATAATCATTTAAAAATTTCGAAGATCCATTGAAAAGGCGGAAAAGGTGTTTCAATCTTTTCCGCTATTCAATTTTATTGGAAGAAATGGAGGATAAATGCAAAAAAAAGAAAAAAAACAGCAAGAAATGTGTTCTTTCTGTGGAAGAACTCAGTCTGATGTAAATAAACTCATAGCTGGTCCAATGGTATATATATGTGATGAGTGTGTAGAGCTTTGTAATCAAATAATCAAACAAGACTCTCAAATAAGTAGTAGTAACTTCTCTAAAAAAATACCTTTACCAGCTGAGATCCATAAATTCCTTGATAACTATGTAATAGGGCAAGAGAAAGCCAAAAAAATACTCTCAGTTGCCGTTTACAACCATTACAAGAGGATCTTCAGTGGAACAATTTCTGATGTAGAATTACAGAAAAGTAATATCTTATTGATTGGACCTACAGGCACCGGAAAAACCTTACTTGCTCAAACCCTTGCTAAGTTCCTTGAAGTGCCTTTCGCAATTGCTGATGCTACAACTCTAACTGAGGCTGGGTATGTAGGCGAAGATGTTGAAAATGTCCTTCTTAAGTTACTTCAAGCAGCTAATTACAAAGTAGATAAAGCTCAGATAGGTATTGTTTATATAGATGAGATAGACAAAATTAGCAAAAAGTCAGACAATCCATCAATTACCAGAGATGTATCAGGTGAAGGAGTCCAACAAGCCTTGCTAAAGATAATCGAAGGCACTGTTGCAAACATCCCACCCCAGGGTGGTAGAAAACATCCACAGCAAGAATACATACAACTTGACACTACAAATATTCTTTTTATTTGCGGTGGAGCCTTTGTTGGTCTTGATAAAATAATTGAAAGCAGAAAAGGTAAGAGAAACATTGGGTTCAATTTAAAATCTGATAATACCAGCCCCACAAAGCTTAGCAACATTCTTAGCCATGTAGAACCAGAGGATTTATTAAAATATGGCCTCATACCCGAATTTATAGGTAGATTACCAGTCATAGCAACCCTTGATGATTTAGATGAAAAAGCTCTAATTAAAATCCTCACAGAGCCCAAGAATGCTCTTGTTAAACAATATCAGCAATTACTATCCCTTGACAACGTAAAGCTCTCTTTTACAGAAGAAGCTCTAAAAGCAATAGCTAAACAATCAATCAAAAAAAAGGTTGGTGCACGAGGACTAAGAGCAATAGTAGAAGACATAATGTTAGATGTGATGTATGATATACCCTCAACAAAGGGTGTAGCAGAATGCATAATTACTGAAGATACGGTGACTAAAAAAGAAAAACCTATTCTTATTTATGAAAATCAAGTGCAACCAAAGGCTGAATCTGCCTAAATACTTTTTATAATTTAATGCTGAAGTTATGATGATTCACAATTTAGAGATTTTCTATAAAAACTTAGCACGATTCTCATCTTTTAAAAAAGAAACTAAAGTATAAAAAACTCACTTAAAAAGTTTTCACCAAAGCTTAATTTAAGCTGTAAGACCTAATTCCTCTTTTAACATTAGACTTATGAAAGTAATAAAAAGGTTTAATAATAAGTTTTAAAGATAGCTATGAGCCAAAATAAAACATTATAAAATACCATGGAAACTAAAAAACCTGGTTTTTTTTAATACAAACAAATTTTTAATAGACTTTTATATCTTAAATATATTTTGCTATATGAACAATAAAATTAAGAAAGATCTAAGGCACTTAGATCAGCATTAGGATGTTAGGTAATTCATCAAAAGAAGCTATTAAAAAATCAGCATCTTTTAACGTTTCAGCTGGTCTGTAACCATATGTTACACCGATTGTCTTAATATTAGCTCTCTTACCAGCTATAATATCAAAACTACTATCACCAACAATAACTGCTTGATTTGAAGGGATATTAAGTTGTGATAAAACATATAAAATTGGCACAGCTGAAGGCTTTCTCTCAGGAGTTGTATCACTACCAACAACTAAATCTATATACTGTAAAAGCTTAAGACCCTTAAGTATTTCTGTTGTAAGATACTCTCTTTTATTGGATATGACAGCTTTTTTAAGGTTATTTAACCTTTGTAGAACCTCCTCTACTTTGGGATAAGCTTTTGTATTGTCAAGTAAATGTTCTGAGTAATATTGCAAAAAACTATTTACTAATAAATCTCTATCTATGATATGTGCACTCCTTCCTAATGACTCATTTACTATTTTCTCCATCAGTCTTGTTATACCTTCGCCAACCAGTTTAATTGTCTGTGAAGGGGTAAGTGGCGGGATACTAAAGGGCTCAATCGCATAATTAATAGCGTTTGTTATATCAATACTTGAATCTACTAAAGTGCCATCAAGATCAAATATTACTAACTTAATTGCCATTATACTTTATATATTCTTCCCTATAATCTTTATCTCTGGTTCAAGCTCTATTCCAAAAAAATCGCTAACCCTTTTTTGAGTTATCTCCATTAAACTTAAAAAATCCTCTGATGTCCCATTATTAGCATTAATAAAATAATTTGCATGTAGACTGCTAACCTCAACTCCCCCAACCCTCATACCTTTACAGCCTGCTTCCTCGATCAATTTTCCTGCATAAGAATCTTTTGGATTTTTAAATACACATCCTGCTGAATGTTTGTCAAGAGGCTGTTTTTGTCTTTTTTCTTTATAGAACTCTGAAATCCGTTTCTTTACTGCATAAGAGTCTTCAACCGTAAAAGACAAAGTTGCCCTTAAAATTAAGGAATCAGGACTTAAAGAGGATCTTCGGTATTGGAAATACAAATCCTTTTTCTTTAAGGTTTTATTAATACCATCTGCTGTAAGTATTGTAATACTATCAATAACATTAGCGATCTCATAGCTAAAAGAACCAGCATTTCCTGCTATAGCTCCACCTAAGGAGCCTGGTATGCCAACAAGTCCTTCCATGCCGGAAAAACCAAACTTAGCTGCTGTATTAATAAGCTTTGTTAAAGAGCATCCTGATTGTGCTTCAAGTTGTCCTTCTTTTGTAATATTTAGTATCTTATTAAGTTTATTTGTGAAAATTACAGCTCCTTCAATCCCACTGTCTAAAACAAGCACATTCGTGCCAAAACCTAAAAAAATAAAAGGAACCTTCTGCTCAGACAAAAATTTTATTAATGATGGCAACTTCTCCTCCTCAGGAAAGAGAGCTATCTCAGCTTTTCCACCGATCTTTAAAGAGGTGTAAGGAGCCATCGGCACATTAAATGACATCTCAATATTATATTGCCTGCAAAACTCAGTTAATATCTTTGAAATCATTAGCAGCAATCTTCAAAAACTTTTCACCCACTCTGTAGACATCACCCGCTCCAAGAGTTATAACTATATCTCCCTTTGATACCTTTCTTTGGAGATCTCTGAGTATTTGGTCAGAGTCCTTAATATAAAATACCTTATCCTTAAGTCGTTTCTTAATTTTATGAAAAAGAATCTCTGAGTTAACATCTTCTATAGGAAGCTCTCCAGCTGAGTAAATATCCATTAAATAGAGTAAATCTACTTGATCAAAAGATTCCACAAAATCATCCATGAGGTCTTTAGTTCGAGTATAGCGATGAGGTTGGAAAATAACTATAATTTTATCTTGCTTAAAACACTGCCTTGCAGCATCAAGAGTAGCTTTTATCTCTGTTGGATGATGTCCATAGTCATCAAAAACTTTAATATTATTGAACTGTCCTTTTAACTCAAACCTCCTTTGAATTCCACTGAAATTTTCTAAAGAATTAATTACTGTCTTCAAAGGTATTTGCAATTCCAAAGAAACAGCTATCGCAGCAAGACTATTTAAAACATTATGGTTACCTGGAATGGGGATAATAAACTCTCCCAGTAACTCTTCACCCCTGAAAGCTTCAAAATACATTTTTCTGCCTATATTTTTTATATTTCTTGGGTAAAAATCAGCCTTTGGAGTATATCCATAGGTAATTACCTTTCTCTTTATCTGTGGAATAATTTCTACTGTATGTTCATTCTCCAGACAGACAACCGTAAAACCATAAAAAGGAACTTTATTAGCAAACTCAAGGAAAGCCTTCTTCAAAGCGCCTATATCCCGAAAGTAATCTAAATGTTCTCTATCTATATTTGTAATTATAGCAACAGTTGGACTCAACTTTAGGAAAGACCCATCACTTTCATCTGCCTCTGCTACTATGAAATCTCCCTTTCCAAGTTTAGCATTACTACCTATAGCCTTTAACTTACCTCCTATGACAATAGTGGGATCTAAACCGCCTTCAGCAAGTATTGTAGCTAATAAGGAAGTAGTCGTGGTTTTACCGTGTGCACCAGCAACCAAGATGCTATATTTCAACCTTCCTAATTCAGCAAGCATCTCAGCTCTTGGGATAACAGGGATTAATTTTTTTCTTGCTGCAACAATCTCGGGGTTATCAGGAGAGACCGCAGAAGAGACCACTACTACATGAGGTTGAGTTATGTTTGATTCACTGTGTCCTATAGATATTTGAATACCCATCTGTCTTAATCTTTTAGTTGTGTCGGACTCTTTGATGTCAGATCCTGTAATATTATAATTTAGATTATGCAATATCTCAGCGATCCCGCTCATCCCTATTCCACCAATTCCAACAAAATGAATAGTTCTATATCTTTCAAACATTTAACTATCCAACTTCTCTAACTAAATTAAGAACTATATTAACAATCCTCTCAGATGCATCCACTTTCCCTAAAGCCATAGACATCTTTTGCATCTTGCTTCTTAGATCATCGTTATTATATAGCTCTCTTAAATTTTTAGCAAGAACAGTCCCATTTAAATCTTCATCATTTATAATCAATGCAGCTCCCATATCTACTAACCTCTGAGCATTTACTGCTTGATGACCACCAGCAGCATAAGGGTAAGGGATCAATATGGCTGGTCTACCTATTGCTGTGAGCTCAGCAAGAGTAGTTGCACCTGCTCTGCAAATAATTATATCAGCTGCACTGTATGCTTCTGCCATCTCGTATATAAAGGGAGCAACATATGCTTTAAAATCTGAAGCCTTATAAGCCTCCATGAGTGCTTTAAAATCTCTTTTTCCTGTTTGGTGTATAAACTGAATATTATAACTCAAATCATTAATTAGATTTAGTGATTCTAACACTGCCTTATTAATGCTTGATGCCCCAGCACTTCCACCAAAAACGAAGATGGTAAATCTTTCTGGATCAAGTGAAAAGGTCAGACAAGAAGCTCTTTTGTCCTTTTTGACAATCTCTCTTCTTATCGGGTTACCTGTCAAATAAGTCTTATGTTCTGGGAAATAGGAAATACTGTCTTGAAAGGTTACAGCAATAGCATCAACTATATTACCCAATAACCTATTAGATAAACCTGGAACAGAATTTTGTTCAAGGATTACAGTTGGTAGACCTTTAAGTTTAGCAGATAAAACTGTAGCAATTGAACCATAGCCACCTATACCAACTACAACTTGGGGCTTGATTTCATTAATTATCTTCATGGACTCAAAAAAACCTAAAAAAAGATTTAAAAGGGCTTTAATCTTATTAAAAAATGATTTTCCCACAAAACCAGATGCATTAATAAACCTTAATTGATATGAATGGCGTGGGATAATTTGTGCCTCAATACCATAGGGGGTGCCAACAAAGACTATTTCCTTCTTTGAAGAGACTCCCTTGTAAATTAACTCTTCAGCTAAAGCAATGCCAGGGAATAGGTGACCTCCGGTGCCACCACCTGCAATTAAAACTTTCATGATGAATTCTCTGGTAATTGCTTTTTTGCAAGTAAAGCTTTACACTCAAAATAGCCAAGACCTTTTCTCCAATTTTTTACCTTCTTAGTGCTCTCTTTGCTCATACCATAAGAATCATAACAGAGATCATCGGCAATCTTTTTTTCTGCGGAATTTTCCCCATTACAACGAGAAGCATTAATAAGTAAGCCAACTGCCATTAACCCGACAAGCAGGGAAGAGCCCCCATAACTTATAAATGGAAGAGGTAACCCTTTTGTTGGTGCGAGACCTGTAACAACACTAAAATTAATAATAGCTTGAGTAGTTATCATTAAAATAGTTCCACAGGCAATATAATAAGCAAATGGATCCTTAATCTGCCAAGCAATAACTACTCCTTTATAAAATAGAAGACAAAATAATGTTACAACCACCAATGCACCTATTAACCCTGTCTCCTCACCTATTAGAGAAAAGATGAAATCTGTATGAATCTCTGGTAAAAAAGCTAATTTTTGCTTGCTTTCACCGATTCCTAAACCTGTAAGTCCGCCACTTCCTAAGGCTATATAAGACTGAATTAACTGAAACCCACTGCCCAAAGGATCTTCCCAAGGGTTTAAAAAGGCTGTCAACCTCTTTACTCTATAAGGTTTTGTAATAAGAAGAAAAACAAAACATACTAAAACTACTAAAGACAGACTGCCGATATACCTCAACCTTACACCACCCAGCAAAAGCATAGATATAGTAAGGATAGAAAGGCTTACTGTTGCACCAAAGTCAGGTTGTAGTAAAAAAATTAACTGAAAAATAGCCATTATCCCAATAGGTATAAGGAAACACTTCAAATCATCCTTTTTAAAACTATCTCTGCTCATATACCAAGCAAGAAAAACTATCATGGCAAGCTTTACAAACTCTGATGGCTGAAAGTGAAAAATTTCTAAGTTAATCCATCTTGTTGCACCTTTTTTAGTGACCCCAAGCCCAGTAAATACTAACAGAAGCAAGATCAAGGATAAAACTAAGAGAGGCACAGCAGATAATTTAATTAGGTTCAAATTAATCTTACTCAATAAAAATAAAAAAATACTACCTATAACCACAGCTACTAACTGTTTTTTAAAATAGACTAAGGAAGGGCTTTTAATTGTGTCTTTTTCTATATTATCTGAAGGTATAACCACAGAGGTAGAACTATATACAGCTAATAGACCTATTGTTATCAAAGCAAAAACAATTAAAAGTATATGTTTATCGTGATAATCAATCATAGTTCCATAACCATCATCTTAAACTGTCGGCCTCTATCTTCAAAATCAATAAACATATCAAAACTTGCACATGCTGGAGACAACAAAACAACATCTCCCGAAGTTGCTTTTGAGTATGCTTTCCTAACAGCATCTTTGAGATCTATAGCCTTAGAGGTATCAGTCAAATGTCCTAAAGCTTTGTTTATTTTATCCTTTGCTTCACCGATTAAGATTAAAGCTTTTACTTTTTCTCTTATTAAGTTCTCAAGTAAAGAAAAATCTCCGTGTTTATCCCTGCCTCCTGCAATTAAGATAACGGGTTGATCAAAGCTCTCAAGAGATTTAACAACAGCTGCAACATTAGTCCCCTTTGAATCATTTATGAATGTTACGCCATCTATCTCTCTTACAAATTCAAGTCTATGTTCTAACCCCCTAAAATGACTAAGGGTCTCAGATATAGCTTTAGGTGAGCATCCTGAAAGTAAAGCCATTAAAGATGAAGCCATTGCATTTTCTATATTATGTACACCTTTAATCTTAAATGTTTTAGGCTCAAGAAAAAAGTCCCTTTGGTAAGATATTTTATGAGCTATTAGATCAATTTTTTCTTCGGGTATATTAAAAAAGATCTTTTTGGATGCTTCATCATAGTAAGCTCCTTCCACTACTTTCTTTCTACTGAAGTAGAAAATAGTTGGAGCTGTGTTTTTCGCTTTACGTTGAGACTCAATCTTTGCTAACACCATTTCCGTTCTATCATCATCTGCGTTTAAGACAATAAAATCTTTTTTACTTTGATTTGAAAAAATAAAACACTTAGCGGTTAAATATTCATATATTGATTTATAACGATCAAGATGGTCGGGGGTTATATTCAATATTGAACATCCAGTAGGCCTGAATTCACTAATTGATTCGAGCTGAAAACTTGAGATCTCTAAAACATAAAATTTAATATCCAGTATATCATTAAAATTCTTACTTATCTCCTCTGTAAAAGCATTACCAATGTTTCCAGCAACCATAGCTTTTAAGTCATCTCTTAAAAGCATATTGTATAAAAGGGAGGTAGTAGTAGACTTTCCATTTGTTCCTGTAATAGCAAGGAAATCGGCTACTTTGTTATTATTTTTAAATACCCTCTGCACTACTTCATAACCAAGTTCTATCTCACCTATAACTCTTATACCATTTTTTATAGCCACTGTGATTGGCTCTATGTCCTTAGGGACACCAGGACTTATGATTATCAAATCAGCCTCTTTAAACAATGAGTGAGGGTGCCCTCCAAGAGCAAGATTAATATCATCTCTTAACTCTCTAAGATAAATCTCTAAATGCTTTGAATCTTTGTTGTCAGTAACCGTAACTATAGCTCCTAATTCTGCAAGTAAGTTAGCAGCACCAACCCCACTTCTTGCAAGACCAACTACTGTTACTCTTAAGCCCTCAAAATCTTTAATAGGATTTTTTCTTAAATCCACTTTTAGATATTTCTCTTACTTTTATTTTTAGTTAATACCTTTTTTGACTTCTTTACCTTAGACTTGCTCTTGAAAACTTTCTTTGCTGTCACTTCTTTTTTAGAATAGGAAGCCTTTACTACATGATTAGTCTTTACATCAGAAAAATATATAAAAGGTTGAGAATTTACTCTTAAAATATCCTTCCCTCTTGAAAAAAGAAGAAAAGAATTTTGCCAAAGCTCATCTCTTGCCGTCTCACCTAAGATAGCCACTATCAAAGTAGAATCTCCCTTATTTGAAGCACTAACAAGGCAATGTCCTGCTGCTCTTGTGTATCCTGTTTTACCTCCTATATGTTCATCATCTTTCCATAATAGATAGTTGGTATTTTTTATATATATGTGTCTCCCATTTAAAGTGAAAAAATCCTTTGTTCTTGTGTTAACTATTTCTTTTATAGTTGGATAACTTAAAGCTGCCTTCATTATTAGAGCAAGCTCATAAGATGTTGTGAATTGTCCACTCCCTGGTAGTCCTGAAGAGTTTATAAATTTAGTATTTTGCAATCCCATCAAATGGACCTTTTCATTCATCATCATAACAAAAGCATCTTCGCTACCAGCAACAGCTTCAGCTAAGGCTATGGCAGCTCCATTGACAGACCTCATTAATGCAAGATATAGTAATTCCTTCACTGTATAAGTTTCCCCTTGAATTAATCTGGGGGGTACAGACTGAATATTTGCAGCTTTTTCGCTTATCTTAACTAATGTATTGGGGTCTAACCTATCAAGTGCTACCATAGCCGTAACTAATTTTGTAGTGCTTGCTGGTGGTAGAGGCAAGTGAGGGTTTTTTGCAAACAGTATCTTCTCTGAGTTGCTATCGATAACAACTACGGATTTTGCACTTATTTTATCAGCAGAAGCTACACTAAAGGCATAACATAGAAAAATCACACTTAATAGCAAATATCTAATACCAAAAAAAGGAAATTTTACTATTAAACTACCTCTTAAGACTTTAAGTATAACAATCATGTATCTCACCTCAATTTTAATGTTGATAAACTAATCAACGCTAAGACAATACCAATTATCCAAAATCTTACTATAATCTTAGGCTCTCTCCATCCTTTCAGTTCAAAATGATGATGAAGAGGTGCCATAAGAAAAATTCTTCTCTTAGTACATTTATAATATAACACTTGCACTACAACTGATACAGTCTCTATAACAAAAATTCCACCTACTACTGCAAGTACAATCTCATGTTTCGTCATTACTGCAAGAGTCCCTAAAGCTCCACCCAGACTCAGAGCTCCTACATCACCCATAAAGATCTCCGCAGGATGAGCATTATACCATAGAAAACCTAAGGATGCCCCAAGCATAGCACCACAAAATACTGTTAACTCGCCTACTCCTGGAAGATAAAGTACCTGTAAATACCTTGCAAAAACTGCATGACCTGATACATATATAAAAACTGCGTATGTAAGGGTCGCTATAGCAACAAGTCCTATAGCTAAACCATCTATACCATCCGTCAGGTTAACAGCATTTGAAGCACCTACTATAACAAATACCCCAAAGAAAATATAAAATATCCCAAGATCAAAAAGCCATTTTTTAAAAAAAGGCACACTTAAAACGGTACTATAGGGATCTACAGGTACGAAATATAAAAAGCTGCAAATGAAAATAGCGATTAAGGACTGAGCAGCAAATTTGTACTTAGCTTTTAAGCCTTTAGAGTTTCTTTTGATAACTTTTAAGTAATCATCTATAAAACCCACTAAACCAAAGGCGATCAACGAAAACATTATTAAGCATACATAAACATTTTTAAAATTGCCCCAAAGAAGCATTGAAAAGGTTATAGCTATCAATATTATTATCCCACCCATTGTAGGAGTTCCTGCCTTAGTAAAATGGTTTTTTGGTCCATCATCCCTTATCTGCTGAGTCATACTAATCCTTTTTAGCCAACTAATAAGATAGGGAGCTATAATGATGGCAGAAAAAAGGGCGGTAAAAGCTGCTAAAGAAGTTCTAAAGGTAATATATCTAAATACATTAAAGGGCGAAAAATAGACATGTAGATCATACAAAAATTCATAAAACATGTTAAAAATGCCTTTCTATGTACTCTAAAACTTTTTCCATCTTCATCCCACGTGAACCTTTGATCAAGACTAAATCTCCTTCTTTTATAATGTGACTAAGCTCCTCTGCTGCTTTTGAAGAATCAGGGACATGAATTGATTCGCCCTTGAAACTCTTGATAGCATCTTTCATCCTTTCCCCAACAGCTATAAAAAAATCTATCTTTGATTCAGAAAGTTTCAGTCCTATCTCATTATGGGCTAATTTTGAATACTCTCCTAACTCAAACATATCACCAAGAACAGCTATAGCTCTATTAAACTTTTCTTTCTTTAAGTTATAAAGACGAGCTAACTCTCTAATAGATAATTCCATCGAAGAAGGGTTAGCATTATAAACATCATTGATAAATGTAACACCTTTATACCTTTTAAGTTCAAATCTATATTTTACACCACTGAAAGACTCTAACCCTTGCTTAATTTCTTCAAGCCTAACACCTAAAACAGATGCTGTAGCTGCTGAAGCAAGACAGTTATATACATTAAAAATACCTGAAAGTTTAGTCTTTATCTCTATTGAAAGGTCTTTCACAATAAGAGAAAAATCTGTATAACCTTCAAAAAACTTTATATTCTTCGCTCTAATATCAGCCTTTTCAGAGGTAACCCCAAAGGTTATAAGTTTGCCATTGAGTTTTTCTTCAACTCCTTCCATTAAAAAATCATCATCTCTATTAGCAATTACTGTCTTTAAATATGGCAATATTTCAAGTTCAGACTCTCTAACTTTCTGTATTGAACCAAAACCCTCTAAATGCTCAAACCCAATATTTGTAACGACTCCTATCTCAGGATTTGCTATCTTACATAGCTCTTCTATATCATTTGGTTTATTAGCACCCATCTCCAATAGCATAACTTGATGGTTTGAGGTTAGATGACAGATAGACAAAGGCATACCAACATGATTATTGAAATTACCCGAAGTCTTTAAGACCTCCCATTTTCTCTCTAATATAGAATAGATTAGTTCCTTAGTAGTAGTTTTACCATTACTGCCTACAACTGCTACTACAGGACCATAAAACTGTTTTCTTATAAAGCCAGCTAAATCATGCAAAGCCTTAAGTGTATCGTCAACACCTATGATTGTCTTATTAGGTATAGAATCTTTATAAAGATTAAACCACTCCTTCCTTACAACAGCTCCTTTTCCCTTTTTCAGAGATTCTATAACGAAATCATGGCCATCAAAATTATCCCCTTTAAGAGCTATGAATAATTCTCCTTCTTTTATTGTCCTTGAATCAATAGAGACACCTGTAAATTGTCCTTCATCAACATTCATAGATATCCCGTTGACTGCTATTATGACGTCCTTAATGTTTAAATAGTTTTTCATAAGAGTTATCTTTGCTGTATAGCTTTTTCAAGCTCTAATTTATCACTAAAAGGCAACCTAACCCCCTTAACTTCTTGATAGTTTTCATGCCCCTTACCTGCTACCAATAACACATCTCCTCTTGAAGCTTCTCTTACAGCCATATTAATTGCTAGTTTTCTATCAGGGATAATGAGATAATTTTTTGTAGTAACACCCTTCTCTATATCACTAATAATATCCATTGGGTCTTCAAACCTTGGATTATCTGAGGTTATTATTACAAAATCACTTAACTCAGTAGCCACCTTAGCCATTGCAGGGCGTTTAGATTTATCTCTGTTACCACCGCAACCAAAGACTGTTATAATCTTCGCACTCTTTTTTGACTTTGAAGGGCTAAGAATCAACAACTCCCTTGCAGTATTTAAAAGCCCCTTCAAAGCGTCTTCGGTATGAGCATAATCAACTATAGCAATAAAATCTTGACCAACATCTACCTTTTGAAACCTACCTTCAACAGGTGAAAACTCCTCAACAGCTTTTTTCAGATACTGAAAGTTAAACCCTAAACTTAACCCTACTGCAATAGCAGAAATAATATTATAAACATTCGGAATACCAATTAGTTTAGATGAAAATAAAGACTCTAATTGAGGCTCTTCATAGCTACTTTCAATTCTGAAAGAGATCCCGCTAAAAGACACTCTTGTGTCCTTTGCACGTATAGTAGCTTTAGGATTTTTAATCCCTATTGTTATATACTGAAGATTACTGCCCCTTTCAGTTTTGAGCTCATCCATTAACCTGCTTCCATAGAAATCGTCTATATTTATTACCGCTATACCACCATCAATTAATAGATCAGAAAACAATCTTTTCTTAGCCTGATAATAAGCCTCCATGGTTTTATGAAAATCCAAATGGTCCTGTGTTAAGTTGGTAAATACAGCAATCTTAAACCTTGAGCAGTCAACCCTTTTTTGAGCAAGAGCATGAGAAGAAACCTCAGAAATAACATACTCACATCCTTCATCTAACATCTTCCTTAGATAAGCTTGAAAATCGGGTGCTTCTGGTGTTGTATGTATAGAGGGGTAAAAAGAGTTTTTAACATAATAGCCAAGGGTTCCTATTAACCCTACATTTCTGCCACTACTTATTAAGAGATGCCTTATAAGGTAAGAAGTTGTTGTTTTACCGTTAGTCCCTGTTATGCCTATTAAGTTGAGTTTTTGTGATGGATAATGGTAGAAACTGCTTGATAGCTGAGCCAAAGCAAGTCTACTGTCTTCTACTTCAATCCACGCAATATGAGGGTATTTCTGTATTAAGTTAGGGTCGGATTTTCCCTTTTCAAAAACTACCGCTGTAGCACCTTTTAAGATTGCTTCTTTAATGAATGTATGTCCATCAAAATTTTCTCCTTCTATAGCAACAAAAAGATTTTTTTCTTTAACAGTCCTTGAATCATAAGATATACCCTCAATATCTAACTCTATGTTATTTAAAAACCTAAAATTAGCAAAACGATCTCTGCCTATTTTCATCGTGAGGTAACCAAAATATGATTTTTTCTTTGCTCATCTTGAGGTACATCTAAATAGGAAAGTGCATCACTTGCTATCTTTCTGAAAACAGGGGCTGCTACCACTCCACCATAAATATGACCTCTTGGGTCATGTACAACTACTACTAAAGCAAACCTTGGGTTGTCTGCAGGAACAAACCCAACAAAAGAACTAACATAATTGGACTTTGAGTATCTCTTTAAAAGAGGATCGTATTTCTGAGCCGTCCCTGTTTTCCCAGCTACAAGATTACCTTCTACAGACGCCTCCTTCGCAGTCCCGCCTACTTCTGTAACTGTCGTAAGTATCATGCTAAAAGCTTTTGCCGTCTTCTCAGATATGATCCTTTCACTCTTAGGGGATGTTTTGTGTATAGTTATGCCATCAGGAGACCGAATTTCTGATACCAAATATGGTCTTACTAAAAACCCCCCATTTGCGATGGCTGAATATGCCCTAAGAATTTGTAGAGGAGTAGCTGAAATCTCCTGTCCTATTGAGAAAGCACCGATTGATATGCCCGACCATCTCTCTGGTGGTCTTACCACCCCAGATACCTCACCTGCTATATCAATACCTGTTTTTTGACCAAAACCAAATCTTTTAGCATAATCATAAAGTTTTTCTTTTCCTAAGGATAGCCCTATCTTAATAGTACCTACATTAGATGATTTCTGAATCACTTCTTGAAAAGTAAGCACACCATGTCTATGAGCATCTTTTATTTTTTTACCACCTACCTCTATATACCCTGCCGAGCAATCATATTTAGCATTAGGCTTAACTATCCCTTCTTCTAAAGCAGCAACACCAACTATTATTTTAAAAGTTGAGCCTGGTTCATAGCAATCCGTTATGGCGCGGTTTTTAATTAGCTTTTTATCTTTAATAGCCCCTGGATTATTTAAGTCAAAGGATGGACTATTAGCCATAGCCATAATCTCTCCAGTAAAAGGATCCATCATGATAGCTGTTGCATAGGAGGCATTCCATTTCTTGACAGCTTCATCAAGATTTTTTTCAAGAATATATTGTAATCCTTCATCTATCGTCAAAATTATATTGTTGCCTTTTAACTCTTTCATTTGTCCTGAAGAAAGAAGGTAGCCTTTAGCATCTTTATAGGTAAGAAACTTCTCCTGTGGGGCTGTAAGTTCTTTATCATAGAATCTTTCCAATCCTTCAAGCCCCTTATTATCAATATCAACAAAACCTATAATATGAGCTGCTAAACTACCCTTTGGATAAACCCTTTTAATCTCATTTGTAAGACCTATGCCTTTTAATTTTAGGTTTTTAATCTCGTTTGCAACATCTGAAGATACTTTTCTCTCAATCCAACAAAATCTTGAATCTGAATTAAGTTTAGTTAAGATCGCTTTTACGTCTTTACCCAAAGTTAAAGAAAGCTCCTTAGCTATCCTTGGAGCTTCATTATCAGCTATGTCAGCAGGGTTACATATAATTGACTCGGTATCAAGATTTATAGCTAACTCTCTACCTTTTCTATCAAAAATAAGCCCTCTTTTTGCTGGCATCTCTGCAACTTTAATCTGTTGCATCTTGGCTCTTTCTACATACCATTGGTGATTTATAACCATAATGTATGTAAGTTTAATAATAATAGCTACGAAAGAGATAGACAAGAGACAGACTAAAACTATTAATCTCGTTTTCATAATGCCAAATGTCCTTTCTGTTCTAAGTTAAGATCATTTGAGCATTTTTAAAATCATGGGCTCATTTGCTTTTGTATGCTGCAGAGCGAGGCTCGGCTTCTTTGGTAGTTACAACCGTTATGACCTTTTTACGGTCAGGGAATTGAAACTCTTCATGAGCAGATGCAAATTTTTTAATGTTATCTATGGAAGCCAATTTTAACTTTTCAGCTCTTAACTGATCTTTTTCTTTTATAAGTTGCATTTTTTTCTTCTCAAGAAGGCTGATCTGGTATTCCAGGGTAGTAACAGTATTTTTATGCTTTAAGACAAAAAAAACTACTACTATCACAAGGATCAAAGAAAGCGATTTAAATATTAAACTTATTCTTTTATGTCTTTTTCTCATAATCTTTCGCCAGCTCTCAATTTAGCACTTCTTGAAGATGGGTTTACCTTAACTTCTTCATCTGATGGTGTGATAGGTTTTTTTGTTATGACTCTTAACTTACCTTTACCAACCATTTCCTTAAAAAATCCTTTAACAATTCTATCTTCAAGAGAGTGATAAGAGATAACACACAACCTACCTTCTTGTTTTAATAATTCAAAGGCTGAAACAAGACCCTCTTGTAAATTTTTAAGTTCCTTATTTACTTCAATTCTTATAGCTTGAAAGACTTTTGTGGCTGGGTGTATTTTGCCTCTATGTAAATATATCTCCTCTATAATTTTTGATAACTCTCTACATGTATCTATAGACTTCCTCTGTCTTTGCCTAACAATAGCTTGAGAAATCTTTTTTGAGAATCTTTCCTCACCATATTCTAAAAAAATTCTTTCTAGTTTGTTCTGAGGATATTTATTTATTACATACCACGCTGTAAGTGGCTCTGATTTATCCATCCTCATATCCAGATATGAATCAGAATGAAAACTGAAACCTCTCTCTGAATTTTTTAGCTGATACAAAGACACCCCTAAATCAAACAGAACTCCATCAACTATAATAATATCCAACTCTTGCAATAACTTTTTTAGTTCAGAAAAATTGCCTTTTTTGAGTATGAGTCTTTTATCTATTAAGTTTTTCTCAAGAAATTTAATTGCCTGCGCGTCCCTATCAACCCCTATAACTTTTGCCTTTTCGCCCAACCTGGATAAGATCTCTTTACTATGACTACCAAAACCTATGGTCGCATCAATATAAATACCTTCTTGTGAAGTAATAAGAAGCTCTACTGCCTCCTTTACCAAAACAGCCATATGTTGAAAAAGATTTGTAATTACAACCCTACCTTAAAATCTCAATTTTCTGATTTCGTATTTCTCTTACAAATATTTGGCAATACTAAATCTTCTACAGCTTCTTTAAATAACACAATATTAACTTTGTAGAAGGGATAATCAAATTTTTCTTGTTGACAACTTTCCATATTATTTTTTTCAGATACCTCATATTGATTTGACATACAACAGACTCCTTAAACTTTTCAAAGACCATATCCAGCAAGAGCAATTTCAAACTTCTTTTTATCAACATTCTTTGGATCTGTTACTGCATCCCACTCTGATTTATCCCAGATCTCAATTTTATTTAATTGCCCAACTATTACAACCTCTGCTGCAATCTTAGCATCTTGCCTATGCTCAAAGGGGATCAGTATCCTACCTTGTTTATCTATACTAACCTCTACAGCTCCTGCCACTACTCTTCTTGTCAGAAATTTTACCGCCTCATCCATAGAGGGGAGTTTTTGTATCTTCTCTAAAAATAAGTACCATTCCTGTGTGGGAAATAAATGAAGACAAGTATCAAAACCTGCATTTGTTATAAACAATTTATCAGAGTCATACTTTTTATAAAGTGCTTCCCTCAATGGTGCAGGCAACATCACCCTACCTTTTGAGTCTAAAGTATGATAAAATTTACCTATGAATGATGACATAAATAACTATATTAAAATGATTATGAGGTATTACACTTTTTACCACTTTTTACCACTTTTTACTACATGATATAATTTATTAAACTTAATGTCAAGAGCAAATTATTTGTTTAAACTCTTAATCAAGATAATGTATTTGATACAAAATTATTTACTACATATTGTTAAATTCAAACAAACATTCAACGAAAATGTTTTTTAAAGACTTCTTACACTTATTACAAGAAAAAGGTTTACTAAGAACAATAAGGGATAGAGGTACATACATCAATCTTTCAAATGCAGAAGTTAATCAACAAACCTCAAATTTTCAAGAATATTGCGGTGGTGCCTCACGCATAATTATTAATGGTAATACTTTTATCAATTTCTCATCTAATGATTATCTTGGTTTATCAAACAATGAAGAGATCATTAAAGCTGCTGTTGAAGCTACCTATAGATATGGTTTTGGAGCTGGAGCATCAAGACTATTGTCTGGCGGCACAGAATTACACAAAAAATTAGAAGATCTTATCGCAAAATTTAAAAAAACTCAGTCATCACTAATTCTTAACTCAGGATATACAGCCAACACAAGTGTAATACCTGCTTTAGTTGATGAAAACGATGTTATCCTTAGTGATGAGTTAAACCATGCAAGCATCATTGATGGTATTAGACTCAGTAAAGCAAAAAAGCTTATATATAAACACTGTGATTCTCAACATTTATATGAGTTGATTAAAAATAGCAATGCAAGAAGAAAATTGGTAATAACCGATACAGTTTTCAGCATGGATGGTGATATAGCGCCTCTTAAAGAAATTTATGAAGTATGTGAACAGACTGATGCTCTTCTTTACTTAGATGATGCTCATGGCACAGGCGTTCTTGGGGAGGGAAAAGGAGCCCTTGCCCATTTCAATATTGAGCCAAAACAATGGATTATTCAAATGGGCACTTTATCAAAGGCTTTAGGCGCTTTTGGTGCTTTTATCGCTGCAGACTCAGAGATAATCCAGTGGTTAATTAATAAATCAAGAGGACTAATTTTTTCGACAGCCCTTCCTCCTTGCATAATAGCTGCGTCTATAAAAGCATTAGAAATAGTAGAAAAAGAAAAAAATATAGTTGAAAAGCTATGGAAAAATAGACAAAGACTTTATGAAAGTCTCCTTAAACTAGGATACAATACCCTCAACTCACAAACGCCAATAATACCTCTAATACCTCCAAAAATATTTTCCTCCGATGACACCAATAATGTCTTGAGCTTCTCAAAATATTTAGAGACAAACTATATCTATGCTCCAGCTATCAGGCCTCCAACTGTCAAAATACCACGATTAAGGTTATCTATAACAGCTACCCATACACCTGATGATATTGAAAAACTTACAAGTATCCTAAAACAAATTACTTAAATAATAAGCTTTTAGCTATAAAGAACAAAAGATAAATTATAATCTTTATTGCCTCTTTAGCTTTATCTCATTTTACTGTGTAAATAGAGATTAATTAGGATAAGATCGTAATGTATTTTTATTTATGGCTAATTTTACTGAAAATCCTTGAATTTTTTCATATTTTCAATATAGACTATAGCATATTAACCCATCTAACTTTGTAAGCAAATCTGGAGGTGCCGATGGCAAAAATAAAAAAAGACAACACTACCAAACCAAAAATTAAAAAGACTGAATCGGCAAATAAGAAAAAATATGTATATTTCTTTGGGGATGGAAAGGCAGAAGGTAATGGCAATATGAAAGATCTTTTAGGAGGGAAAGGAGCTGGTCTTGCTGAGATGACAAATCTTGGTATGCCCGTTCCTGCAGGTTTTACTATTACAACAGAAGCCTGTACTGAGTATTTCAAAAACAACAAACAGTATCCACCGGGCATGTGGGATGAAGTATTAAGTAACCTCAAAAAAGTAGAAAAAATAATGGGTATGAAGTTCGGAGACCCAGAAAACCCTCTTCTGGTATCTGTCCGCTCAGGAGCTAAATTTTCTATGCCAGGTATGATGGACACAGTTTTAAATCTTGGACTAAATGACTCAACACTCTTAGGACTAATAAAAAAGACAAAGAACGAAAGATTTGCTTATGATGCATATAGAAGATTCATAACTATGTTCAGTAATATTGTGATGGGAATAGAGCGTAGTAAGTTTGAAGATGTGTTAGAAAGTGTAAAAAGAAGAAACGGATTACAACATGATACAGAATTGAATGTAGATGACCTAAAGGCAATAGTTAAAGAGTTTAAAAAGATTTATAAAGAAGAAACACTTACCGACTTTCCGTCTGATCCTTATGAACAATTAAAGCTTGCTATCAATGCTGTTTTCAATTCTTGGTTTGGAGACAGGGCATGTACATATCGTAGATTATCAGGGATACCAGATGACTTAGGTACAGCTTGCAATATTCAGTCAATGGTCTTTGGAAATATGGGAGAAAACTCAGGCACAGGAGTTGGCTTTACAAGAGACCCATCTACTGGAAATAAAGAATTCTTTGCTGAATGCCTCATAAACGCTCAAGGAGAAGATGTAGTTGCTGGCATAAGAACTCCTATTCATATCAACGAACTTAAAAAACGACTTCCAAAAGCATACAAAGAGCTTGAAAGGATATATACTAAACTTGAAAAGCATTATAAAGATATGCTTGATATAGAGTTTACAATACAAGAAGGTAAACTCTACATGCTACAAACAAGAGTAGGTAAAAGAACAGCAATGGCCGCTATTAAAATAGCGGTAGATATGGTTAAAGAAAAACTCATAGACAAAAAAACCGCTATAATGCGAATTGACCCTGAACAGATCAAACAATTGCTCCATCCTATGATTGACCCAAAAGCAAATGTCAATGTAGTAGCAAAAGGACTGCCTGCCTCACCAGGCGCTGCAGTAGGAAAGGTTGTTTTTACAGCCCATGATGCAGAGAAAGCAGCAGCAAATAATGAAAAGGTTATATTGGTTAGGACTGAAACCTCACCAGAAGACGTTGGTGGTATGGCAGCTGCCCAAGGTATATTGACAGCAAGAGGTGGGATGACCTCTCATGCAGCAGTTGTTGGAAGAGGAATGGGTAAATGTTGTGTAGTTGGCTGTAGCACTATCAATATCCATGAAAAAGAAAAATACTTTGTTATTGATGGTAAAATCACCGTTAAAGAAGGTGACTATATAACTTTAAATGGTTCTACAGGTGAGGTAATCTTAGGAGAAGCACCGCTTGTTATGCTAACCTTAACTGAAGACTTTCATAAGTTAATGAAATGGGCAGATGAGATAAGAAAACTTGGCATTAGAGCCAATGCTGATACCCCAAAAGATGCAAAAATAGCAAGAGAATTTGGGGCAGAAGGAATAGGTTTATGCAGAACAGAACATATGTTTTTTGATATAAACAGGATTAAAGCAGTCCGGGAGATGATTTTTTCAGATAACCAAATGGGTAGAGAAAAAGCCCTCGCTAAAATACTTCCTATGCAGAAGAATGATTTCATCGAGATATTTAGGGTAATGGAAGGATTACCCGTAACCATAAGACTTTTAGATCCACCTTTACATGAATTTTTACCTCATTCTGAAGAAGAACTTGTTGAATTATCCGCTGAGATGGGGGTTTCAGTAGAAAGACTAAAGGCAAAAAATAAAGAATTACATGAATTTAACCCTATGCTCGGACATAGAGGCTGTAGATTAGGCATTACATTCCCTGAAATTTATGCTATGCAAGTAAGAGCAATTATGGAAGCTGCTTGTGAGCTATGGCTTGAAAAAGTCAAAGTAATCCCCGAAATTATGATCCCTCTCGTAGGTCATGTAAATGAGTTAAAATTCTTACGAGATCTTACAATTCAAATAGCTGAAGAGATTAAAGAAAAATATAAAGCAAATGTCTCTTATTCAATAGGTACAATGATTGAATTACCACGCGCTGCAATTACCTCTGATGAGATAGCCACATATGCTGATTTTTATTCTTTTGGCACTAATGACCTTACCCAAACTGTATATGGACTCTCAAGGGATGATGCAGGCAAGTTCCTTCCCTTCTACATTAATCAACATATCTTAGATGAGGATCCTTTTGTTACTATTGACCGTAAAGGCGTTGGGGCAATAATGCAGTTAGCTATAGAAAAAGCAAAAAAGGTTAAAAAAGATATCAAGTTGGGTATATGTGGAGAGCACGGCGGAGACCCTTCCTCAATTGAGTTTTGTAACGAGATAGGTCTCCACTATGTAAGCTGCTCGCCCTACAGAGTCCCTGTAGCTCGCCTTGCAGCAGCTCAGGCTGTACTCAAACAGAAAGGCTTAAAACTTTCTAAATCAACCTTGTAAAACAAAAGAATCAAGGGAGGTGATTAACTTTATCGTGAGTAAATTTTTCAGGCACAATAACTTAACTTTTAAGAAGGGGGGATATTAATCATGAAGTTTTTCAAGATACTTTTAATCATGTTGTTTATTGTGTTACCTTTGACTCTTTTTGCAAAAAGTCAGGACAAACCGAAAAAAGCAAAAACAATAGCAGAATTAGTAAAAATGTACGATTCAAGTTCATGTAAAGACTGCCATTCTGACATCTATGAAGAATGGAAAAAGTCATTACATGCAAGATCAATTTTTGGGCCTGAACACGTAGGAAGGACAGCAGCTACTTTTAAAACTACTATTGAACTTGGATTAAAGGACTGGCAAGCATCTGGTGTAAAAAAACCTGAAGATGTAAGAGTTAAACACCTTATGATATGCACAAAGTGCCACCTGCCTCAATTGGAAGAGGCTGAAGATAGCGTAGCTCAAGAGATTGTCAAACATATTTACAAATTTGTTGATGAAGGAGATGAAAACTCAGCAGCTATACTGCAACAACTAAATATCAATTGTGTTGTATGTCATAATAGAAATGCAATAATTCATAAATGGACAGAAGGTTATCCACAAAAAGGTGTAGTTTATGGTACTAAAGATGGTGATCATCCAGACTCTACTTACAAAAAGATGAAGAAAAGCTCAGTTATGAAAGAATCAATTCTCTGTGGACAGTGCCACGGCTTAGGACCTAATTTTGAGTTTGACAATCCATCTCAATGTGCTACTTTATATGGTAGCTATCTTTGGTCTTATGTTTCAGAAGGTGGAACCAAAACCTGTCAACAATGTCACATCCAAGAATCAAAACTTGGACATAATATGCAAAGTTATCGCAGTAAAGAGCTCTATGAAAAAGCTGTTGATATGAAAGTAGATGCTTACGCCTACTTATGGAGAGATGTTGTCACACCTACTCCAGCAGCCCATGTTAAAGTAGAGCTTACTAACAAAGCTGGTCATGTCATACCTGATGGCTGACCTACTCCAAATAGACTGGTACTGTATGTATCAGTAAAAACATTAGAAGGTAAAGAGATCTACAAAAAAGAAAAGATTTATATGCCCATACCTCAACAGTTCGGACGTGGTGATAAAATGGGTAGAGGACCTTATGAGAAAAGTGGTTTAATAAGAGAGACAAGTTTGCATCCCAACAAAACAAAGGTAGAGAAATTTGAGATACCTCTTTACACTGAAGAAAAGAAAGATGACAAGATAGTTCGCAATCCAATAGCTTACGATTTCATAGTTGATGTTGAGCTTTGGTACTTACCCTATGGCAAAAAAGATGATCCAGATAATTCTATAATGTGGAAAAAATACACTAAACAGATTAATTTAGCAAAGGGCGGGAAATAACAACCATCGGGAGATTGCTAAGAAACAGCAGTCTCCCTTACTTAATCTTCACTTATTAACCTCAAAGATTTCCTTATCTTACCACATGTGTTTTACTTGACTAAAATACTAAAACTTTAGTACTCTAATTAATCAAACTTCAATAGGGCCGTTAGCTCAGCTGGTAGAGCAGCTGACTCTTAATCAGCGGGTCGGAGGTTCGAATCCTCCACGGCTCATCTTTTTTAACCTGAAAATTCTATTAAGCTATATATTTGATTTGAAATCTTAAACAATCAGAAATCCTTTGCCTTTAAGAAAAACTCTATATAATACCTAAAATTGTAATTTTAAGTCAGTTAAAATTAATAACTGCTTAAGACAGAGTATTGAGGGTAAAACTTTCGTAAATAATGTCATTTAAAAATAAAAATTTTATATCTTAAAATTATCAAAATCATTTACAAATGATCTCCCACTTGTGTATAATTTCAACATGAATAAGGTTGGTTTTATATATGATGATGTTTTCTTAACTCATGATACCGGCAGATGGCATCCTGAAAATGCGGAAAGACTAATACAGGCTATTAAAACGCTTAAAAGCTCAGATATTTGGGACAAGTTAATTCATATTAAACCAAGATTAGCAACTTTTGAGGAAATCTCCCTTGTACATACCATGTCTTATATTAACAAAGTTCAGTCAATTGGTTCGGGCTACCTTGATCCTGACACTTATGTATCAAAAAACAGCTTAGAAGCCGCAAGATACGCAGTCGGTGCTATTCTTGAAGCGATTGACAGATGTAAAGATAAAACAATCAGTCGTGCTTTTTGCGCTGTTAGACCTCCAGGACACCATGCTGAAGTGAATAGAGGTATGGGCTTTTGCATATTTAATAACGTAGCAGTAGGTGCAAGGTATGCTCAACATAAAGGTTATGAAAAAGTCTTTATTATAGATTTTGATGTACATCATGGAAATGGGACTCAACATATCTTCGAAAGCGATGACACTGTATTTTTCTTCAGCACACATCAATCTCCTTATTATCCTGGAACTGGCTCAGAAAGAGAAAAAGGTATCGGAAAAGGTTTTGGATACACTTATAATGTCCCTTTACATTCAGGCTCAGGAGATAAAGACTATTTTTCTATTTATCAAGATCAACTACCACCTATTATTCAATCCTTTGATCCAGATATACTCCTTGTATCATCTGGATACGACCTACATATGAGAGATCCCCTTGCAGGTATGCGCGTATCTAATGAAGGTATAAGAGCAATCGTTTCATCTATCTTAAAAGCTACAGATAAACCTGTTATCTTTACCTTAGAAGGTGGTTATGATCTAACCGCTCTTTCAGAAGGTATTAAAATAACTTTAGAAGAAATGCTTAAACACTAATTCTCTGTAAATAAGTATCTATAAGTCTGAAATATTTTCTCCTACACATGTCTTCAACCTTAAAAATTAAGGATAGTGCTTTATTAAAATTCATAGCAGAAGCAAATACACCATGTCCATAAACTAATACTACGCCTGATTTTTTAATAGAGATTGGAACAGTATTAACAATCCCCTTGATGCCTGTTCCAATCTCACCGATTACTATTGGTATACCATTTATTTGTCTTTGTTCTTTACAAAGGGTATTACACAAATGCCTCTTAGAATAATTAGGGCAATCTCTTTTGGTGCAATACAAAGACATAATAACAGAAAAAGGAGGATGTCCATGAACGATAGCGACATTGCCTGTAGTATAATATATTTTTTTATGAGTAGAATACTCAGAGGATGCAGTTATACCAACAGTAGATGAACCATCTAAAGGTACAGCTTCTATGCTATCGTGAAGCTCATCTAAGGAGCTACCAGTTTGAGTAATATAAATTTTATCACCAAATACATATGATAAATTACCAAAACAAGAGTTTACTAACCTATGCTTGACTAAAACCTTTCCAACATAACTTATAGCATCGCTGATCTCATTTTCATCTTTAAGTTTTTGATCCAGTAATTTCTTTATTTGGAGTTCTTCAAAATTGTCCTTCTTCAGCTTAAGATTGACTTGAGGAAAGGTATTTTCTAAATTACTTCTTATCACGTTGAATGCTTCAAGAAAAGTATTTTCTGGTTTTTTATTCTTATTATAGAGTTTTTCAATATAATAAAGGGAATCAAAAAAATACTTAACCAAAATAGCAAAACAAGTAGAGCTAAAGTTAATAAATGCCTGCTCTGGGGTTAAAGACCCATGGGTTATAATCTTTCTTTTGCCAACAATAACAGATTTTCTAACTGAAAGTGCTTTATCCATTAGATTTAAGGAAAATTTTGATATTATAGGTATATCATTAAGGAACATTCTACTTTCAGAATCTAAAGGTATAATCTTTTTTATAAAGTCATATTTTTTTATACCTTCCGTGCTTGAATAATCAACTTTTATATAATCATTTTCAGCTAAATGACTTAAAATTTCGCTATAAAGAGTCGTCGGCTCTGCATATAACAATGAATTAATATTCATTTTATCTAATAAAATTTTTAGTTTCTTGACTCTATCATTTAAGGTTCTATTTGATATTATCTCTGTATCAAAGGCAATAAAGGTTGTATGATTTTTGTTAGCGAGACCATGATCATAAAGTTTATTTAAATATTTATTAATTAGTTTTATCATTAATTGTTGTAGTTATCTTAATCAAAATTTTTTGCAAAATCTCCTCAGCTCTTTCAATAACATCAATTATTGTCATGCCTTCAGTTTTAAGCTCAAACCCATCAGGACAAAGCCTAATTTCTTGTGTCACAGCAGCTATAGAAAAAAGAGCTGATAGTACTTCTTTAAAAAAAGACCTGGGGATTTTATAAATTTCTTCCTTATCATATGAAAAGACAAACTTTATATACTTACCCATATCTAAAATTTTAGCAATATAAAGTTTTTTTGCCAGCACTTTAAGACTCATGATTTTTAAAAGATTATTAGTCTCAAAAGGTAATGGACCAAATCTATCCTTTAACTCGTCCTTTAATGCCTTTATTTCAAAAACTGATTTTGCTTTTGCTAATCTTCTATAAAACCCCAATCTTATTGTTATATCTGATATATAACTGTCTGGAACTAAAGCAGAAATTCTGAACCTTACCAGAGGTTCAAGTTCCTCTATATGTATCTCTCCTTTTAATTCTGATACTGCTTTTTCAAGAATTTCTAAATAGGTATCAAAACCTACCCTATTTATATGTCCAGATTGTTCCTTCCCGAGTATGTTTCCCGCTCCTCTAATTTCTAAGTCTTTTAGAGCAAGTTTCAATCCCGCACCAAGATAACTCATCTCATGCAAAGCTTTTAGCCTTTTTTTAGCATCGGTTGATATTATATCCTCATCTGATATTAAAAAATAGGCATAGGCTTCAACAGAACTTCTGCCAACCCTTCCTCTAAGTTGATAAAGGTCAGCTAAACCAAAAGTATCAGCTTTATTTACTATCAAAGTGTTTGCATTTGTTATATCAAGCCCCGCTCCAATAATTGAAGTGCAAAGAAGAACATCAATTTCTCCATCTATAAATTTAGCCATTATTGATTCAATATGTCTTTCTTTCATCCTACCATGAGCAATAGCGATTCGGATATCGGGTAGCAACTTTTTTAAAAACTCAGCCATTTTGTCAATATCGTTGATTCTATTATGCACAAAAAATACCTGCCCTTTTCTCTTTATCTCTCTTTCGATAGCCTCTTTTATTACCTTTTCACCAAACTTTGTAATATAAGTTTTAACAGCAAGCCTATCTTCAGGGGGAGTACCAATAGTGGTCATCTCTCTTATGCCTGACAAAGAAAGATGAAGAGTGCGGGGGATAGGAGTGGCAGTCAATGTTAATACATCCACTACTTTTTTTAACTCTTTCAACCTTTCTTTGTGAATAACACCAAATCTGTGCTCCTCATCTATAATTAATAAACCTAAGTCATTGAATATTATGTCCTTTTTCAAAAGCATGTGAGTACCTATAATGATATCTATACTTCCTTTCTCAAGAGCCTTCAAGCACTCTTTAATTTCTTTTTTATTTTTAAATCTACTTATATAATCAACATTTACAGCAAAGGGTGAAAACCTCGTCCTAAATGTTCTGTAATGCTGTTCAGCAAGAAGTGTGGTTGGCACAACAACGGCAACTTGTTTCCCATCATATATAGCTCTAAAAGCAGCCCTCATTGCTACCTCAGTTTTGCCAAACCCCACATCTCCACAAAGTAACATATCCATTGGCTTTTCAGACATCATATGTTTTTTAATCTCTTCAAATGCCTTTATCTGATCTTCGGTCATATCATAAGGGAAAAACTCATCAAACTCACGATGTAATGATGAATCTTCGCTAAACTTAAATCCCTTTACAACTTTTCTTTCAGCATATAGTTTTAAAAGGTTTTCTGCCATTTCCTTAACATCTTTTTTTATTTTTTGCTTGGTCTTCTGCCATCTTTTGCTACCTAACCTATCAAGAGATGGGTCAGTCTTATCTACAGATGAGTATTTCTTAATTTTATTGATGTTATAGGTGGGTACATAAAGTTTATCACTATTAGCATATTCAATAATTACAAGCTCTTCTTTGTAATCTTCGATATGCTTGATACTTAACCCTATAAACTTACCTATACCATGATCTTCATGAACTACAAAATCTCCATTATTAAACTCTTCTAACTGCTCAAGAATATTTGAAATACTTGACTTTTTAATATGTTTATACTCAACTCTACTACCAAAAATTTCCTTATCAGTTAATATGCACAACTTGGCTAAAGAGAAGCCAGAAGACACAAGACCAATAGTTATGCATTTATCACCCTCAAAATCAAAGAGATCTTTCTTATCAATTATAGGTATTAATAAGTTATTTTCGTAAAAAACCTCTTTGAGTCTCTGAGCCTGAGCTTCAGAGGGCAGAAGAAACAATAATACCTCCTTATCAAATATCTTCACAGCTTCTGGGAACTCTTTAAGTGATTTTCTTTCGTTATAATTCAGCCCAGCCCCAGCTATACTCACCTCTGCAGAGGAGACACCTTGATCTTCAATAGGTAGACGTGAAAAGAGTATATAACTTAGATCTTTAAAAAAACCTTTTTCTGTTAATGTTTTATAGGTCGAAAATTCACAAAATATATCATAAAAATGCAGATCTTTAATTTCCGTAAGTAAGTTATTTTCCTTATCCTTAGCTTCTGATGCAGGATAAAAAGTTATTTTTTGAATTTCCCTTATTGATCTTTGAGTTTCAACATCAAAAAACCTTATAATATCAACCTCATCACCAAAAAACTCAATTCTGACTGGGAGTTCCTCTGTAACAGGATAAACATCAAAAATCCATCCTTTAGGGACAAAATCACCCCTTTCTACCACAATGCTAACCTCTTTATAGCCAAGAAAAAGTAATATCTCATTAAACTTCTCTCTACTTATATGATCACCTTTTTGTAAATTAAAGACCCTATCATGGATGTCTGTAAGATTATACTCTGTCTGTAGAGCATCAATTGAGGTTATTATGTTTATATTTTCTCCTAAACATACATTATTCAACGTCTTTACTCTAATCCCTACATTTTGAGGGTTAGTGTTAGTTGGAAATAAAAATGTCATGGTTTTATTAGGTTCATTTTTCAACCCTTGGAAAAATAAAAAGTCTCTGTAAAGCTCAGAGGCATTTTTAGCTGAATTTTCAATCACTATAAAAGGTTTGTTATAAAAAGAAAGCAATAAAGCATGATGGGAAGAAGAAATATTATTAATCTTCTTTATTGGAGAGGTTTGCAGATTTGAAAGGAGTTCTTTTATATGTTCAGAAAGAATATGCTGAATTTTAGTCATAAAAGTTTAAAAAACCTAAGAATATTTTATTTCATTAAATAAGATTTTTTCACCTCATCTAACAATAATAAAGATGGAATCTTAAGATTTAGCTTACGTACAAATTATACTTGTATATTTAGGCTCAATCCCAAATTTGCCGATAGGCAACTCTCAAAAAAAGTAAAAGCCTCCTCTTTTATTAGGTTTAAGGATGATATAAAATACCACCCAGTAGGTGAAAAAAAATTAAAACAGGAGGCTTACTCTATGATAAAACAAAAACTCTTACCATTCAAGATAGGGCTATCAAAGGAAGTCATCACACCGAGAGGTGGGCTTGCTTTTTATTCAGAGTTTTTAAGTACCTTTAGGATAAAGGACTTAGTAGAGAGCCACATGCCTGAGCCTGGCTCAAACAGGGGCTATGAGGCATGGCAATACATAGAGCCTATATTATTGATGCTTCACGGAGGAGGCAGGCATATAGAGGAATTAAGAGAGGCAATAGAAGATGAAGGATTAAGGAAACTCACAGGCATGAATAAGATACCATCGACCTCTACAGTAGGGGATTGGTTAAGAAGACAAGGCAAAGGAGAAGGTCTTATAAAGCTAAAAGAATCTGTGATAGATGAAGTAAACAAAAAAGCACTCAAACTTGATGATAACAAAGAATACACC
>JAOAHE010000049.1 GCA_026415415.1 Thermodesulfovibrionales bacterium | reverse complement strand
GATGTGTATAAGAGACAGCTCCTATACAGGGATGTTCATGTTTGTTGCTGATAAAGAAAAAGACCTCTCATCGGGCTCACTTTACATTGCTAAGGTAAGACAGCTTTCCCCCGATGACACAGATGGCGGCGAGTTTGAGATTAACTGGATAAAGCTTGGCAGCTCTAATAACGCAAAGATAAAGTCTTTTATTGATAAAGGTGTAACGATGAGTGACATCTTTGATATTATCAATCCCTCTAACTGTCCTACTGGCTACACAAAGATGTACACCTATGATACTGCAGACGCAAAGACTCCAATGTGCATAAGGCTTAGAGATGGAAGTGGCGGAACTACTATCTCGCCCAAGTTCGCAAATGCAGATGAAGTAAGAACAGCAGCAGCCTTTTTACACCCAAGACAATACGGAGTCTTACTTGGTGGAACTACAGAGTTTTCAAAAGGTGAGGGAGTTACTTATAACTTTGACAAAAACCTCTTCTATTTAGTTATGAGTAGGGTTGAAGAATCCATGACAAAAGGTAAAGGAACTAAGGATGACCAAGATGATATAAGACTTAAAGAAAATCGCTGCGGTGTAATATATGAAGGGCTCTTTGGTGATGCAAAGGATCTCAATGGTTCTCCAATTAATAGCAAATATGTGATAAGAAAGATGTCTGCAATTATTATTGGTAAAAGGGCAGGTGCTAACGATCCTGGAGCAGACAAAAACTTCTGCACAATTGATACAGTAGCTAACCCTGATAATATCCTATATGTGGGCAAAAATCTCCTTTTAATCGCTGAAGATTCAGGATTTCATTACAACAATATGATGTGGGCCTATAATACAGAGACAAAGAAACTGACGAGGATTGGTACAGTTCCACCTGGAGCAGAAGTGACCGGTGCTTTTGGACATATTAATATAGGCGGTAAAAAATACATAGCCTTTAATGCCCAACACCCTTATGGTGAAAGTAGAAGAAATGCTGCAGGACAAACCGTCCTTCCAAGTGTAGAATCAATAGATGTAGAGAACCTTAAAGATGAAAAATACAAAGGCATTACAGGCTATATCTTTGGACTACCTGCATGGTAATTGATTCAAGTAATAGATGAAAACACAAGGGCTATCAAAAAGAAGGATAGCCCTTTTTTGTTTTGGAGGTTTTCAAATGCGGGAAATATTAAAAGTAATTGTCATAGGGATTATAGCATTGTCTCTATTAGCCTGTGGAGGAGGCTCAAGCAGTGTGCAGAATGGGCTTAGCACCTCCCAATACATTACTATGCTTTCAAAGGAAAATGGCATAGATTATGATAAAATTTCTAATGCAGTAGCTTACATTCCCCCCATGTGTTGGGTCAATACACATCCTGATCCTACTAAGCCCTGTTATCAATGCCATCTAAAACCTGGTCATGAAGCAGAAAAGATTGTAGCTTATTATAATCCCTGTTATAGTTGTCACACGGTTGGTAAAGAGCCTAATTACCTTGATGACTCATCCTTACAAATAATATACGCCTTCCCGACAGGATTTACCAAAAATCCTTGGACTAATCTTGTTAAAGACAGAACCCAAACTATAGCAGCTATTTCAAATGATGAGGTACTAAAGTATGTAAGACAAGATAACTATATTGATATTGATGGAGAGATAATCTTGAAAAAAGAGCTTCCCGTTGATTGGCAAGGATATAGACCAGATTGTTATTTCAACTTTGATAATGAAGGCTTTGATATTAACCCTAAAACAAAACAACTTACTGGCTGGCGTTCCTTCAGATACTATCCCTTTGTAGGAGCTTTTTTTCCAACAAATGGTTCTTTTGATGATGCAATAATAAGACTGCCTATGGAGTTTCGTACTGACAAAGAGGGAAATTTCAACAAAGAGATATATAAAGCAAATCTTGCAATAGTTGAAGCTCTTATCAAACAAAGAGATATAAATACAGAGCCAATTGATGAGATTGCAATCAATTATGATATTGATAAAGATGGTAAACTCAGCATAGCTACAATGGTTAAATATACTTGGCCAATTGATAGCAAATCTATGAGTTATGTTGGCAAGGCAGGAGAGTTACTTTCCCAAGGAAAAATAAAAATGGCTGGTGGACTTTATCCTGTTGGTACCGAGTTTTTACACTCAGTAAGATATATTGACTGGGATGATGTAAAGGGAGAGCCAAAGATATCAAAAAGGATGAAAGAACTCCGATACGGCAAAAAGCTTTGGTGGGCAAACTATAACTTCCTTGAGGAGTTCTATCAAAGGAAAGGCATAGAGATTTTTCTTTTTGGTGAGATTGTACCAGAATTTTTTGTAGGTAATTATAAAACGGGTTTTGAAACTGGTAATGGCTGGCTCTATCAAGGATATATTGAGGATAAAAAAGGACGCTTAAGACCCCAGACAAATGAGGAAACCTACTTTTGCATGGGCTGTCATAGCTTCTTAGGCTCTACCAAGGATACCACCTTTGCGTTCCCAAGAAAACTTGAAGGTTCTAATCCCAATGATGTGCATTTCGGATGGGGGCACTGGTCACAAAAAAGCCTTAAAGGAATAAAGGAACCAATGGTTGAATTTAAGGTGAAAGACTTATCAAATAAGCCTCTTGGTAAACAGTATGAGTATAGTTTCTATCTTAGATGGACTAAGTCTTCAGATGACTTTAGAATGAACGAAGAAGTTATTGAAAAGTTCTTTACTCCTTTAGGATTTCGCAAACCTGAAATGCTGGCTCTACTAAAAGAGGATATCTCAACCCTCCTCTACCCATCAAAAGAACGTGCATTAATGTTAAATAAAGCTTACTGGACAATCGTTAGAGAGCAATCTTTCATAAGGGGTAGAGAGGCAAACATAAAAGCAGCTACACCTCTTCATATGCATACAGAAGTTAAAGATAACTCTTTAACAATGATACCCTACAGGACTTATTAAAATGACACTCAAAATACCGATTTAAGATCACACAACTTCTTAAGAGCCTCCTTCAAAGAGGCTCTTAAATATTGTAGTAAAACAACTTAATTGCAATCACTAATCTATTTTTTTTCTAAGTAGATTGAACTGACATTTTCCTCTGGCAGTGGTTTAGAAAATATGAAGCCTTGCACTAAATCACATCCAAAGGACTTGAGAATATTATACTGCTCCTCTGTCTCTATCCCTTCAGCTAAGGTAATTTTCTCAAGCCTTTGGGCTAAATCTATGATTGTCTGGATTATTGAAAGACTCTTTTTATCATAAAGCATTTCTTTGATAAAGGCTCTGTCTATCTTAATTATGTCAATGGCTAAATCTTTTAGATAGACAAGGGAAGAATAACCCGTTCCAAAATCATCCATAGCAATTTTCGGTGGATTTTCAATACTTTTTATCTCTTCAAGTATCTTCATAGCAAGTTTTGGTTTATCAATAAATAGCCTTTCTGTAATCTCAATGGTAAGGCTATTTCTGATCTCGACTGGAATATCTGAGATTAGCTTGACAAAGTTTGGATCATTAAAGGTTTTCCCTGAGATGTTAAGGGATATACCTAACTGCCATCTTTTTATTTTGTCTGATACTTCCCTGATTGCCCAATTTTCAAAGACCTTTAAATATTGACTGTTCTCTAAATAATCTATAAAGAAATTTGGAGTAAATACCCTACCATCTCGTTCTATAATTCTAATCAGTGCCTCTAAGCCTGCTACCTGCAAAGAGTGGGTATAGTAGTAAGGTTGATAATAAAAGCTAAAAAGCTTTTCAGTGATCGCTTTTTTAACAAGATTAAACATATTCCAGAGTTTTTCTGAATCCTTTTCTATCTCAGGGTCAAAAAACTTAATAATACCTTGACCTTCCTTTTTAGCTCTCTGTAAGGTTATATCAGCTCTCTCATAAAGGGTCTTGAAACCCTCGCCGTCTTTTGGATGGATTGATATAGCAGCGTTTATATCTATGGTTATTGCTTTGTCTTCTATGGACAATAGCAATCCATTTAGAGCATGAAGTTTTAAATAGACTTTATAAATTTCATCATAATCTTCAGAGACAATATAAACACCGAAGGTATCTGCACCAATCCTTGCTATTGCTTCGGTATAGTCAAAGATTTTCTTTAAATTCTTACCTACTTCAACTAAGACCCTATCTCCTATAGATATGCCGTAAATCTTGTTTATGTAGGTCATTTCATAAATATCTATAAGGACAAGCAAACCAAAATTTTTAGACTGATTTAGTCTCTGAGATACAAAGGCAGAGAAGCCGCTCATATTAAGTAACTCTGTAAGTGCATCATAGTTCTGAAGTCTCTGGACTTTTTCAGAAAGTCTTAATTTTTCTGTGATATCTTTTGCAACCGCCACGAACCTTTTAATATCTCCTGGAAGGTTAACAGGTATTATCTTTAAATCGGCATGGAAAATCTCCCCATTTTTGACTCTATTTGGCGTGATAGCATTGAAAATCTCACCTCTTAAGATAGTATCCCACATCTCCTTGTAAAACTCAGGTGGGTTGAGACCAGACTTAAAAATATTTGGATTTTTGCCTATTAATTCCTCTTTTTTATAACCACTAATCTTTTCAACAGCTTCATTTACAAAAATAATCTCGCCTTTTTCATCGGTAACGAGTATCCACGTATCGGAATTCTTAAGTGCCTCAGAGATAATTGTGTTATGCCTAATCCTTTCAACCCTCTCAAGGGCAAAGGAGAGGTCCCTTTGGATCTCAGAAAGGAGGTCTTTGATTGAGTCATTAAAAAAATTGACAAAATCTGAATATATGTTTAAAAGTGAGACTACTTTCCCATACTTTGACAAAGGTATGACACAGGAAGACATTATACCTTTTTTAATTAGCTCATCTATATAGGAATTTTTTTCTACTTGCTTCCTTAAATCAGGGGTAATTTCTACTTCCCCGCTTACTGAGGTATATGACGATGAGGTATTTTGAAATATTTCATAAATAGTTTCAGTGAGTTTTTGATCAGTGCCTTTAAAAAATTTTGGTGTTATTTTTTTATTGTCATTTAACATTCCAACCCATGCAAATCTTAATCCAAGGTTTTCTATTAAGCTACTGCATATGCCATCGTATATTTCTTCCTCTGTTAAAGATTGGGTTACAATTTTATTAACTTGCCCTATTATCGTCTTGGTGTTTTCACTAAATTTTTTTGATGTAATATCATAGAAAACCATGAGCCCTGTATACTTCCCTTTATATAAAATGGTATTTACAATAGAGTTTACATAGAGCAAAGAGCCATCGTCTTTAAAAATTCTTAATTCATAATTTTCAGGAAATCGTTCACCTTTAATCCTTCTATGGTTGCTATCAGTGAGTAGTTTTTTGTCTTGCTGATGAAGCAAGTCTAAAATACTTATGGAGTAAAGTCTTTCTTCAGGATAATTCAATAGAGTCTTAACATATTCATTGATGAACAATATCTTTTCGTCATAAATAATAATCCCGATATTTAAGGAGTTAACTAATACATCCACTATATCGTGATGACCCCAGTCATCAAGTAACATATTAAGTTCTTTATCGAGTTTCAGTATTCCATCAAGTTCATAGCTGGATAACTCTTCAATATCTTTTATTGATAAGATCTTATCTTTATAATCCTGTAAATAAGGGTGCAAAAGAATTAAGTGAGGGATATGAAAGGAAAAATCAGGATAGATCTTTAAATTTTTATCATCTATTAAGTCATCTACAGAATCACTGTATATTATGCCGATATCTGCTTTATCCTTTTTTATTAGTTCTACAATCTCTTTATAACTTTTGGCAAAGATAAGATGAAAATTTTTATACTCCTTTATGTGAATTGCAAGGGGTAGTAGGAAAAACTTATTGTCAATAAGAGCTACTTTAATTAGTTTCTTTGATGGATTATATGACTCAGACACTATGCGATAGGCAGTACATTGTTCATCTTTTAGTTTTCCAAGCATGATATAACCTCTATTTAGAAGTTTTAGAGCAAGTTCAGGGTTTGCATAGTAGATATGAAATTCTTCTTTAGAGGTTTTCTCCTCTAAAAAATCTCTAAAGGTTCTTAACCTCGTTTCTTTTCCTGTGATATTTGCAACCTGAGATGCAATTTTTTCTAAGATATAGAAACTATTTGTTTTCTCATAGACATGAGCACATAAGGCGAAGGATATGGGCTGAGGTAACATAGTTTAATGTATTTAAAATTTAGTCAGTTTAGATATCTCATTATTTACTTTTATTACTGTTGAGAAAACCTTATAGGTTTCACTAAGCATAGAGGAGGTACTTACTATCCTTTTAGATACATCAGTAAGCACCTGACTCTGCTCTTCTATAGCCGTTGATAAGGTATTTACTGCATCTCCAACACTGTCAGACATGATCTTTGTTTTTTCAAAAGACTCTCTAATATTCTTCATATCCCCTTCAATGTTTGAAAAAAGCTCTCTTATCTTTTCTACCTCTACAACAGCTACACTTACTCTTTGTCTTAAATCAGTGAGGATTTTGCTAATATCCCTTGTTAATACCTCCGTTTTCTGTGAGAGCTTTCTGATCTCTTCAGCTACAACAGCAAAACCTCTTCCTGCCTCTCCTACTCGTGCAGCTTCAATAGAGGCATTGAGGGCGAGCAGGCTTGTCTGGTCAGCCACATCTGAGATAGAGATTACGATATTACCTATGTTTTCTGTTGCATCTCCAAGATCTTTTATATTAGTAACCACTTCAACAATCTTTTTGTTATGTGACTCTATATCATTGACTCTCGTCTCTAACTCTTTATCCATCTCATCATTCTGCTTGACCATCGTCTGTACTTCTGAGTTTATTTGCCCCACACTTCTTGACATATCCCTTATTGTCATATCTATCTCTTCCATAGCTGTTGCTATTGAGGAGACCTCATCCCTTATTCTTGTAAAGTTTGAATCTATAAGACCCATAGTGTTAGAGATAGTAGAGCCTACCAAATTTGATTTGATTATCCCCGCAGAGAGAGTTTTTATAAGGGATAGATTATTATCAACTCTTTTAGTTCCATCTGAACTTTTCTTCAATTTTTTTAAAAACATCCAATCCCCTCCTATCTGTAAAATTCATCAACAATATCTGCTCCGCATCTTAAGCCACCAAGCCAGTTTAAAAACCTCCCTATATGCTCCTTTTTATATATTATTGATCCATGTTGAGGAGCTATCATCTTGATATCAAGCTTACTTATTCTTTCAAGATATTTTTTAATAACGCTGTTAGAGGCAAGATATCTTCTGTGGAAAGCTTCCATAAGCTTAAGATGACCATCAAAGTCTTCAACAAAGGTATATCTCTGACCTTTTGGGAAGATAGCAGCTCCGAGGTCACCAGTAAATAAGATCTTAGATATGGGATCATAGACATGGAAGTTAGCTACAGAGTGAAGAAAGTGTGCAGGGATAATCTCAAGATAATTTCCCCCTGGTAGATTGATCCTTCCTCCTTTGTCTTCTAAAGGCACTATTCTATTCATATCAAAGATTCCATAATGAGGAAGAAAACGCATCCACCATTTGGATATATAAACCTTAGCATTAGTTACACTAAGCCAAAGAGCAACCCCTGAGGAAACATCTGGGTCCTGATGGGAGAAAAAAAGATGCTGAATCCTTTCAAGATCAACATATCTTGAGACATTTGCAACCACCCTTGGGAAGACATGAACTCCACCAGGGTCAAGGATCAATCCAATCCCTTTATTTTCAATAAGATATTGATTTACCTGAACAAGCCCTTCTTCTTCACGTTCTTCCCAGCCAAGCCAGATAAACTTATGTGACCCCTCCTCAAAAAGGATGTCGCCTCTTACTATATCAACATTCTTAGATAAAACAGTCATAATTACCTCCTCTTCTGAATCCTTATAATCAAGAAAAAGCAATCACAGAGATCTTTTACTTCAATTTATCACACAGGCTAAAGCCTAAGACTACCTGAATTCATATTGAATTTGCCTTTTTGCTATTTCTTAAAGTCTAAAAAGCTTTTTGAGTCGTTGAAAAGTCAAAGATTTTTTTGCACGTTAAGTTATTGTCAAGGCTTTATATAAAACCAAAACTTTCATCTGTCAAAATCTCTAAGGTCTTCTCTTAGAATTTATCCAGTGTAATGATTGATAATTTAGTCGCAGGCTAATGCCTGTGAAGACCTTACCTTGTTTGGTTTTCATTTCAAAACTCTAATGATAATTTTAGGTTTATCTTATTACTATTGGCATTATGATCTAAAAAGTTTCTTTAACCGTTTAAAATATAGAGATTTTATAGAAGATTAAACTCCTGTTAAAGTTTCAAATAAATAAAGATTACTCCTGTAAAGTCTTTTTATTTCTGAAATCCCTTAACATATTTGCGTGATGGATAGAATCCTTCATCTTAACCTTGTGGCAGATGTCGCATCTACCTTCTGCACCTATGGGTAAGGGCACACCCTGATACTGTATAGGTTGGATATTATCCCTGTTTTTGCTGTAATCATTAAATGACGGATATGTAGCATGTGGAGAGCCATGACAGGCTATACAAGGAAGCTTGTCAGTGTTATCCTTACGATTTCTATAAAGCATCTTTGCTTCGGTAGTCCATTTATTGAAGGATTTGGCGTTTTTGTCAGGCTTTTGGAAACCTTCATGGCAACCGAGGCAATCGGGCTGATTGATCCATGGCTTACGAGGACTTATTTTACTTATAGGATTCTCTGGATTAAGATTCTTAAGGAGAATTTTAGCTGTCCTTGTCCCCTCTTGAGAAAGTAAAAGGGATGCGGCGTGATCATCAAGCTTGCCATGACATTGGGTGCAACCCATTCCTAACTTGGCATGGATATCCCTATTACATCTTGTATTTCCCTTTGTATCGTTTGGATGGCAAAGATTACATGCTCGTTCATCTTTGTATGGCAGGTAATTAGCATGCCAACCATGCATTGAAGCTGAGAAACTATTATGCCCCTTTATACCTTTTGACTTTACGATAAAATCCTCATGACAGCTCTGGCACATTACTGGTCTTCCCTTTAAGGCATTTTTATAGAGCTTAGTTCCCGTATTTCTATCATGAACCTTTAAGATATTCATAGCGGTTTCATCCGAGATTCCTGTGATATTATTCCATTTTGGCTTTCCCTCATGACAGACAAAACATCTTAGCTCGGTTGAGACAGGAGCTATTAATTTCGTAAACTGCAATATCTTGCCTGAGCTTTTATCAATTGCCTTTGCTTCAAACACAGGATAGGGACTAAACTGTCCATCATCCCGATAAGGCAAAACTGGTATTCCCTCTGCTGAAAAAAGATTCTTCTCCTTATTAAAATCCAAAGTCCCTTTAAGTCCTTTGGCGCTTAAACCTTTATTTGCCTCTAACTTTTTACTTAAAAGCTGCTCTGCGTATTTCCAAAACTCTGTATTTTTTGATGGATTCTCAAAGCCCTTCTGAACTTCATAGAGAATTTCTACAGAGTTCGTGATCACCTCAGGTTTAATACCTCTTTTTATAAGAACAGCTTCAAAGGAACTTCCAGGATATAGAAAGGAAAACCATTTATCTGAATCTGTAATACACTTCTCACCAAGAGTGCTCCATGCAAGAAGCACATATTCATCAGTCATAGCATTAAAAGTAGGGAATTCTATAGGTTCTTCCTTTGGTGTGAAAGAGGATGAATAATCAACCTCAATATCTTTTCCGTGTAAGCCCTTTATTATAAAAGCTGCAAGTGCCTCCATCTCTTTCTCTGTGCCGATAAACCTTGGCATATAGTCAAGTACCTTTCCCTGCCCATAGAGATGTGATATCATTCCAAGGTAGGTTAAGCCTTTTGTCTTTTCAACAATATCATTTTTAACCCCTCTAATCGTATGACAGCTCAAGCATTGTAGGTTGAAAAGCTCCCTGCCTGCTTCAATCAAGTTTTCTTCTTTAACTTCTTTTATCTTTGACCATTTAGCATATTTAAGAAATCCCTCTCTGTTTAATCTCTCCTCATCTGACTTCATAACAGATGTTGAATACATATATCCATGAATTATAAAAGGCTTTCTTGCATACTCTCTCATATATTCAAAGGCACCTATCCAAGAAAACCCTAAGAATAAAAGAATAAAGACCCCTACTTTTTGAATCTTTCTTGAAC
The DNA here is from genome assembly GCA_026415415.1 of Thermodesulfovibrionales bacterium. Lineage (GTDB taxonomy): Bacteria > Nitrospirota > Thermodesulfovibrionia > Thermodesulfovibrionales > Dissulfurispiraceae > DYHD01. The sequence continues at coordinate 3,199 of JAOAHE010000049.1, read as the reverse complement.
TTCTAATAACAAAAATTATAGCGATTAGATACAATAAAACTGATGAAAATATAAAAAGATTAATAGCATTAGCCGTCTGCTTGTTTAGTAAGAAATTGGTGACCCTGATATTTTCAGGGACAGAGTAAAAATACCAAAAACCAGAAATCAACAAAAAAGGCAAAGGTATATAAAGCCACTTAGCACAATACTTAAGAAGCCTGTTCCTTAAAATTTCCTCTTTAGAGAAGACAGCTGTTACAAAACCAAAAAGCCCTGCAAACATAAAACAAATCCCAGTTCTAAATACCAGAGCAGGCAAGAAGGTAGGGTTAAAAAAGGCATCCCATAGGCTGTTTGTCTGTAACCACTCCCCAGGGGTGAGCATAAAAGTAATAATCCCATTGATAATAAAGAGGCTTAACCAGGCAGAGATAGCATAAATAGCAGCGATATTAAGCCTTTTTCGGTCAGAGAGAGAATCAAACTTATAATGATAAATAAGTAAAGCAACGATCTCAACGATGAAGAAAACCCACTCAATCGCCCAGACAAAGACAAACTGGTGTATAAGCACAGAGGTAGCCCAGGGACTTGAAAGGGCGATACTGAACCAAATCCCTACACCTGAGACACCGCCAAAAACCATAGTAATTAGCAAAAAGAACCATATGTGTCTCTGCACATATTCCTTGAGTTCAGGATTTCTCTCTTTAACACTCTTTAAATCAGTTAAATAAAGAAAAAAACCACCGCCTACGGCAAAGTGGGAGATAAAGACATGAAGGACTGCAACTACAGCAACCAAGGTGCCTGAGTTAAGATAATAAAGTTCCCAGACTGGATAGTTCATTTCAATACCTCTTTATTCTTTGAGAAAGCAACCTTAAACATATACAATAAAATACCAAGTCCAATAAGCAGAATTAGGAGAAATATTATAAACACATCCCACTGAGGAAGGAGTTTTAATTCATAGACACTAAAACTATCCTGAAGCCTGAATATTCTAAGATTATATCTGTTTATCAACATAGTGACCATAGTTAAAAGAAGTAAAATAGTAGTCCCTATAAGTTTCCCTTTCAAAGCTAATACCACTGACAAAAGGGTAAAAGTGATGCCTAAGAACATTACCGTTGTAGCTAAAAGATCATCTCCCATAAACTTAAACATAGTCTCCTTAGGGAGACTAAGAAGAAACCAGAACCCTACAATTATCTGAATAGTAGTCGCATAAGTGAATATTTTCAGACCTTCCTTTATCTTATCTTCTAAGCTTGAGGTAAACTTGAAGTATAAACTATAAAGAATTCCACCTACGGCAACTGAGGCTGAGATAAAATGGAGGAATCGGGGATAGACACTTCTTTCATTTAGAGGTAAAACTGTGCCATCCCTTTTGGTGAAATACTCAGACCACCTCTCGGGCATCTCCATCATGGTAAGGTTATTAACAATCATAAAGGCGATATAGAAAACTATCAAAACCACAAGGGCTAAAGCATACCTTGCATAGGGAGATTTATCAAACTTCTTATTATGAAAATAGGAGCTATAGTAGGCTATAATTAAAAGAGGTATTACGAAAATCCAATATTTACCCATAAGAATTGAGCTTGAATAGAGAAGATGACCGAAGACTACCTGTATAAAAAGAAAAGCAGGAATAGCCATATTAATTGCTAAGGCAAAAAAGATAGGGATCTTTTTAGAAAGTAGTTTATTTATCAAGAAGAAATCCTCAGTGTTGCCCCACTTATAAAGCAAAATAATGGAAATACCAAGTATAGAATTTATTAAGAGTATGTGGATTAGAAAAAAGAGCTGTTCAAGGAATATTAAAATCTCTACAGGAGCCGTGATATTTTCAGGATAAGGCAACAATGATGGAGTTTTCATCTTGATCACCTCAATTATATTCTTTAAAAGATTTTTTTATTTTTTTATAAATCCATCATCTTAGACCTTAGCTTATTTAGTTCAAAATAGCTATCTATCTAAGGACTTTTTAAAGGATTTTAAATCACCCAACCAGAGACAGATAGCCTTTTTTCTAAACTTGCCCTAATGTATCTTTGTCTCTTACTTTTCCTAAGTCTAAAAAAGTAATTTTCTTAGTTTAAAAGATTACCCTCTAACCTCTTAGGGGTAGACTCACCAATAAGGGTAAACTCATCCTTATCTACTCCCTTCAGAAGTCTATCTATATCAAGTAATATCAAAAGTCTGTCTTGAAGCTTACCAATGCCTCTGATATAATCTGATTCAATCCCCCCAGCCATAGGTGGTGGTGGTTCAACAGTATCAGGGGATATCCTTAAGACTTCAGAGACTGAATCAACTATAAGACCCACAGTAGTTCCCACATCTACGACCATGATTCTTGATTGGGTATCGAGGGTTTTTGAGCTTAGACCAAACTTTTTCCTTAAATTAATCACTGGGATAACCCTTCCCCGTAGATTTATAACTCCTTCAAGATAATCAACTGAGTTTGGCACTGCTGTAATATCAACCATTCTATTTACTTCTTGGACTTTCAATATATCTACAGCATATTCCTCATCACCAAGTTTAAAGGTAACAAGCTGTAAAAGCTCCTTTGTCTCTTTTGCAATTGCACTCATCTCTACCTCCAATAAAATTTTTTATTAAACTGCATTTATAATCTCTCCTGCTATCTCATCAAGAGAGAGAACCTTATCGGCAATGCCAGCCTCTATTACTGCCTTAGGCATACCAAAGACTACACAACTCTTCTCATCCTGAGCAAAAATCCTCCCACCACTTCTTTTAATCGCAGTAAATCCTTTTAGACCATCATTGCCCATACCTGTTAACATAACCCCAAGTGCTCTTCCAGGATAAAGCTCAGCAACGGATAAAGCAAGAGCATCTACAGAGGGTCTATATATAAATTCATCCTTAGCCTCTGAGATATTTACAACGGTCTCAATCCCTCTTACTCTTCGTAGTCTCATATGCCCCCTTCCAGGTGCTATCAACACAAGTCCTGGCTTTAAAGTATCACCTTCGTCAGCCTCCTTTACAGTTATCTTGCTTAGTTGATTAAGCCTCTCAGAGAAGGGCTTAGTGAAATTTGGCGGCATATGTTGTGCTATAACAACAGGCACTGGGAAATCTTGTGGTAGATGAGGGATTATTTGCTGTAGTGCTCCCGGACCTCCTGTAGAGGTGCCTATAGCCTGTCTCTTAT
>JAOAHE010000048.1 GCA_026415415.1 Thermodesulfovibrionales bacterium | reverse complement strand
CTTATACTCATGGGAGAGGATTAATTAAAGTTAGAGCAAAGGTTAAGATTGAGAAGGAGAATAAATCTGGTGAAAGCATAGTAATAACTGAGTTACCCTATCAGGTCAATAAAGCTCGTTTGATAGAGAAAATAGCTGAGCTTGTTAGAGAAAAGAAGATAGAGGGTATCTCTGATATTAGGGATGAGTCCGACAGAGAAGGCATAAGAGTTGTAATTGAGATTAAGAGATCAGATGATCCTCAGGTAGTGCTTAATAATTTATATAAACACACCCAAATGGAGACGAGTTTCGGTATAACGATGCTTGCTCTTATTGATGGTCAACCTCATGTGCTCAACTTAAGAAGGATGCTGAGACATTTTATCCGTCATAGAAGAGAGGTAATCGTAAGGAGAACAAATTTTGAGCTAAAGAAAGCAGAAGAAAAAGCCCATATTCTTCAAGGAATGAAAATAGCTGTTGATCATATGGATGAGATAATAGATTTAATCAAGTCTTCACAGACTCCTGAAGAAGCAAGACAACGATTAGTATCAGACTACCCTTTAACCACAATCCAAGCTCAAGCGATACTTGATATGAGGCTTCAGAAATTGACTGGCTTAGAAAGGGAAAAATTGGCAGTAGAACTTCAAGAGCTATTAAAAGAAATAGATAATTTAAGAGCTATTCTTACAAATGAAGCTTTAATCACTAAGATTATTAAAGATGAGCTGATTGATATAAGAAACAAGTATGCTGATGAAAGAAGAACAGAGATAGTTTCTGAAGTTAAGGAAATAACTATTGAAGATTTAATAGCAGATGATGAGATGGTAATTACTTTTTCACACAGTGGCTATATAAAACGTAACTCTCTTTCATCATATAGAAGCCAGAAAAGAGGCGGCAAGGGTTTAATTGGCATGGAGACTAAGGAAGAGGATTTTGTAGAGCAGATTTTTATTGGTTCTACCCTTGACTATATCCTTTTTTTCAGTAATAAAGGGAAATTATATTGTCTTAAGGTTTTTCAGATACCCGAGGCTGGTAGAACCTCAAAAGGTAAAGCATTAGTTAATTTGCTACCTCTTTCGGAAGGTGAAAGAATTTCTACTGCTATCAATATTAGAGATTTTAAAGATGGCTATTTAGTGATGTTTACGAAAAATGGTATAGTAAAAAAAACAGCTCTAAAAGAGTTTGATTCTCCTCGTTCAGGAGGTATTATAGCTATAAAAATTAGTGACAACGATGAGCTTATTTCTGTGAAAAAAACCAGTGGAAATGATCATCTAATTATTGGTACAAAGAAAGGGCTTGCTATTAGATTTAATGAAACTGATGTAAGGGATACAGGAAGAAATACAATGGGAGTTATTGGGATTAGACTTTCAAAGGATGATGAAGTGGTATCTGCTGATGTCGTGAGGGAGAATACTTATATTCTTACAGTTACTGATAGAGGGATAGGAAAAAGAACAAAAATTGAAGATTATCCTTTACAAAATAGAGGTGGAAAAGGCGTAATATCGATAAAGTTTCCTAAAAAAGGTGGATACGTAATTGGTTTGGTTCAAGTAAAAGAAAAAGATGATGTTGTATTGATATCAAGTGCTGGTAAGTTAATAAGAATGTCAACAAGTAATATACCTGTAGTTGGAAGGTATGCTCAGGGAGTTAAACTTATGGAACTTGATGAACAAGATAAGGTTATGAATATTGAAAGGGTATCTGAAGATTGAAAAAGAATGATATTTTTATTTTTTTAATTTTAATAGGCTTTCTTTTTTTTAACTGGCCTGTTCTGCAGCTTATGGAGACTAAGGCTGTATCTTATCTTTTTGTATTTTGGTTTATCTTTATTGTGATTATAGCTTTAATAAGTTTTAAAAAATAATAGCCCCTCAAAAAAACAATCTTTTCTATTTTAGGCTTTACAAAAACATTTCCAAAAAAAAATGTGATATTATTAGATTAAAAAGCTCTTTTTTTTTAAAATGAGAAGAATATTCTATATTAATGATGAAGAAGACAGATCTGATGAAAGCAATAATATTAAAAAATCTTCTTTGGCAGATTTTCAAGCGTATATACATAATAAAGAAAAGTTTTATCAGTTAGATAAGAATGTTTTTGTGCCTGATAAGGAGGTTTTTTTTGATATTTATCTTCATAAAGGCATTATATTTGACAAATTAATCTCTGCCTCACAAAAAGAGCCGAGAGTCCTGACTCGTGAACTTTTATCCTTAGATGGTGATTACTGTATTAGAGTTAATGATATAGGCATTTTTAATGAATATTTAGATAGTGTCTTTAATTCCCTTCTGTTTTCTAAAGAAGGTAAGACTTTGAAACAAGTGGTAATCAAGGAGCGAACAAAATTAATTGTTAAGGATATGCTTAATAATCCAAAAAGAATTGAGAATATTGAGAAAGCATCTCGTATTGTAGAGGAACTTATAGACTGGATGCTTAATGACAAAGAACTAATTTTTGACCTAATTTCTCTTAAATCCTATGATTATTATACTTATACCCATTCAGTCAATGTAGAAGTTTTATCTATGAGTTTGGGTATAGTTGTTGGCTTAACAAAAGAAGAGATTTTTTGCCTTGGTCTTGGAAGCATTTTACATGATATAGGTAAATGCTTTATTCCTATAGAAATTCTTAACAAAGCTGGGAAACTTACTAAAAGGGAATTTGAGATAATTAAAAACCATGTATTAGAGAGTGAAAAAATACTTAATCAACATAAAAATTTACCTTATAGATCTAAGGAGGCTGCTATTCAGCATCATGAGAAACTGTCAGGGAAAGGCTATCCCTATGGGTTAAAAGGTAAGCAGATTAGTTTGTATGGAATGATAGCTTCCATAGTGGATTGTTACGATGCCCTTGTTACAGAAAGACCATATAAAAAGGCTCTTACACCATTTGGAGCTTTGAGTTTAATGGTAGATGAAAAAGATAGTTTTGATTTACACATTTTAGAGTTGTTTATAAAAATGCTTGGTAGAGTAATTTGATTTACAAGTTATTATTTGGGTTAAAATATACTTTATAAATTACATTAAAAGATTTACAAAATGAAAAAATATATTCCTATAAAGGAAGACAAAGACCAGCCAGATAAAGAGATAGTTTTTGTTCATACAAGGTCTGAAAGACTTAAAAAGTTCTATCATGAAAAAGAGAAATATTATAGTATTGACAAAGAAATGCTTATCCCAGATGCAGAGATTTTGTTCAGTCTGTTCATCCAGAGAAATCTTGATTTTATGCCTCTTTTAACAGTTGTAGATAACAATCCAGTTAGATTATCAGAAGGACTACTGAAGCAGGAAGGAAACTTTTTGATTAAAACTGCAGATATAGCACTATATAATAAATACATAGAATCCCTCAATGGGGAGAGAGGTATTAAAAACAGGAAATTCTTGGCTGTTTTGATGAAGGAAAAATTTAAGATTTTGATGCAAGAAGTCTTTTCTAACCCCACAGACAGTGAGAATATTAAAAGATGTGGTCAATCAATAAAAGAGATAATAAAATCTATTTACAGTAGAAAAGAAATTTTTTATGATCTAATTTCAATCAAATCACATGATTTTTATACTTATATACATTCAGTAAATGTGGCTATCTTGTCTATAGGGCTTGGGTTAGTTGCTAAGTTATCGGAGAGAGATTTATATAACTTAGGTTTGGGGGCTATCCTTCATGATATTGGAAAGTGTGCCATCTCCAATGAGATTCTCAATAAGATTGGTCGTCTAACAGTGCCAGAATATAAAGTGATGAAAACACATGTTTTAGAAGGTCAAAAAATTCTAAGTAGACATCAAGATTTCCCTCAAGATGCTTTAGACGCAGTTGCTCAGCATCATGAGCGTTTATCTGGTAAGGGTTATCCATTGAATCTTACTGGTGCTAATATCACAATTTTTGGAAGGATAGTAGCTATAACTGATAGTTATGACTCTCTTACTACTCCAAGACTTGATAAACCTCCCTTGACCCCCTTTGAAGCATTAAGTATCCTTGTTAATGAATGTGAACATTATGACTCTGAACTGCTTAAGAAATTTATAAAATTAATTGGAGGAATCAACGAATAGATACTATTAATAGCTTTCGTATGAGTGTGTTAACAGGGTTAGATTTAATAGCAAGAAAACTCCCAACTAAATTTAAGGGGTTAAACGCAGGTTTATTAGTACATCCAGCCTCAATAAACAAGAAATTTCAGCATGCTATAGAAGTTTTTTTTAAGTTCACTGAGGTAAAAATAAAAGCCCTTTTTGGTCCTCAGCATGGAATATTTGGCCATACCCAAGATAATATGGTGGAATGGCAAGGTTTTATAGACAGTAAAAGGGGGATACCAGTATACAGTCTTTACAGTGATGTAAGAAAACCTTTGCCAGAGATGTTGAAAGATATAGAGGTATTGTTCATAGATTTACAAGATATTGGTGCCAGATACTATACTTTTATTTGGACTGTCGATTTATGTATGCAGGCTTGCTACGAAAATAATAAGGCTATAGTTGTCTTGGACAGACCAAACCCTATAAATGGAGTGACAATTGAAGGTACAGTTTTAGATGAAAGTTTTTCTTCTTTTGTTGGGTTAAAGCCATTGCCTATTAGACATGCGATGACCATAGGTGAGATTGGTAATTATATTAAAAATGTTTATTATAAAGGACTTAATTATCATGTAGTTAAGATGGATGGTTGGAGAAGACAGATGTGGTTTGACAATACAGACTTGCCATGGGTTATGCCATCTCCTAATATGCCAACTATTGATACAGCAATAGTATATCCGGGGATGTGCCTTCTTGAAGGAACATTACTGAGTGAAGGCAGGGGCACTACAAGACCCTTTGAGATTTTTGGAGCACCATTTATTGAACCTGATATTTTGATAAAAAAACTCAAAGAGTTTAACCTTGAAGGCGTTCATTTTAGGCCTTTATGGTTTCAACCTACTTTTCAAAAATATGCGGGAGTTCTCTGTGGAGGAGCTCAAATACATGTATTAGATCGTCAAGAGTTTAAACCTTTTAAAACTGCTATAGCTATTATTAAGGCAGTTCATGATTTATATCCTAATCATAGTCTATGGAGGCAACCACCTTATGAATATGAGACTATTAAGATGCCTTTTGATATCCTCTGTGGAACTGACAGGATTCGTAAAAGCATAGAAGCCGGGGATTCTCTTGATAATATTGAACAGTGGTGGTTAGAGCAAAGTTTTGAGTTTGATAAAAATGTAAGAAAGAAATTTTTATTATATGATTGATAAAGTAAACTGTTTTATTCTGTCAGCAGGCTTAGGCACAAGGATGAAGCCTATAACAGAATATATACCTAAGCCTCTCTTGCCTATCTTAGGGAAACCAGCGATTGATCATATCTTAGAGCAAGTCTCATCAGTCGGCATTAAGAAAATAGGGATTAATCTTCATTATAAAGGGAATTTAATTGAGCAGTGGTTAAGCAAAAGTCTTTATTTTGATAGTTTAGAAATCAATCTTTTCTTTGAAGATGAGTTACTTGGAACTGGTGGAGCACTTAAAAATGCCAAATCATTTTTAAAAGATGGATATTTTTTAGTTTATAACTCAGATATTATCTCTGACCTTGATATTGAAAAGCTTTTAAACTTCCACTTGGCTGGAGGGTTTTTAGTTTCACTTGCTATACATGACCACCAGCAGTTTAACAACTTATTAGTCAGTGATGATGGTTTTTTAATAAAGGTTATTGATAAAGAGTATGCCAATAAGCTTTATGCTTTTACAGGGGTTGCAATTTATTCTCCTGATTTTTTGGATTTTTTAAAAGAAGGTTATTCCTCTGTTATTGATGGCTGGCTTAAGGCTATCTCAAAAGGGGCTAAGGTATCTTGTTTAATATATGAAGATCTTAAGTGGTTTGATATAGGTACCCCCTACTCTTATGCCTCTGCTGTGTTCAGAACATTAAAAGATTCTGGTGAGAGTCTTTATGTTCATCCTCATGTAATTTGTAAAGAACCAATTTATCTTCAAGGCTGTGTAGTAATTGAGAATGATACGGAGTTAGCTAAGAATACCTATCTAAAAAATTGTATCCTTTTGCCTCATACCCATATAAAAGAGGGAATGGTAATTGAAAATTCTATAGTAATCAAAGACTATCTCATAAAGCTCCCTAAGGAGGTATGTAATTCTGTTACAAAAAAAGATATGATACTCGTTGGCGAGGGCGGCTCAGATAGAAAGTATTATAGATTTAAAAAGGCAGATGAAACCTTTATTTTTATGGAGACTAATAAAGAAGATGGGGATTTTAAACGACAGGTAGAGTTGACTAAATTTTTTTTTAATATTGGAATACCAGTACCAGAATTAATTGAGGTAAACTATGAGAATTATTTTGCTGTTTTTGAAGATTTAGGCGATATCTCTCTGTATAAGTGGTTGAAATTCAATAGGCCTGATGAAGAAGTAGAAGAGATTTATAAAAAAGTATTAGATTCCCTTTTTCTTCTTCACACCCTATCTCCAGAAAATATATCAAAGTGTTTGTTTATCAAGGAGAGGGTCTTTGATTATGAACATCTTAGGTGGGAGTCAAGATATTTTTTAGAGAGATTTCTTAGGGATGTTAGAAAAATATTCATAAATGATATTGAAGCTATTGATTTTGAGTTTCATAGGCTTGCTTTGACAATTGATTCATATAAAAAAGTTGTAATTCACCGTGATTTACAATCACAAAATATAATGATCTCAAAGGATAAACAAGTTAAATTTATAGACTATCAAGGTGTAAGAATGGGACCTATGGCTTATGATTTAGCATCTTTATTATGGGATCCTTATAGCTGTCTTAAAGATTCAATAAGGGATAAACTTTTAAAATATTATTTAGATAGATTATCAAAAGAGGCTTCTGATTATTTTGAATTTGATGAAAGGGATTTTCATGAGGAGTTAATTTTTTGTAGAATACATCGTCACATGCAAGCACTTGGAGCATTTAGTTTTCTTTCAAAAGTAAAGGGGAAAAAATTTTTTCTTAAATATATACCTGAAGCCTTAAGGTTATTAAAGGATGACAGCAAACTTTTGAAATCATCGTTTCCGGCACTATATAACCTTATCTCAAAGCTTTAAAGGGGAAATGGAATCTGTCAAAGAATTAATAAAGACTTATGGACTGCAAGAAGACATAGAATATGTAATAATACCAATGCCTGATAAAGATGGAAAACAAAGAAGGTGTTTTATTCTTAAAAGAGACTTCATTAGAGTTGTCTATCCTGATGGTCAATACATAGATTATCCTTTAGCTGATGTAATTGAAGCTTTGGTTAGGTTTCCAGATTTGCTATTAAGTGAGGCATTATCTCTAACATACAAAGAAAGAGGCATAGACCCTCAACAGCTAAAAGTATCTTCAGAATCCTTAGATAAAAACAGCAGATGAAAAAAATACTGATAAATGCTATCCATTTGGAAGAAAAAAGGGTTGCTATAGTTGAGAATGATCTTTTAATAGATTTTTATGTTGAGGTATCTACTAAAGAACCACTTAAAGGTAATATTTACAAAGGCATTGTAACTCGAATTGAGCCATCTATTCAAGCTGCTTTTATAGACTTTGGCAGTAAAAAAGCTGGTTTCCTTCAAATGAAAGAGATAATGCCTGAGTATTTTTTAAGTAATAAAAAATTTAAAAAACAGAGAATCCAAGATGTCTTGTCAAAGGGGCAAGAATTGCTTGTTCAGGTTGAAAAGGATGAGAGAGACTCAAAAGGTGCTTCCTTGACTACCTATATATCTCTTGCTGGAAGGTATCTTGTTATGATGCCTGGACAAGAAGTTGTAGGAGTATCAAGAAAAATTGAGGACAAACAAGACAGAGAAAGGCTTAAAGAGGTATTTAAAGATCTTAAGCCACCTAAGGATATGGGATTTATACTTAGGACTACTTGTTCTGAGATAGAGAAAGATGAGTTATCTAACGACCTAAAATATCTCTTAAAATTATGGGCTAAAATTCAGAATGATTCAAAAAAGGTTACAGCACCAGCTCTTATATATAAAGAGCATGACATAGCTGTTAAAACCGTACGAGATTACTTAACTTCTGAGATTTCTGATGTGATAATTGATTCAGAGGATGCTTATAAGAATACGAAAGAATTTTTGCGAAAAACAGTGCCTTGGCGAAAAATTAACATTAAATTATACAGGGATAAAAGCCCAATATTCAGCCAAGCATTAGAGGAACAGATTGCAAAGATCAATGATAGGTATGTTTACTTACCTTCCAGGGGATATTTGGTTTTTGACAAAACAGAAGCACTTACTTCAATTGATGTGAATTCGGGCAGAAGCAGAAAGGAAGAGGATATAGAACAGACAGCTTTGAAGACAAACCTCGAGGCTGCAGATGAGATAGCTCGCCAGTTGAGATTGAGGGATATAGGGGGGTTAATAGTAATTGATTTTATTGATATGTCTAATAATAAAAATAGACGTGAAGTCGAAAAAAGACTGCAAAAGGCATTGACCTTAGGCAAAGCTCATGTTGATCTGGGGAGTATATCAAAATTTGGTATTCTTGAGATGACACGAGAGAGAATTAGACCTGCCTATATGGAGACCATACACAAAAGGTGTACAGTTTGTGATGGCAAAGGAACTATTAGAACTGTTGAGCTGTGTGCGGTTACTTTGATTAGAAAGGTACATCTGCGCCTTTCAAATGGTGGGGTTAAAAACATATACTGTTATGTTCCAGTGGATGTAGCTAACTATCTTATAAATAATAAAAGAAAAGAGATTCTTACTTTAGAGAAAAATTTTAACACAAAGATTAACTTATTAGTAGATAAGAACTTGTTGCCTGATCAGTTTAGAATAGAGGAGGAACTCATTTAACTCTCAGAGATAAGATTTAAAAGAAATGGGGAAGTTTCCGGTAAAACCAGACAAAGAAATGCTTTTATACAGTAGAATGGCTGAGCTGAACATAAAGGAAGAGGATATAGAAGAGTCATTTGTCAAAGGTGGAGGTCCTGGTGGGCAGAAGGTTAATAAGACAGCTACCTGTGTATATCTAAAACATATACCGACAGGTATTGAGGTAAAATGTCACAATAATAGAAGTCAGCTTTTAAATCGTTATTATGCAAGGATTATTCTCTTAGATAAGATTGAACAGTTATTAAAAGGCAAAGACAGCAAGAGGCAGAAAAACATAGAGAAAGTTAGAAAACAGAAGCTAAAAAGAGCAAAAAGAGCAAAGAATAAGATCAATAAAAGATTACTTACTGAAAATGAAAGTAGTTGATAGTTTTAAAAAAATTAATAGGTGAGATCATGAACTATGAGGCTGTAGTAGGGTTAGAGATACATGCTCAAATGCTTACTGATACTAAAATATTTTGTGGTTGCTCAACAGTTTTTGGCTCCCCACCAAATACTCAGACTTGTCCTATATGTATAGGAATGCCAGGGGTTTTGCCAGTCTTAAATAAGAAAGCTGTGGAGTTTATTATTAAGACAGGTTTAGCTTTAAATTGTCATATCTCTGATTATAGCAGATTTGCTCGCAAGAATTATTTTTATCCTGATCTGCCAAAAAACTATCAGATCAGCCAATATGAGCTTCCAATATGTCAGAAAGGTTATATAGATATTTATATTGAAGGCTCAATGAAGAGGATTGGGATAACAAGGATTCATCTTGAAGAAGATGCTGGTAAAAATATTCATGCAACTGGTAATTATAGCGCTGTGGATTTAAATCGTGCTGGAGTACCATTGATGGAGATCGTGACTGAACCAGACATTAGAAGCCCAAAAGAGGCATCTGAGTTTATGAGAAAGCTAAGGACTATTTTAAGATATTTAGATGTATGTGATGGCAACATGGAACAAGGCTCTTTAAGATGTGATGCTAATGTATCGGTGAGACCAAAGGGTGAGAGTTTTTTGGGAACAAAGACAGAGATAAAGAATATTAATTCTTTCAAGTTTGTTGAAAAGGCAATAGAGTATGAGATTAAAAGACAAATTTCAATTATACAAGATGGTGGGAAGGTCATTCAAGAGACTCGACTTTGGGATCCTAATTCTTCAATAACAGTCTCTATGCGTAGTAAGGAAGAAGCTCATGATTATAGGTATTTTCCTGAGCCTGATTTACCACCATTGGTAAATTTGTCAATTATTGCTGAAGAGATAAAAAAGGATCTTCCAGAGTTGCCTGACCAAAAAAGACAAAGGTTCATAGAGCAATACAAAATTCCTGATTATGATGTAGATAATCTTGTTTCGGACAAATCTTTGGCAAAATGGTTTGAGGAGGCTGTAGATGTTGGTGGACATCCAAAAGCTGTAGCTAATTGGATTTTGAGTGAGCTACTTAAGTTGCTTAACTCAGAAAATAAGTCGATCAATGATTCCCTAATCAAACCAAAGCAGTTAGTAAGTTTATTAAAACTTATAGAGAATGAAACAATAAGTGGTAAGATAGCTAAGGTTGTTTTTGAAGAGATGTATAAAACAGGTAAGGACCCTGAAAAGTTAATAGAAGAGAAAGGTCTTTTTCAAATAAAAGATGAAGACTCTTTAATAAGAGTTATTGATGAGGTTATATTTAAGAATCCTAAGGAATTAGAAAGGTTTAAAGCCGGCGAAGAAAAGCTTTTCGGATATTTCGTAGGACAGATAATGAAAGAAACAAAAGGAAAGGCAAACCCAAAACTTGCAAATGAGTTACTTAGAGTGAGATTAAAATATCATTCCCAAAATGAGAGTTAAATCCTCAAATAGGAAATTTTTTTTAGAAGCTGTAAGTCATAATTATATAAAAAGGTTAAAAAAGAGGATTTCGTGTAAGAGGTAAGTTTTATTTTTTTGGTATAATAATTGCACATCTAAGAATTTAGAACCTTAAAAGTACAAGAGAGTTTTAAATAGGCGAAAGGAGGTGATTAAAGAATGAAAAGAATTATAGCTATCGTATTAGCTATTGTTTTTGTTTTAGGATTAACTTCTTTAACATTTGCTTCAGCGCTTGAGAAGTGCAACAAATGTCACAAAGATGCAAAATCACTTGATAAGGTAGTAGCAGCTAAAAAGATAGAGACTGCCGATGCTTTTATTAAGGCAGTAAAAGCAAGCCCAAAAGCTGAGTTGCACAAAAAATTTACTGATGATGATTACAAAGCAGTAGCAAAAGAACTGAAACTTAAATAGTGTTTTTTAAAGAAAAAAGGGTGAAAAATCTTTTTTTATGATTTTCACCCTTTTTATTTTAGGTTATTTAAGCTTTTAATTCTATTGAATATAAGTTAACCAGTAACTGTATTTATCGATTCTACCTTTTACTGTATCAAAGAAAATAGTTTGTATCTTTTCAGTAATAACACCTCTTTTGCCACTTCCTATTATTCTTCCATCTAACTCTCTGATCGGTGTAACTTCAGCAGCTGTGCCAGTAAAGAAGGCTTCATCTGCTAAATAAACCTCGTCTCTGGTAAATCTTTCTTCTTTTGTCTCTATCCCTAAATCTTTTGCTATTGTAATTATACTATCTCTCGTTATGCCTTCTAATATTGAAGTTAAAGGTGTTGTTTTTAAAACTCCTTTTTTTAGTATAAAAATGTTTTCTCCACTTCCCTCAGAGACATAGCCTTCTGTATCAAGAAGTAAGGCTTCATCATACCCACAGGCAATAGCTTCTTTTTTTGCAAGCTGAGAGTTAACATAATAACCGCATACTTTACCACGACACATATTTGAGTTAACATGATTCCTTATGAAGGAGGAGACTTTAACTTTTATACCTTTTTCAAGCCCTTCATCGCCTAAGTATGCTCCCCATTGCCAAACAGCGATAGCGACTCTGACTGGGTTGCCTTTGGGATATAAACCCATCGCTCCATCGCCTAAGTAAACGATTGGTCGGATATAACATTCTTTTAGATTATTAACTTTTACAGTATTTATTATTGCGTTACAAATTTCCTCTTCACTGAAAGGTATGTCAAGTAAAAAAATTTTTGCTGATTGAAATAACCTCTTGACGTGCTCTTTTAGTCTGAAAATAGCTGGTCCTTTTTTTGTTTCATAACAACGAATTCCCTCAAAGACTCCTAACCCATAATGTAAAGTATGGGTTAGGATATGAATCTTCGCATTTTCCCAATCAACAAGACTGCCATCCATCCATATTTTATCACTTTTATTCATGAGCTAATATTTATAACAATACTTTGGTTTTAAAGTCAACTCATAATTTCATAACTCAAAAATTTTGGGAACTTTAAATGCCTAAAATTTAAAATTTCTAAAGCAAAGATATATAAACATTAAAAAACACCTTCTTATTTATCTATAGCAATATCTCAACAATATTCTATGAAACAACTTAGCCCAATTGGAGGATAATACTTTGCCCATCTCAAAAAGACTTTATTTTTGGTAGCAACTTAATAAAAGGGATAAAACATTACTGTTGATGAAGGAGTTTTTATATGAAAGTTAATTAACTTCATCTTCTAAGAGATTAAGATAGAACTGTTTTGGTTGTAATTCTTTATAGTCATAGTTAAAGCAAAGGTATTTTCTTATCTCAAGGCATAAGTGACATTTTGAAAAAAAACCTTCTTTAGGATCAATAAACCCTCTTTCTTTTGCAAAGTTATAGAGTCCTTTTATATCCTCATCGATCAAAAATTTTAAAACAGGATATCTCTCTGTATCTAAACCTTCATCTAAGAGAGTATCAAGTCTTCTGGCATCTCCTAAGGATATACCTGCACAAAACCCTGGGATATAATTTCCATAATTGTCAAAATGATTGTGCCAGTTTCTTAAGAAGGGGGTAAGGCATTTCTCATTGAAAAAATTTTTTGCAGGTCTTAAAGGATAGTATTGTTGAAGGATATTTTTAAGTCTATATACCGCTCTACCGCTGGGAAAGAATTCAACATTATTAAGGAGATGTTTTTGGGATTCAAACTGAAGGTATCTTTCTAAGCTAATTTTGTCATTAAGCCCTAATCGTTTAAATCTACGATAATACTCAAGTTGATATACCATAACATTCTGCCCAAATATATCAAGACTAATTCTTATAACTCTATCAGTCCTTTCAAAGGGTACATATTCAAGATAAAAAGGATTAACAGAGATCATAATCCCTTTAAGTCCCTTAGCTTTAAGGGTTTTAAGTTTTTCTTTGGTAGTTTTATCATCAATAGCCCAGAAACAATTTGTCTCTACAAATGTTGAAGGGATTTTTAGTTTTGTAGCTAACTCTGATGCTTTGCATAAAAGGTCAAAGTTAAGAAAAGGTTCTCCACCAGTGAAATGTAGCCCTGTGTTTAGCCCTACAGAGTTTGGTCCTTTGGGATCAGAAATAATCCTACCTGATAGTTTATTAAGTATGGTGTATAGGTTGTCTTCGGATATCCAATTTGCATCCCATTTTTGAGAACATGCATAGATACAATGTCTGCACTGGGCAGAACATTTATAAGATAATATCAAACCGCCTGAGATAGGAGCAGGTATAGCTTTATGCATAAATTAATATTTCATCTATTATAACAACTATCACTGATTTTAAACAGGGTATTCTCTTTATACACTATATTAGTAAACTAAAAATGCATACATATTTTTCTTTTAGTGATGATTTTTATCTTAGAACATAAAGCTTAAGTTTAGGCATTTTTATTTTAGAAGGAAATAACACCCAAATTTGCCGATAGAATTTTAAAATTTAAAAAATATCTCATTCTCTGCTTCTT